>CP002190.1:2400000-2703496 GCA_000525675.1 Bdellovibrio bacteriovorus W
AAAACTGACTTTGTAATTGCAGCGGATAAAGAAGGTTACGACAAAATCTATTTCTTTGAAAATGAACCAGTGAATCTAGTCCATCTTCAAGAAAACGGTCCTCACGTAGAAATGATTTTTTTTGACTCGACTCACTCACGCAAGGCTGAGCCGCCTCAAGGGATTAAATCGATTGTCAATTTTTTGAAAAGCACAAAGGAATCTTAAATGCTTCATATCGTAGCGACTCCCATTGGTGAGGCCCATGAAATCTCTCAGCGCGCTTTAGATATCTTAACTGCCGCAGAGATCATCATCTGCGAAAGCACCAAAGAAGCATCTAAGCTTTTGCGCCACTTTGGCATTTCTGGAAAAACGTTTGAAGTTTTAAACGAGCATACAACCAAAGAAGATCTTCTCGCTTTGGTCCCTCTCTGTGCCGAAAAAAATGTCGCTTTAGTTTCAGACTGTGGCACTCCTGGATTTTGCGATCCAGGTGCTGACCTAGTCGGTCTTTGTCGCCAAAAAGGTATTTCCGTTAAATCGGTCCTTGGGCCTTCGGCTTTAATGGGTCTACTTTCTCTGTGCGGAGAGCGCATTGATGAGTTTGTCTTTAGAGGCTTTTTGCCGGCTGAAACAGAAGCCCGTAAAAAAGCTCTGAAGGAACTCACCAAAGAAAAGCGCGCCGTGATTCTTATGGATACTCCTTATCGCCTCAAAAAAATTCTTCAAGACATGAAAGAAAACTTCCCACAGCGAAAAATGCTCATGGTTATGAATCTTTCGCAAGAATCTGAAGTAAGCCTTGAAGGAACCATAGATCAAATCATTAAGAAAAATCCCCATGATAAAGCAGAGTTCATGCTAATGCTTTACCCGACTAGGTAAAAATGAAAGAACGTCTGCCGATTGATGATTTCTTAGAGGGCATTGGAGCTGCGTTAGCTAAGAGTCCAAACATTGTTTTAACGGCGGCTCCCGGAGCCGGTAAAACAACACGCCTGCCGCCTTTTCTTTTAAAACACTGCCAAAAGAAAGTGGTGGTCTTAGAACCTCGCCGCATGGCCGCTGTTGCTGCCACTCACCGCATCGCTGAAGAAAATAATTGGCAAGTAGGAAATGAAGTTGGATACACTGTGCGCTTCGCTAATGAATCCAGTGCAGAGACGCGTTTGATTTTTATGACAGAGGCTCTTTTTGCGAGAAAGCTCTTAGAGGACTCTGAACTTTCAGATATTGATATTATCGTCTTAGATGAGTTTCATGAACGTTCTTTGACGGTAGATATCTGTCTTGGTCTTATTCGCGAACTTCAGGAACTTGGACATCCCGTCAAACTTGTCGTTATGTCGGCAACCTTAAATGCCGCTAAGATCAGCCAGTATCTAGGTAACTGCCCTGTCATTGATGTCCCCGGGAAACTATTTGAACTTACTATTCAAAATCAAAAGTCCCATCAGATCCTAGGCACCGGACCTGATTTTTATGAAAATATTTTTCAAACCCTCAAAGTGGCCTCTACGAATTCACAGAAAGATATTCTTGTCTTCCTTCCAGGGGTCGGTGAAATTCGTAGGACACACGAAAAAATAGACTCTTGGGCACAAGGTTTGGGAATTCGTATTTTTGAATTGCATGGGGCACTGGATTTAAAGTCTCAGCAAGAGGCCTTAAAGAAAAGTTCTCAGCGACGTATTGTTTTGGCTACGAATATCGCTGAGTCATCCGTCACAGTCGATGGTGTAGATACAGTCATTGATACAGGTATTTCAAAGCAATTAAAACAAAACTTCAAAACAGGATTTGGAAAACTTGAACTCGGTCGCATCAGCCTTAACAGTGCTACTCAGCGCGCGGGCCGTGCAGCTCGTCAGTTTGCAGGCACTTGTTATCGCCTATGGAGCAAGAACGATGAACTCGCCTTTCAAGCCCATGATATCCCTGAAGTTCAAAGGATCGATCTGAGTGAAAGCCTTCTTTTTTTAAGTTCTCAAGGAGTTCAAAACTACCAAACTTTTTCGTGGTACGAAAAGCCTAGCTTAGTTTCTATTCAGAGCTCGCAATTAACTTTAAAGACTCTCTCAGCGGTGGATACAGAAAATCGCATCACCAGCGTGGGTGAGAAACTCTTACGCTTTCCCCTGCCCTTGCGCCTAGCAAAGATGATTCTTAAATCTTTGGATCTTCGCTGCTTACAATTAGCTTGTGATGTCGCTGCGATCCTTCAAGAGAAAGACTTTCTTCGCAAAGACGAGCTAGCTGGTTGGTTAGGAGCTGACATTGAGTGCGATCTAACTCCTCGCCTTGAAGAGTTAGAAAAATTTAGGAAGCGCGGGACTTCGTCTCCTGCAGTCGTTCAAAATATTCTAAAAAGTTCTGAGCAGCTTTACCGCTTAGCTCAAGGAATGATGAATGGCCCTGATTTAAAAAACCCTGATAACTTAGAACTTCTTTTACTACACAGTTTTACCGATCGTCTGTGTCGTCGCCGTCAAAAGAGCGAACGCGCAAAAATGCTGGGCGGGCGCGGTGTTAAACTCTCAGATGATTCTTTAGTAAAAAAGTCTGAAATCTTTATCGCCATCCATGGAATTGATTCTGCCGCTTCCGAAACTCAAGTTTTTTATGCCATTGGCATAGATAAAGAACTAATTCTTAAAGAACTCGATTCCCAGATTGAACGCCGTGAAAAGTTGATCTTTGATGACGAGAAAGAAAAGTTCTACCTTGCAAGTTCACGATGGTTTCAAGACTTGGAACTTGATGAACCCAGTTTAAAAAATCCTACATCTGATGTTATTCAGACTCAGCTCCCGCAAGTATTAAAAAGTCGATTTTCTTGGCTACTACAAAAAAACGAAGACCTTCAACATTGGTATGAACGCCTTCAAATTTTGTTAAAGCATCTTGAAGGTGATGACTCCAGAAAAAGTATCTTCGACACCTTCAATTGGGAACAGAGCCAAGAAGAAGCCCTCAATATGGCAGCTTTAGGAGAAAGCTCTTTAAAAGATGTCATTGAAAAGAACCTCGTTTACTTTTTCAATAGCACTCTGCCTAGTGAGATGCAGCAGCTGCTTAATACAGAAGTTCCTGCATCTTTGAAGGTTCCGAGTGGCAGTCTGATTCGTATTCACTATCCAGAGGCCTTACCTCCGTATATTGAAGTGCGTATTCAAGAGGTGTTCGGTCTAATGGAAACACCGAAGTTACTATTTAAAACGGTACCGCTGACTTTTCATTTACTCGGGCCGAACTTCCGCCCCGTGCAAGTCACAAGTAATTTGGAAAGTTTTTGGAAGAATGGATATCCCGAAGTCCGCAAAGAGCTGCGCATTCGCTATCCGAAACATCAATGGCCCGAAGATCCTGCCGATGGAACGCCAGAAGCCAAAGGACGTAGACGTCACTAGATCAAACTAGTGACGTGTTCCCTCACTCATACAAATATCTTCTGAGCATTGACTCTCTATCAAAGATAGAAACGATGCACTTCTGAATGCCAACTCGTGAAGAGTGTCGACATCCAGAACAAATCTTTCACCGGCAAGTTCAAGGGATATCCACTCCGTGGATACCTCTTGAAAAACGATTTGCTCAGTGTCCAATAATTTAGTTGTTTTCATGAGCAATCCTTTTTGCATTATTAACCTCTCATTGAGTAATAACCAATGACCAAGCCTGGTTCAAAAGAAAATGGAATAGCTTCGATTTTCGGCTCATCAACGATGCGCCCCACTTCTTCTTTATTGGCGTTAGTTTCTTTCACAAGAAAGTCTGCCAACGGCAAGCGAGGGGCTTGCTGGGACTGCATATATACTTGATTGGTATAGGTCTCAGCCGCTAAAGAAACGATATCGTTCACTTTTAAAATCTGTGATGGGATATTTACTTTACGTCCGTTCAAGCGCACTTTCCCATGGCGCACTAACTGACGTGCAGCGGGAATACTTGGTGCAAATCCTAAACGAAACACCACGTTGTCTAATCTCTTTTCTAAGAGATTTACTAAGACCTCTACCCAGTTCGTAGCTGTGGATTTTTTTGCAAGTCCAATCAATCGACGGAATTGCTCTTCACGAACTCCGTAGTGGAAACGAAGCTTTTGTTTTTCTTCTAATTGCAACGCGAACTCAGAGTATTTACGACGACGCAATCCGTGCTGCCCCGGAGGATAAGGACGACGCTCAAGAGCTCCTGCTTTTCCCATTCCTGGAAGTTCAGTCAAAAGGCGGCGCTGTCTTTTAAATCTAGGAGTTTTTCCTGTTTTTTTCATCTCAACATGTCCTCTATATCAAAATCATTTTTCAACGTATGAAAATGTTTAAGACTGATTCGAGGAAATGAAAAGTGATTCACTGATTTTCTCTTGCAATGAGAAACTAAAGAAAGCTTCTTGAGAATGGAGAGAAAACAAAATGAAACCTAGTTGAAATAAAAAAAGCCCCACCATGATGGCAGGGCTTTTGATTCGTCTACCAACCTGTTAGGTGGCGGCGACGTGCACGCTTACGCGCAGGGGCTTTATTTCCAACATTCTCTGTCTGAGTGTTTGTCGTAGGTGCATTGGTTGAGTTTGTCGATTCTGTCTGCTTCATAGCCGAACTCCTTTCGAGCCAGATTAAGATCAAAGACAGTATCTCATTGAAGCCCCGCATTAAGCGAAGCATTTATGCATGTTTTTTTAACTGATAACAGAATGAAAAATGATTACAGCTACTTAATGCTCAGCAAGAGCACAGAGCGTTTGCCCCCCATGCCTCAAAATTTACGAAAAGCCCTCAAGAATCCGTGGATAACAAAGAATTTGAACTGAAAAATCATCAAAACAATCTGAACGCAAACCAAGTATTCCACTTCACACTAGAAAATTCGTCAAAAAGGTCTGGATGTTAGGCGGAGGTGGGCTCTCGCAACGCAGGCGTACTATAAGTACGCCGAAGTGAGAAAGCCTGCCGACAACGACACAGGCAGGCCTTTTTCACAATTTTCAAAATTCGTCAAAAAGGTTCAGATGCAAGGCGGAGAATGCCACCCGCAACGCAGGCGTACTATAAGTACGCCGAAGAGAGGACGGCGTTCGACAACGCAGTCAGATGGATCTTTTTCACGAATTTTCTTTAACTTTGGCTACGGGGCCGAGCATCGTCCCCCCCGCTGGCACATCTCTAATCACAACTGCATTGGCGCCAATCAAAGCACCTTCTCCGACAGTGATAGGCCCCAAGACCTTTGCTCCTGTGCCGATAAGAACTTTGTTTTTAACAGTTGGATGGCGCTTCACGGGATCGAACTTCAATCCCCCCAAAGTCACGCCGTGAAAAATAATGCAATCATCACCGATCTCAGCAGTTTCTCCAATCACGACACCCATGCCATGATCGATCACGAGGCGTCTGCCAATCGTGGCACCAGGATGAATCTCTACGCCGGTAAGAAGACGAGAAATCTCAGCGACGAGTCGTGCAAGAAAAAACAAGTTTGCCTTATAAAGACGATGAGCAATGCGATGACAAGCCAAAGCTTTAGGGCCTGGGTAAAGCAAAGCAATTTCCCAAAGCGATTTCGCTGCAGGATCATAGTTTTTATAGGTCTTAAGCAATTCAAAAATATCTGAAAACATCAATACTTCTCATTCATATCATCTAGCAAAAAGTAACGATCAAAAAGATCACTATAACGAGACCAGCGATCGCCAGAAGCTCTCTCTCCGTCCATCAAAGTTTTGATCGTACTGACTTTGCTATCAAAATCGTCAATCATCGCAACGACCATCGCTTCTAAAAACTTAGGACGCTTTGGCGAACCGTATTCAAGTTTACCATGATGACTGAGGATGATGTGCTTACACACATCTTTAAGTTCTTCGTTAAAGCCCAAAATCCGTGAAGCTTTCTTATCAATCAACTCGCAGGCAATCTGTATATGACCTAAAAGCCTTCCGCGATCTGTATAAGTTGTTCCGTTGTCGTAAGCAAGCTCCCAAATCTTTCCGATATCGTGGTAGATCGCCCCAAAGATGAGAAGGTCTTTATTTAAGAATGGATAGTGCCCGCCAATGAAGTCCATAAGCTTGCTGATAGATAAGATATGCTCAAGTAAACCACCGCGCCACGCATGGTGAATACTCTTAGCCGCCGGAGCTTTTAAAACCAGAGGCTTAATTTCTGGATCTTCGAGGGTATCTAAGATGAGCTGACGAAGCTGTTCATTGCGCATAGCTTTTACTAATTGTAAAAGTTCGACGTACATATCGTCTGGATTGCGATCTGCTTTCGGCAAAAAGTCTTCAAAATTCACAGTGTCAGCAGGGACTTTTTCGATCTTATGGATAATGAGCTGCTTGCGATTTTGAAAGAGCTGAACACTTCCTTTGACCTTTACAATGTCTCCGATTTCAAACTCACGTGAAAGATCTTCGACGCGATCCCAAAGACGAGCATCGATAGTTCCTGAAGCATCAGAAAGAATAGCTCCCATAAAGGGCTTTCCGTTTTTCCCTGTCGCTACGGTTTTTTCTTTGACGAGAAAAAGCTTTTCGACGGTATCTTTGTCTTTAAGATGAATTATTTGAGTTGCATCCATCACTTTCCTCCGCAAAAAAACTGTTTTCTTTGGCTGTCTTTAAAGGTCACCTGCGAAACTAAGATTTCACTTCCAACTTGAGAAGCAAACAAGAACGTTCCACCAATAACATACAAGTCGCGTTCACCTGTGGTATTCACCTTGATACCATCATCTTGCATCAGCACCAAGACCTTGCTGGAGATATCAGAAAGTGTGCCGCAGCCTGCTCCAAAAGATTTTTGATCTATGGTGACAGTTGGCAGAGCACTTTGAAATAACACACGCTTTTCTTTACTCTCGACAAAGGGAGCATATTCAAAGTTCACAAAGTAAGTACCGGGAACTGCCCCGATATAATCAGCTAGATCAATCTCTCCGCCCCCTTTAGGAAGCGCGATCCGCAGCTTACGACTTTTCAAAACACCTTTATTCTTCTCCGTCAGAATGACAGAGATCTCAGACATGACTGGAGTAAAGCTTCCCAGCAATGCTCGATCCTTGAACTCCAGCATCTCCCATGCTTTTGAAGAGACAAGAATATCCTCAGAAAGCTTTTCAACTTTTTGAGTGCGGATATTTTCTTCGATGTTTTTCTTATCTGTACAGCTCGCAAGGCAAGTTAACAAGAGGAGCGAGATCTTCAGAAAGCTCTGAGCCTTCATTATTCATTCTCCAATTGATCCCTTAACTCAATCAACGGTAAAAAGTTCGGCTCTGATTGCAATCCTGCTCGAATATAATCATAAGCCGTCGTGCGCTCATTTCCTTTAAGCACTACCCACGCAAGTCCCAAAAGAGCATTGGCGTTGCGACTGTCTTGCGCAAAAGCTTGAGAAAAATATGCATGAGCACAATTTACATCATCAACACTGATACACATCTCGCCTAATAAAAGATTCTTTAATGGCAATGTTTGAACTTCGGGGGCTTTTAAGAGAACTTGCGCCTCTGGAAATCTCCCTACACGAGTTAAGTAAGCCGCTTGCGTGACAAGCACATAAGGATCTTTCGGAGCTTCTGCTAAAGCTTCGCTCAGAAGTTTTTGAGCCTCAGAATCTCGTTTCACTTCCATATAACAAATTGCACGAAGTGCCTTAAGTTCCGGATGCGGAGTTTGCTTGCTATAAACCTCTGAACAATACTTCTCGACGTAATCCCATTGAGTAAATCGCCAATCAACTTCAAGAGGGTGAACAAAACTTCCCGCTTGGCCCGGCATCTGACTTAAAAACTGAACCACCGATTGGTTCACACCATCGACATCGCCCAGAAGACTTTGTGCATAGATTAAGAATAAAATAAGTTCTTGGCGGAGATAAGCGGTCTTATGAAGATTGCCGCGAATGTCACGAACAAGGTTGTTCAGAACTAGAGTATCACCTTGCTCTTTAGCGTACTCAACAGAAGCCACCGAGCGACCAAAGAGTGCTAATACAGACTGAGGATTCTTTCTATAGATGGCATCGAAATCACGCATTGCCGATCCATAGTTACCTTTTTTTAGCTGAATAATCGCAAGATTCAAAAGAGCTGAAATATTAAAAGGCTCATGGCCAATCGCTTTTTGTAAAGTATCTTCCGCCTGTTTTAAATCCCCGTCCATCATATAAGAAACGGCAATCCCCAGATAAGCCTCAACGACTTCTGCTCGACTGCGCCCTTCTTGAATGAGAGCTCTTTCTAAAACGCGACGGCCCACTAATGATTGACGATCTTCAGAAATTAAAAGATTCGCCATCTTTACTTGAGTCTCTAATTCAGGCTCACGAATCTTAATGGCAGAGTGATACATACCCAATGATTTCTCATAAAGCCCTAAAGACTTATAGCGAAGAGCCCGTGCGATCATTTCATCGTAACCAAGAGTCTTTTCCTGCCCCTTACGAGACACTGTCATAAAGACGACGGCGACAACTAAAACACCGAGTGCAGCAACTGCCAAAGTTAAAACGCGAGAGCGTCGACGGATCTTTCCCATCACACGAGTATCTGCTGATGAACCGTAACTTTTTTCTACAGTCGCAGGGCGTGCTCCAGGAGATTTTGAAGTTTCTTTAGTCGGAGTGATATCACGAATCAACGCTTCCGAAATTGGTGGAGGCGTTAGATCTTGATTAAAATGCGATGGAATCGGTGTCGGCGTTAACTCATCTGATAGATGAGTTATATCAGTCCGTGTGATGGAAGTATGCTGTGCCACCGACTGAGTCATTGTTTGCTCAGAAGAAGAGTCTTGTTCATTCCGAATAGTTTTAACGACTTCTAGAAAGCGAGGATTTTCACGAATATAGGCCCAGCGGCCTTGAGGTTGACGAATCTCATCAATAATAGAAATTTGTTTCGAGCGCAGCTGATCCACAACTTCCATAAAAGTAAATGGCCCAAGAATTCTTGTGGAAGATTTTACGAGCCAATTTCTTTGCTGGTCCTGCTGCTTTTCCTCAGTCATATTTCTACAAAGGTGCCTTCGTTAATAAGAGTTTCAAGTCGTCGTTTGTTAGCATAATACCCATGCCAAGGTAGTTAGAACGTGCATCGTGTTTATCAAGGGCATCATGAATACCACCTGTAACGTAGATACCTCTCCAAACAGACCAGGACAATGAACTGCGCAGGTACATATTGCTCAGATCATAGGCTTCAACACTGAAACGCAATTTGCGACGGAAGAAGTGGTAATCCACTCCAAAGCCACCTGCGTTTTCAATAATACCGCCCTTTAGTGTTAGATCCCAGAATGTCTTAGCAAATAATAGCGTAAACTTTATCTTATTTTGATAAGTTTTAACTTCTGTATAATCAGAACCAGCCCCTCCGCCAGTTCCGGTGACTTGAGTGCGAGTGGTTTCGACCACACCGGCTGGATCGTCAACAACACCTATGTAGTAATAACGATCTAGTCCTGGTTGAATTTGAATTCCAATTTGAGTTTTTGAAGCTCCAATATCCCCTAGATATTCAGCGCGGAAGTCGAAAGAAGTTTGGATTCTTGTAGCTGTATCCAGAAGACCACTCAGCCCGTCAATCGCGTTGGTGACAGACTCTGCCGTTTCTTCATCGGCAACGAGTTTGCCAATTGCGCCTTCACCTTTGGCTATCTTGTCAGTGATCTCTTCAAGGTTTTTCATAGAGTTTGAAAGACGAGCCCAAGTTTCTTTGAGACCGTTTTCACTCTTATCATCCAAAGCCGTTTTCAAAGAAGACGTAACATCACGAAGGTCATCTATAATATGACTGACCTTACCTTTATTTTCGCTGGTCAGATCAGCAATATCGCCAGAAAGAACTTCGATGTTTTTTAGAATACGACCGAGAACATGATTGCGTGTGCCTTCACCAGACGTCGCTTCTTTTAAGTTTTGTGCCACTTCTTTTAAAGAGGAAGCCACATCAGAAACTTGCGCCATGAGGTTGTCTAAAGAGCCACCATCTTTGACAGTGAGAATTTGGCCCCCCTCAGAAAGTGGAGGATCTGTCGGCGACCCCGGATAGACTTCAACGTGCTTATCCCCTAAAATACCTTGCGCCTTAATTTCAACGGCTGCAGAAGTTGTTAACGGAATTTCAGAACGAATAATGACGTCAATGCGAGCCTGGCCATCTTGAAGAGTGATATCTTTAATAACACCAACGGGGATACCTGCTGAACGGATCGTCGAGTTCTTAATAAGTCCGCCCGCATTGGGCAAAAGAAACCAGGCTTTTTTGGAGCGCCCCATATAGGACGGATTTTCACTCACCTGCATGGACATAACCGCGATCAGTGTTCCCACAATGATCACCATCATTCCTACTTTAAATTCTGCCGTCCGAAGCCAACTCATTGGTGTTTCATCCCTTTATTCACAAACCTTTTTACCAGCTCGATATCTGTGTTGAAGAAATCGTCTGGAGTGCCGAACAATAAAACTCGACCACTATCTAACATTGCAATGTGGTCGGCAATTCTAAATGCAGCGGCTAAATCATGGGACACCATAATAGATGTAGTCCCTTGACGCGACTTGTGAGTATTCAGAATTAAATTATCCACCATTTCCGTCAGAATGGGATCTAATCCAGTTGTGGGCTCATCGTAAATCAGGATTTCTGGATCAAGGGCGAGAGCGCGCGCAAGGCCCGTTCTCTTCTGCATTCCACCACTGATTTGATTCGGAAGCTTATTATAGTGTTTAGATTCCAAGCCCACTTCCTGAAGTTTTGCCTCTGCGATCTTGCGAACTTGAAATTCCTTAAGGTCACGGCGGTGTTCAAAAAGTGGAAAACATACGTTCTCCATTACCGTCATATCGTCAAAAAGAGCGGCGGACTGAAATAATACCCCAAAATTACAGCGAAATTTGGTGAGTTGTTGCTCATTAAGCGTACTGATATCAGTACCAAGAACATCTATGGTCCCCGAAGTTGGCTTATAGAGACCCAGTAAGTGTTTCAACATGACACTCTTTCCTGTTCCCGAAAAGCCTATGATCGCTGTCAAACTTCCTTTAGGAATCTCTAAGTTCACTCCTTTAAGAACGAACTCATGTCCTCCATCAAAAGACTTTTTCACATCTCGCATTGAAACTGCTGATTGAACTCTCATTAAGTAATCCCCACGAGATCATAAAATATGCGAATCAAGTTACTGACGAAGTAATCAATAATTATGATACCCACCATACTTTGCACGACGCCTTGATTGGTTGCATCGCCAACCCCTTTTGCACCACCTTTGGTATTAAAACCACGGTATGTACACATCGCTGCGAAATAAATTCCGAAGATCATGCCTTTAATAAGGCCTTCATTAATATGTTTCACATCAATAAAGTCGGCGATCTTTTGCCAAAAAACGGCTTCATCTAACTGAACCAACTTCACACAGAGAAAATAACTTCCTAACATCGCCACGAAGTCAAAAACCGCTACCAACAGAGGCATACAAATGAATGCAGCAATAATACGTGGAGCGATCAAATACTGTTTGGTATTTACACCCATCACATCCAGAGCATCAATCTGCTCATTCACACGCATCGTACCTAGACGTGCAGCCATCGCGCCACCTGCGCGTGCAGCTACAATCAATCCCGTTAATACAGGGCCTAATTCGCGAGTGATCCCAAGAGCTACCGTAGGGCCCACCATATTCACGGCATTGAAAAGTTTAAAACCCAAATATAACTGAAATGATAGAGCCAACCCTGTGAAGACACCGGTTAAGCAAATGATCCCGATTGATTGATTCCCGATGAACTCCATGTGACGAATAATTTCTGTAAAACGCGAAGGTTTTGCAAAAGTCAGTCGAATACTTTCCCAGAAGAAAAGAACAATACGGCCTGTTTCATCAATAAAGCCTTGGAATTTATTAATAACAAAAGCACCGAGTGTTGAAACATAGCGATGCATTGTTTGAGCGATTGTCACCTAGCCCCCGACTTCCTGATTTACAAACTTCGCTGCAGAACCAACAAACACACGAGGAACTCTCTCCCCGACGCTTGTTAACATTTCCCACACTATGGATTTAGCCTTCACAGCTAATTCCTCTGGAGAAATAAACGAACCACTCTCTCCAGCGCCAAATAAGATCACTTCTTTATCCTTAAACGTGCTGAGATCCTGATCGGCCACAACATCTGTCACATCGACCATTAAATAATCCATGCAAACATTGCCAATCACGGGAACTCTATGCCCTGCGAACAAGACTGTCCCTTGATTGGAAAGAATACGATGATAACCATCGGCATAACCAATCGGAACAATGGCGATCACAGATTCGCGCTGTGCTTTCCAAGTTCCACCATAAGAAACAGTTTCTCCAACTTTGAGTCTTCTAAAAGAATTTACGACAGACTTCAAGCTCATCACTGGTTTTAATTGCAACTCTTTAAACTCAGGAATGGGATTATAGCCATAAATTAAAAGCCCTGGCCTCATTCCCCACTCTTGAAGATTCAGAGGATGATCAGGCTTTAGTTTTCCTTCGGACTGCAAATGAGTCAGACTTATAATCCCTGCAGTATTCAGCGCATGACAGAAGACGTTAAGGGGTTTAAAAACTTTGCTCACTCCATCAAGTGCTCTGAGTTGCGCAGCACTTTCAAGATTTTCTTCTACAGCGTTTTCACCAGAATATAAATGAGTCAAAAGAGCTTTTACGCGAATCTTACGATTCTGCCACAGTCTTTCAAAGAGACTCTGCGCTTCTTCTGGACGGAATCCCAAACGATTCATCCCCGTATCAAACTTAAGATGAATCCCTACAGGGGAAGTGGTCACTGCATTTTCGAGATGATCAATATGCTCCCAAGTGCTGACAACAGGAGTGAGATTGTACTGAATAATTTTCTCCGCACCCACTTGATCAAAACCACGGAATACCAAGATCTCGGCTTTCACTCCGAAATTTCTTAACAACAAACCTTCTTCGATCAAGCACACGCCAAACTGTTGAATGCCCATGGTTTCAAAAAATCTCGCCAACTGCACATCTCCGTGCCCATAGGCATTGGCTTTCAACATCGGACAAAGAAAGCGATTAGGAAAACGAGACTGAATTTGCTTAATGTTAAAAGCAAGATGATCGAGATTAATTTCAGCAAATGTTCGTCTATACATTTCCATCTTGATTGCTACTCCATCGGCACTTCAAAGTCGGGCTTATGGGTTTCGGGGGCTTTGAATAAGCATATCTTATTCCCACCCTTGTCGGTTATATGCAAGAGAGCTTTGGTTGCCGATTCATCTAGACTTTTTGCAGAGTCGCAAAGTGAAGGGTATTCACTTATCCCCAAGCTTACAGAAATTTTCATTCCACTTTCCAGCAGCGCTGTTCCTTCAATAATCCGACGAAGCCTCTCAGCTCTTAGAGCAGCACCCTTGCGCGAGCAATGTGGCAAAATTAAAGCAATCTCATTTGCAGCTGTTCGACAAGTCACATCGTTGGTGCGACTTGTTTTATGAGTCACTGTTGCGACAGCCTTTAACAACTCATCGCGAACCGATTCACCAAGACTGCTTTCAATTTCATAAAGATCATCAATCGACATCTTCACGACAGAAAGTGGCTGTTTCAATCTTCGCCCGCGCGAAACTTCATTCTCTAAGACTTTGAAGTAATAATTTCGATTATAAAGTTCTGTGACAAAATCTTGAACTTCTAAAGAATCGACTTTCTTTTCCAGTGCAAAGTTTGAATAACACAGAGACAAGAGAGTGAACTCCTCATTGATCTCTGCTACGTATTTCGCGTCTAAACTTCCAGAGAAAACAAAAACACCCTCAAGACTATGATATGCATATAACGGCAGAGCTTTTGGCGGATTAAAACCAAAGGCCTCTTTCAGCATTTTGCTGAAGCGCTCAGGCAACTGCCCCATGGTCACTCTTTCTGAAAGAGTTCTCATATCCTCAGCTTCGAGTTGAACGCCCACACCTTGAATATCGCTATTGGGAATTCCCCAGCCATGAGTCGCCACGAAAGAGCGAACCGAAGGGAGATATTTAAAATAGATGCACAGAGTTTCTTTTGGAATGTGTTGCAAGAACTTATGCAACATATCCTCTTTGCTTTCTGCTACCTTATAAGTCGCAATGCGCGAGCTTATAGCAATTGGAGATTCTTGCGGCTGCAAAGTCTGTACTTCTTTTTCGCTAGAACTGAGTTGCTCTTGAGTCTTTTTAAGATCTGCAAAAAGTTGTTCGTTTTGATAGGTTAAAAACAGACGCTCACATGCTCTGTCCGTGGCCCAAAGAATTCGAGACTCTAAAGCCGCCTCTTCATCTGAGATCACATCCACAAAACCATAAGAATTGTATTGAGCCAGAATCTCAAACTGTGATGTTGCTGAGACCGCTAAAAAGCGAATGTCATCGTTAATTTGTAGGGTTTCATTTACAAAATCACTCAACGATCCCGCCAAAGCGGTTGTCGAGAAGATTAAAATGTGGGGTGCATTTTCTTTCATGCGATCAAAGAGTGTTTCTATGTCTTGAAAGAAATAGGCGTCGTATCCCGCTTGCGAGAGATAGACCTTCGCCGATGCGCCCAAATCAACATTGGTCGTATAAACGAAGACAGTAAACTGAGAACTATAATCCCTAATATCCAACTAAATCCTCTTTCCAGGACGACGAATTTCTACGTGATAGTCTGCCAAATTAGACTTCTTAGCCTCTCGAGGGGCCATCGTTGGTGGAACAATAAAATCCACAGGAGTTAAATCATCATTCATTGCCTCAAGTTCGCTGTCAGTGGGTCCTGCTTCAGGAGCCATCACAGCTGCGACATCAATACGATCCGTGCTCTCGTCATTTAAGAATCCATCACGGAACTGTAAATCAGCATTGGCCTTCAATTGAGGCTTCACCACTGGATCTTTCTTTTTTAAATCAGCAACGTCTTTCTCATCCGGCAGATCTAAAAGACTTTCAATATTTACATCCAATGGAGACTCCTTTTTCATTTCATCTTTAGCCAATTCAAAACTAGCTTCTGCTTCAGTGCGATGTTCAGAATTTTCCGGTAGTTTTACAACTTCCATTGCGATCACTGCCGCTGCTTCGTCTTTCACTGGAGCCGCCGCCACAGCTTGATGAGCTTCAGGGCGAATTAGAACTTTCATTTGCGTCCCCTCGCCTCGTGAAGAGACGATTGAGATCTCTCCGTGATGTTCTTTAAAGACACCGATGGCATAAGAAAGACCCAAGCCCATATGCCTTGAAACGGATCTTGTCGTAAAGAACGGATCAAAGGCGTTCTGAATTTGCTGAGCATCCATCCCTTCGCCTTTATCAGAAACATGAAGATGAATTCCATCAGCATCTTCAAAAAGATCTACAACGATTTCCTTGTGTGCCATGCGCTCCATGGCTTCAATTGAGTTTTCTAAAATATTAGAAATTGCACGAGAAACGGCTGCGGTATTCATAGCAAACGCAGAGGTAGCATTTAAGTTTTGCGTAACTTTAACACCTTTTTGTTTCAACAGAGTTTCAACTTGCTTTAGAGCTGTTGCTAAAGGTCCTTCAATTTTAGTCTCTGTTTTTTCTTTAATCTCTTCACCGGCATAACCTAAGAGTTTATCCAAAACCATTCGCGTCGCTCTCGCCTCACGCACAATAGACTGAGCTGAATTTTCAATTTCTGCATCTGGTTTTTTCGCTAAAATCATCTGTGAAAAACCCATGATCGAAGCTAAGGGGCCACTCATTTCATGTGCTAAGGTAGATGCAATTCGAGATGCCACCTCGAGTTTTTGTTTTTGTGAATCGCCTTCACTCGGAGCTGAAACTGCAATTTGCCCAATGGAGAGTTGATTGTTTTTAAATTTCAAAGCTTGAACTTCGGCTAATAAACTATCTTGTTGTGCAAGAACTGGGTTGAGAAGCCACATTCCTAAAGCAACTCCCACAATCGCTAAACCTAAACCGAGCAGTGCTAACTGAGTGATGAAAGACCATTTGCCTTTTTGTGCAAGCCCCAAAGAAGCATTAGCTAGAGTCATCAAGTTCGTCTCGGGAACTTTTTCATACATTCCAAAAAAACTTCCAGTCTTGCTCTGATAGACAAGAGTGCCGTAAGTGGAACGTGTGTTCTCAAAGTTTTCAAAGACAGCATCGTCACGAATCACTGTGCCGACATATTCTGGAGTCAGATGCCCCACCATTTGCCCATTTTCAGTAATGACCGAAAACTGAGATAGAGAATTTCGTTGTGAATCAACAATGGACTGAAAAAGTTCACCGGAACTAAAAACCGCAGTAGCACGGGCTCCCTCAAGAAAAACAATTCCTACAAAACGATTCTTCTGTTGATCTTGAAAAGGTTTTACAAAATATCGGGTAGCACTCCCCACCTCTGGTAATGATCCTAAAGCGGAGCGAACAAAGTCGGCGGTCCATGCCGAAGCCTTTGAAGAATCTCTGGCGATAAAGCTTTGCACCTCGTAAGTTTTTCCTTGAGCTGTGTAAGTTGCCACACCAAAGAAAGGCGCCATAGTATTCCAAGGAATTCTTTCACGCGAGCTGACATCACTTGTGAAGAGACCCAATTTTTTTTGTAACGATTTCATCTCGGATGCGATAGAAAAATTAATGGCACTCACTTGAGTTCGCGTCTGAGACTCTACCCACGTTTGGCGATCCGAAGAGACAAATGAATCCACGCGCCAAAGCACGACCCCAATGAATAGAGCGGTCCCTACGATCAAAGCGCCGATGAATTTTGTTTTCATTAAAGCGGTTCCTTCCTTGCTTTTAGGGCCTCCAGAAAAACCCTCAGGTTCCCAGCACATCCTTGGGCTAAGCCTGTTGATTTCATTGTAGTTTTAGAAACTAACAAGAATCAAGTAAGAGTGCTTTGCAAATGACTATAAAAAGAGTAGAAGATGGCGACATGAACACACATCGCTCCGATATTCTTATCATTGGCTCTGGGACTGCGGGACTGGCTCTTGCTCTGAAGCTCTCTACTCAAGGTAAAGTCATTGTCCTTGCTAAGGACGGAGCTCAAGGGACGAACTCAGCTATGGCTCAAGGGGGAATCTCTGCGGTGATGTCGAACGAAGATAGTTTTGAATCCCACATTCAAGACACTTTGGTTGCTGGAGCAGGCCTTTGCAATGAAACCGTTGTTCGTGACTATGTAGAGCAAGCCCCTGATCGCATTAGAGATTTAGTAAACTGGGGTGTTCAATTCGATATTCGCAAAGACTCTGGCAATGAAGAGGTTGAAGTTGATTTGACGCGCGAAGGCGGTCATAGCTATCGACGCATTCTTCATTTCGAAGATCAGACCGGCCTTGAAATTCATCGCACTCTTTTAGCAAGAGTGAAAGAAAATCCCAACATCGTCTTGATGGAAAAGTTCTATGCCATCGATCTTATCGTCAATAAGGACATTGATCCGCATGACATGTCTCCAGTCGCCTGTTCGGGCTGCTATGCTTTAGGCACGGAGGATAACTCCGTTCATTCATTTATCGCCAAAGCAACAGTCCTTGCCACAGGGGGCGCTGGCAAAGTCTATCTCTATACCTCTAATTGGGGAGGCGCTACCGGCGATGGTATCGCCATGGCCTACAGAGTCGGTGCGCGTGTTGCCAATCTTGAATTCATGCAGTTTCACCCGACTTGCCTCTTCCATAGAGAGTCTCGTAACTTTTTGATCTCGGAAGCCCTGCGCGGAGAAGGTGGGGAGCTTATCGATGGGCACGGCAACGCATTCATGCACAAATATCACAAATTGGGCTCTCTTGCTCCCCGTGATGTAGTGGCAAGATCCATCGACAATGAAATGAAAAAATCCGGGGCCGAGTGCGTCTATCTAGATATGACAAAACTGGATCCTGAGTTTTTAAAAAATCGCTTCCCAACGATTTACGCTCGCTGCCTCGACTATGGTATTGATTTAACCACTCAACCAATCCCTGTCGTTCCCGCTGCCCACTATCTTTGCGGTGGCGTCCTTACAGACAAAATGGGAAAGACCGACATCCCTGGACTTTGGGCTATTGGCGAGACCGCTTACACGGGCCTCCACGGAGCCAATCGCTTGGCTTCCAATTCTCTTTTAGAGTGCTTAACCACGGCCCACAATTGCTCCTTGGATGTTCAAGATCAGTGGCAACAATTGAAGTTCCCAGCAAAACCTCCACAGCCATGGCATTATCCAGAGCATTCGGATGCGGACGAGATGATTGTTATTAATCATATGTGGGATGAGATTCGCCGTCTGATGTGGAACTATGTGGGTATTGTTCGCTCCAACAAACGTCTAGCAAGAGCGCAACATCGCCTACAAAATATTCTTGCAGAAACCAAAGAGTATTACTCGAACATGAAAATTCACCCTGACATCTTAGAACTCCGTAATATCGCAACGGTGGCAGAGCTTTCAGTTCGCTGTGCTCTTAAAAGACAAGAGTCACGGGGCATTCATTTCAACATCGATCATCCACAAACAGATCAAGACGCCGAAGACACGATAGTCGTCCGTGGCATTTTGTAATTGGACTTGCCCTGACTGCGGAGTCACGGCAATCTGATTTCTATGTACAGCAGATCAGAAGGTTTTTTTACAGGCGCATCTAATAACAAAATCTTTTTCCAAATTTGGAAAAAAGAAAATGCCCGTGGCACCATTCTTATTACCCATGGCCAAGGTGAACACTCTGAGTGCTATACCCGCTTGATCGAAGGCTTGAGTGATTTGAATGTCAACTTTTATGCATGGGACCTACGTGGCCATGGAAGATCTGAAGGCCGCAGAGGTTTTGTAAAAGACTTTGATGAGTACTGCGAAGACTTCCATCTCTTTGTACAGAAAGTTCACTCTGAAGAATCCGTTAAAGGAAAACCGTTTATTCTCTTAAGCCACTCCATGGGGGGCTTGATCCAACTGAAGTCTCTTTTGAAGTTCTCTGATATCAAAGCAGATGCTTTAGTTTTCAGCGCACCTTTCTTAGGTCTTTCTGTACCGGTTCCGACTTACAAAGAAAAAGCTGCTTTCATTTTTAATTCAATCCTTCCACAGATAACGATGGGGAACGAAATTCGCAATGACATGCTTACAAGAGATCCTGACGTTATTCGGGAATACGAACAAGATGCTCTTCGCCACTCGCGTGTGTCGCCAGGAGCGTTTGTTGGCTTCTTAGATTCTTTTGAGTTTGTTTTGCCACGCGCTGCTGATTTTAAAATGAAATCTCTTTTTCAAATTCCTTCGGATGACCCTGTGGTCAGCTCGCCTGTAACAAAATCTTTTTTTGAACGCTATGGTGCTCAGGATAAAAAAATGATTACTTACGATGGCGCTCGTCACGAGCTCTATAATGACATCAACAGACAAGAAGTATATACAGATCTTAAAGAATTTCTCAGCACTGTTTTGGAGCAAAAATAATGATTCGTTTTCTATGCTTATTTCTATTACTTGCAGGATGCTCAACCACTCGCACAACGCAAGCGCCCGTTTCTTCTCGCAGTTATATGACTGTGATTGATAAAAACTCGGACCGCATTCGCCGCTACTCCGGCTTCTATAACACTCTCGACGTTGAAGCGACAATTCTGAACAAAGAAATTCTTTCGAATCAGCTCTATTACCTAACAAGCCTCTATCAGTGGGATGAATCTAAGAGCCAAGCAGAGGGCGAAAAGATTTTTAAAGATTCTAAAACATCAACGCAGTTTTTCGTGAGCTTCTTTACTCCGGAAAGAAAGAATATCGATCTTTCAAAAAAGAATACGATTTGGAAATTCTTCTTAGACGTAGATGGAAGAAGGTTTGAAGGAACAGCGACACGCTTTAAGGCACCCATGGCAGAGACTGAAGTGATCTATCCTTATCACAATCGTTTTTATATCCCTTATATTATTTCATTCCCAGTTCCCACAGAGGCCATCGAAAATAAGCCTGTAGAGCTAACAATCACTGGAGCCGTAGATTCAGGGACGCTGAAGTTTCAACAAGTGAAATAGTCACAGCTGATAAGTCCAGTAGTAATATAATTGATTACACAGCCATCAAAAGCAATAGTGCGTAAACTCTAAGACATTCACGATCGTTTCACACCTCAAGTGCTAAGAGCGTTTAAATCTGCGATTCAGCTCTAAATCAAAAAGAGGTTTCGCATATTTTGCGACCTTCAACCCAATTCCTGTCATACCCGAAGGAGACACTTCTGCAAGGTCATGGAGAACTGCCTCACGAATAATCTCTGCGTACTTTGTCGGAGAGAGTGTTTCATTGGGAAGCTGGAAGTTCTTCGTGTAAAGAGTTTCAACCTCTTCAAACAGGCGTGTTTTTACAGGCGGAGTAATTAGGAGTAACGTCGAAACTCCTGTGCCTTTAAGCTCAATCTTTAAACAATCCGTAAAGGCTGCCACCGCCGCCTTGGACGCTGAGTAGGCTGCTGTATAAGGGAAGTGCATAAAAGCAGAGACACTCGAATTGTTAATAATTTTTCCCCGGCGACGCTCAATCATTCCTGGCAAAAGCCCTTGAGTCAGATGAATGACCGCATTTAAATTTACCTGCATCATTTTATACAAATCTTCAGCCGATTGCTTTTCTACGAGCCCCCCCGTAAGAATGCCCGCGTTGTTAAAGAGAACATCAATGGCGCGTCCCTTCACTTGCTCAATCACAAAGTGAACACCTTCAAAAGACCTCAAGTCTGCAAGAATAACTTCAACCGAACGTGCGCCTTTATCCTCCAGCTCTTTCACAAGCTCTGGTGATTCTTGCCGAAGAACAAGAATCAGGTGAGCCTTATCTTCCGCGCAGATGTTGGCAAATGCTCGTCCGATTCCACGACTAGCACCTGTAATGAGAATATATTTATTGGCAATTTCCACAGACTTCTCCCCTTAGGAATCTAAAATTGACGTACTTTCAGAGAGTCCCCATGATTTCAAAATTTCTTTTTCATCACTTGAAGACGTTGCTTTTTTAAACTTCGCACCAGACTGCCCACTCACTCTTTTTTGACAAGATGGCCAATCCCTGTGGCGATAGACGATACCACCCAAGTTACTTAAATAACTAAAAGCGACCTTTTTTTCTCCAGGAGCCTTCATGTCTGGCAAAGATGTATCCTTCGGTAGCTCCATCAAATTCACAGAGTAAGTAGAATAGGGCCCACGATACAAATTTATCGATTCTCTTTTTGAATATGCCACAGCGATGCGATCGCAGCGTTCATTCCCTGGAGTTCCAATGTGTCCACGCGTGTAGTGCCACTCAATTTTAGCCGTGGCAGGACGCTTTTGAACCAATTCATTCAGTCTTTGCCAAAGATCTTGATTCAAAACGGGTTGACCTTCCGCGGTCTTCCAACCTCGGCGCATCCATCCCCATACCCACTGTGTAATTCCACGAATAAGATAAGTAGAGTCTGTGTAAAAGCGCACGGGAAGAGCTTGATCTTGAATAAACTCTAAAGCGCGAATTGCTGCTAACATCTCCATTCGATTATTTGTTGTACTTGGATCAAATCCTCCAAGCTCTTGAACAGTATCATCTGGAAAAAGAAGAACAGATCCCCAGCCTCCAGGGCCTGGGTTTCCAGAACAAGCACCATCAGAAAAAATCAAAAAATAATCTCGCGACATTAATATCAACCTCTATAAAGTTCTTACCAAGAAAAGCCATTCTTTGTCTCGTGTTTAATGTTTTGACAGCCCAGCATCATTCAAAGCGCCTTCAAGTCCAAGCAGGCTGGCACTGAGAGTGCAGTTTTATGACTTAAGGAGTAAACATGACCTTTAAGCTCAAGCCCTTTCTGGGCATTTTCCTATTATCTGTTTGTTCGAGCACACCTGCTTGGGCGAACAACAATAATAATGCAACGGTAACCTCTGCTGTTGTCATGCAAGCTCCTAAGAAAGAATCCCGTATATGGAGTGGATTCTTCAACATGAGTCGATCTATGAACGCCATCGATCACGAAGACGGCAACCGCCTTGATGGCATGGACTATATGGCTCGTTTGAACTTAAGAATTAATAAAGACTATGCGATTCGCGCTCAAGGTGGTTATTCGCAAGACCTCAAAGACTCTCAAAATAATGATTTCTCCGACACCTCTGTCAGTTTCGTTCGCAGCGCTATGCCTGTTGGAAAAACCTTCCTGATGAATTACCGTATCAACTCGGGACTGCCAACATCAAAGGACTCCCGCATTCGCCAAAACCTTATGGGATCACTTTCTGGAGCGGTCTCCTTCATTGTAAATCCAAAAAGATTGCAACCCGGAGTCGATATATCAGCTTCTCTTTCTGTGGGAAGAAACTTTCATCAATATGAGACGGCGTTAGATGGCAGAGTGAATACAGAATGGTCTTCATCCCAAGCTCTTTCTTTGGGGTATAACTTCAGCTTCGGCCTTTCATTGACTGCTGATTTCTCACATCGAAACACTTGGTCCTACCAAAACGTTATGAGAGATAGTTTTGCCCTCAGCCAAGAAATTGGCTATCAAATGAATTCTTCTATCGCCATCGCCGCTGGCCATAGCAATAGTGGTTCTACGCTAAAACCTAATGGGCAAGATACGAATGTTCAGTTCTTTGATGACAATAGTTCGATTGTGTATGGTTCTTTAACCTATATATTCTAAGCTCTGCATATTTTTAGGATTCTTTAAAAAGCAAACTACTCTAGCGAGTAGTTTGCTTTACCTATTTGTGCTGATTCATGCCATTCCCTCGCGTCGGAAATATCCACTGCACCCTTTTAAAAACATCCAACTCGCTGATCGGAAAAATATCCCCTATTAACATGCTCCTCGTTGTCTCACTTTGACTCTCCGAAAAAGTTTGCAAGCTACCAAACTTATTAGAATTTTTAGAAATGCGCGAATTGTCCCCTGTCAGGATTCTAGACAGGTTTTTCGCGTGTAATGCAATAAGTTCACTTTAGCCAAATCCGCTTGTGGCACTGAGAGTGCAATTAAAGACCTTATGGAGAGTGTCGCCTCTTAAAGCCTCGTATATTTCATATGAGATTTAGGAAGTGACAATAAAGGATGGGAGAGAAAATGAACAAGTCTAACTACGCAAAGGCAGTTTCTTCACTAGTAGCCTTAGCTCTGTTTGCAACGGGTTGTACAAAAACTCGTGAGGCGTCTTTATCTGAAGACGCTCAGGAAACAAGCTTTGCTATTTCTGAAATTGATACGCTGTCGGCGCAACAACCTCAGTTGAAAATCACGACTGACTCTGAGCTGCTAGCTCTAGGCTTCGGTGAAGCTTCAAAAGCAACGGCTGAAAAAGGTAAAGTTGTTGTATCACGTGCTGACGTGCCAAAAAGACTTCAGTTCATGTTCAAAAATCTTCAAATCACTGGTCAAGCGGGTCACTCCTACCCAATTGCACTTTCAGTAGATAGACAACACGTTACAGCTTATAAAGTTGTTTCTGATGCTTCTGAATTAACCATCCTTGAGAAGCATCTTGCACAAGTAAAAGAAGAAGTTGTTTTACAAAAGCAACTTCAAAAGACAGCTGACATCACTAAAGCAAAAAGTCTTATGCAACAGTTAAGATCTGCTAAAACTCTGACTGCAAATGCTTTAACTAAAAAAGATCAGCAAATCTTTGTTCCTATCTTTAAATATCCAGTTCAATCCTACGGTGTTCTTCAACGCGCTAAAAATGAACTTAAAGAAGAGACTTCAAACCTACGTTTAAAAGGCACTAACTGGACGGAAGCTACTCATATCACTTTAAGCATTAAATCAGAGCACAGAGTTCTTGTAGGACTTGAGCCAGCTTCAATTGGCGATATGGACAGAACTTTTGTGATGGATCGTATCAACAATAAAATCATGACTGTTGGTACTTTAAAAAATGAATTCCAAATCCCAGTGGCATTGAATTCAGATGCACGCGTATTAACACTTCTTGATGTTGATGCTATGCACGTCTTTGAGATTACACAAATTGAAAAAGCAGGTCTTACTGAGTCTCAAAAACAGCAATTGCTATCTGCTTCTAATAAAACAAACGTACGCCATTGCTCTGACGACATCAAAAATGCTCTTCCTAAAGAAGCTCAAGCAAACTGTATCCTAGTATTGCGCTTTGATGTTCCTGTGAACTACGTAAAACCACAACTTGCTAACATTGACGACGAAGGCAACCAACAAGCACGTATCAACTTTGAGCAGGTAAATGCGGGTCAAAGCGTTGGTCTTGTACAAATCGCTAAAAACATTGAACCTAAGAAAATTGAGCACAATAACAACCTTGATCCACGCAGCACCATCCGTATTGCTGACATCAAGAACAAAGAATTCTTCTTCAAACGTACTCTTGAAGACGCTCCAGTAAACACGGTTTTTCCTCCAGGACTAGCTGGCGACCTAACGATTGTAAGATTCGAAATCCAAGAAAAACGCATCGTTGTTCGCAAAGCAGACAAACTTATTAACTACAAATCTGGTAACAACGACGTTGACGTTGAAGAATTGATGTCAATCGGTGCCAAATACTTAAAATTTGACTCTAAAAACAGTGCTGGTGCTGACTACTCTATGGCTCGCCTTGTTCCTGCTACACACGTAGATGCTGAATACGTTGAGCTTGACTGGGGCCACAACGCTCTAGCTTCTGATGGTTCACCATTTGACGCTCTATACAGTGATTGCTTTAAATCCGTCGCTGATAAAACTGTTACTGATACAGACTATAACTTAGCTCAAGGATCTCTAAACTTCACATTGAACTACTCAGTAGGTCTTTCTCGCTACTGCATCGCAGACGAAATCAGATCTTCTGATAGCTATAACGACGTTGCAAAAAGACAAACCACAGCTCGCATCAAAGAGCGTATCTCTTTCCTAGCGAACGATGGAAAAACAAACACGTCATTCGTAGAACAAGTGCCTTTCAGAGTTCAAAACGAACTTGGTTACGGTGTATGGACTGTCGCTCAAATGAACCCAAGCGAAGCTGGTTTAATGGGCCGTGCGGGTCAAGAAAAAAACTTCCAAGTAGTTCACGACTTCAGAAACGGAAAAACTCTTAACTATACAGTGACAGGTCTTGAACCATCTGTACAAATCCCAGCTGATATCCGCGAGCTTTACATTGAAACTACTAAAGAAGTTGTCGATGCTTGGGACTTTGCTTACCGCCAAGCTTTCAAAGGCACTAAACTAGCAAGAGAAGGTCGCTATGTAACTGTTCAGTTTGCTGACGACAACACAATCAAAGCTAAAGTCGGTGATCTTAATAAGAATATCATCCACTACGAAAACAAATTTAACGGAAATCACGGTATCCTAGGTGTATCTCAAGTTGGTTACAATCCACGCTCTGGAATCGTAGTCGCAGACTCTATGGTTGTTTACGCTGGTAACCTACAACACTTTGTTGCTAGCTACCAACGCAGCCTAAAAAATGCGGCTCAATACCAAGCGATGAAAGAACAGTTTAAAAAGGATGCTTTTGAGAAACTTACAGCTCAACAAGCGGCTGATGCGAAAGCGCAAAAATCTGTAAAAGCAGACGCCAATCCTCAGGAAAAAGCTGAGGCAGCTGCCAACTTCACTCGTCAACTTGCTAAGATGAGCCAAGGAATGAAAGCTTCTAAGGGAGCATTCATCCAAGCTAAAAATCTTAAGATTTCTGCAATGGACGTTAAAGCGGCAGCTACTCAAATGAAGAGAACAAATGCTAAAAACTTTGCTTACTCTTCTCCAACAACTGAGCACGGCTGGATTGACAAGGTTCTAAAGCAACTTAACGACAATAAATCAATGGATGAGATGGAGTTAGAGGGCATCGTAGCTAAAGAGATGCTTGCTGCTAAAGGTAGAAAAATGTCTGCTGCAGACCGTGCATCTCTTGAAAACACTGCAAGAATGGGAGAGCTTCGCGCAAAGCTAAACTCTCAGTTTAAAACTCGTCCAGGTTGTATGTTGACTGCTAGAAATCCAATCTCTACGGGCTTTGCGAACATGACTTTCAAAGAAGCATTAAAAGAAGAGCTATTCTTTGACCTTGCGCACGAGATGGGTCACTCTCAAGGTCTTACACATAACTTTGTAGGGTCTTTTGATAAAGCTAACTTCAATAACGAAGATGGTTCTGCATCTAAACGTAACTACTCTTCAATCATGGATTACATCGAACCAGGTAAATTCAAATGGGATGGTATCGGATCTTACGACATCCATGCACTACGTGCATCTCACCTTGGGCTGTTTGAACTTAGCACCGAGGCAGCAAAGCAATTAGCTAATGATCCAAGAGTGGTAAATGGTAAGTTCCTTACTTACAAGACAATTAAAGAAGACGTGATGAAGAATAACGTTCAAACATTCAACAAACGTCGTATCCAAGGTCTATTGAAGGAGTACAAATACTGCACAGACATTCACGTAGGTTATGAACCAAATTGTCAACGCTTTGACTACGGTACGACTCCAGGTGAAATCGTAGACAGCTTGATCCAAGATTACGAAGATGGTTACGCTAATAACTACCATGCTTGGGATCGTAATAACTTTGGTGTCAGACAAGCTAGCGGTGCTGTCAGTGGTTCTATTAGATCAATGTTCCAAATGCGCCAATTCTTAGACGAGCTGTTCTACAACATGGTTCTTGATCCTGAAAATCAAGAAGCTGTTAGCTCTAACTTCGAAGCAGCATTGAAAGCATACTTGTTCTACGTACAGTTAATTCAAACACCGGATGCTCACACTTCATTCCTTGATAAGAATCGTTTTGTGGCAGTTCCTTTTCAGTACAAAGAAACAAACGCTGAAGGCAAAGAAACGGGAAGAACTCTAACTGATATCGAAGTTGTTGAAAGACGTGCCGTATCTGATCTAGCGATTCGCGAAGACAGAATTGACACCGTTGGTATCGAGTATGACAAAGTGATGGCATTAAACTTCTTAACTATGAAGGGTTTCCCTGAGTACAAATACTGGGCTAACAACATCCAGTTCTCATTCTTAGATTTTGAAAAATACGCTCTTGGAATGAAAACTGAAAACAGTTTGTTCGTAAATCTAGTAACGGGAATGATTTTGGATGATATCCAACCAAGCTTCTCTAATGACAAAGTCACGCTTGCTCCACTTCAAGGTGAAAAAGCGACAGTGACTGCGGCAATGAGATCTTACGCCGGTATCTACTCAATCCTTAATCTTGAAGCTTCAACACTTCGTGATAAGGACAACTTTGCCACGCTATTCAAAGTTGGTAGCAGCTTAGGTAAAGCTCCACAAGATCGCCTTGCTTTAAGTCAACTGGGTGTATCTGATACATCTGCGACACGTCTTTCATTCTGGGCTGTAGACAATGCAGTGGCATCAAACAGCGTTCTTCAGATTGCGAACACGAAAAACTTCTTTATCAAAAATACAGAAGTGATTCAGGCTCCAATCGAAAAGCTAGTTGCTGAGCAGGTGATCGGTCTTCTAAGTGAAAAAGGAAATGCCGAAAAAATCGCAGCCGCTAAAGCTGAGTTAGTTGCAAAACTAAATGAACTAAACTCAACTGGTATGATCGCATCTAAAGCAATGGTTCAAGCTAATCCACAACTTTCAGTTGAGGGACAAGCAACAATCATCGAACAGTTCAACCAACAAGTGATCGAAATGATCCTTGCAGCGATGACTGGTCAAGATGTAAGTGAACATGCAGGAGAGTTAAAAGCTCAAGCTGATATGATGGCTGAAGCGCTTCCATTACTTGCAGTAGGACAAGTTTCTCTAAAATCAGGTCTTACTAAAGTTGGTCAGCAGCTTTCAAAAACAAAAGGTCTTGAGGCACTTAAAGACATGGGCGACATCGCTAGACAACTAGTAGATGGATCTCAACTTGAGGTTTCATACGGAATCATCATGAAGAACGTTGAGTTCTTAAACATGCTGACTCTTATGACGAACCCAGAACTAAACAGATAATCAAAAAATAACAAAAAACCAGGGCCGATTTAAAAGTCGGCCCCCACAATAACTAAGGACGTATGCTATGAATAAGAAAATCTCTCTAACACTTGCTAGTCTAATTTTGTTCTCTGGAGTTGCTCAAGCCGCAGCCACTGATAAGTTTAATGGCACTTTTGACCTAGTGAAATCTGAAGATAAGGGAACCTTTTGTTATGAAGGTATCGTGATTACATCTGAAGGAAACACGATGAATCTGTATCGTAAAGATATGCAGAGCTATGGTCCTCTATATTCAGCTGAGGTCAACGGCACTCCTCGCCAAGTTAAGCACTCTCATGGCGAAGCTCTTTCAAGCTTAAAGGGCCAAGACACTGTTAGTTTCCTCAATAACACTCTGACTTTTTCATTTAAAGGCCGCCAATCAGTTGCGGGCATCCCTGCAATTCGTATTACCGATTCGATTTCGATTAAAATGAATTCTGACCAAAAGACTCTTCAAGTTGAGCGTCGCTCGACAGAAGGTCCTGTAGCTGGAATCGGCAGAAAAGACTCTGCAAGCTGCGTATACGTAAGACAATAAAACTGTCTGTCCTAGGCAAGATAGCCAACGCCCTGAATGCACCTCAGAGCGTTGGCTTTTTTTTAGATCTTTGACTCGAGCTCTTTGGCGTACTCTTTAAATTCTTTGAAATTATAAACTTTCACAACTTCATCAAACGGATAAATCACTGCTAGACAGATCTCATCATTTTCATTGATGAGCTTCATCTGATAAAGTGCCCAAGCATATATCTTTAACTGATCAAGAGCCGCATCGTAGTATCGCTGAGACCCTGTTTTATAATCTAATACCCAAGCCTTGCCATTGATTTTACCCCAAAGATCAATCTGTCCTTGAAGGACAGCATCTTTAAACTTCAAGGCAAAGCCCCACTCCGCATTCCCCGCCTGCATTA
Source organism: Bdellovibrio bacteriovorus W (assembly GCA_000525675.1). Taxonomy (NCBI): domain Bacteria; kingdom Pseudomonadati; phylum Bdellovibrionota; class Bdellovibrionia; order Bdellovibrionales; family Pseudobdellovibrionaceae; genus Bdellovibrio; species Bdellovibrio bacteriovorus. The sequence continues at coordinate 2,428,907 of CP002190.1, forward strand.
AATCCGCAAAAGGAATTTCCTGAGTCGCATATAAATAATCAATAGCGCCTTTATGGGTAGAGTCTAGGCCCTCTTTGACAGTCTCGATATCACTATAACGAAGAGATTCAAAGATGCGATGAGCCTCAGTTCCTTGCTGCGCTCTTGCGAGGCCTGCCAATAAATCCTTTGGAGCGCTCTTACCATCTGGCCCAGCGATCTCTTGACTTAAAATCTCTGTCACTGACAAAGATTTTAGGCGCATCCCAGAATCTTTGATTTGATACTTCTCGCGCACGTCTTTAAGTTCTAAAGCTGGAGCCTCTAGAACTTCCGGTAAGGCATTATCTTTTCGCACGAGATAAGAGAACTTTTCTTCTTCATGCAGGCCCTCTTCTAAGTTTAAAGGACAAGATGCCGCCCAAGATTTCTTATCAATATTTTCATCCCAGATCAGAGTAACACCATGCTTTGCACGGGTGAGAGCCACATAAAGAACTCGATAGAATTCTTGAGCCTCTCGCTCGCGCATTTCCGAATTAATCTCTTCAGCAAGAATACTACTCACCATCGACTGTGTATCAGCATCTCTGACTTTCAAAGTCCAAAGTCCATCTTCTTCGCGAACACTAAAGCTAGGGGCAATGGACATGCGCGGATCTTTCCCCATTCCTGGTAACAGAACGTGGGAAAACTGCAGCCCTTTAGAGGCATGCACTGTCATAAAGTTAACTCTTTTTGGTTCTACCACAGGAGTGGCGTCAGCTTCGTCTCCGCCCTCATCTACTGAAAGTGCCTCTAAATTCTTATCTAGAAAATCCAAATAATTAAATCCAGGGCGTCGTTCCTCTTGAGACAGCAAAGCCACGATCTTCCACAAATTCGCTTCTCTGCGTCCTGTCGAATCAATCGTTGCCGAATAATCAAAAAGTCCAAACTCAATCATGGCATTTCTAAGTGCGTGAGAAAGTCCAAATTCCTCCGCTTGATGATGGAACTTCAAAAGATTATCAATAGTTTTTAGAGGACTCTCTTCATGGTGTTTTAAAATCTCTCTCCAATAGGACTTTTCTCCTCGACAAAAAGTCGAAATGACCGTGTCTGATAAATGTGCCCAAGGGGACCTTAACAGAGCCACCAGATTTAAATTATCGTGAGGATTAAGAAGAAACTTCAGCAACGCCAGAGCATCTAAGACCTCTCTGCGATCATAAAAATTGGCTCCACTATGAACTAATACCGGAACACCGTGACTTTGCGCAATCAAAGCGATGTCTTCAAGAACTCGATGAGTTCTCCCCAGGACACAGATTTCTTCCGGCGATACTCCCTCAGAAAGTAGCTCCTGAATTCTTGCAACTGTGATAAGGGCCTCAGAAGATTGCCCATCGTCCTCATTCTCTTTACCAATGAGAACCTGAACCGTAGGTTGCGATAAATCTAAAGTCTTTTCCGGAGCTGGCTCCATCTCAGAAAACTGCTTGCTGGTTTTAGTAAAGTAATGATTAAAAAAAGCTAAAACCTCAGGGTTAGAACGATAGTTAATCAGTTTAACTTCTGTCCTTTTTCCCTGCTCTTGAAAGAGTTCGACTTTTTCTTGAAAGACCTCTGAGCGAGCACCACGGAAAAGATAAATACTCTGTTGAGGATCTCCTACAATAAATACCGGCTTTTCCCCAATCAGCTGATCTAGTATGCGCACTTGAATGGGGCTTGTATCCTGATACTCATCCACCATCCAAAAATCCCAATCATTTGCAAACGACTCAGCGGCCTTCGGCTGCTCAGTGATGATTTTCAATGATAGAGTTTCAAGATCGGACATGGATAAGATGCCGTTTTCTAACTTTGACTGTAAGAAGTCCGTATAGAAACTTTGCGCTAAACGCTCAAAAAGTTCGCAATTGCGAAAATGCTTATTCCAAAACTCTTCTTGAAAACGCGTCGTTTTAAGAATTTTTCCTAGTTCATCGCGCAGCTCTTCAAGCTCATCGTTCACGGAAAAATCAAAAGCGGGCTTGGCTTTTCTAAATTGAGGTTTCTTTAAACTCTCCCAGAAAGACTTCAATTGCGAGAAGTACTCTTGCCACTCGACGCCTTGTGAGGTCCATGAAAAACCCCTCAAAGTTTGCGCGTACTCCACCCACTTATCATCATCGGCAGATTTTTCGATTTCTAGGGCGACTCTCAGGATTCTTTGCGCAATTTTACCAATCACCTTTTGACATAAAACAGCCATCTCTGCACGATCGATGAAGCGAAGATTTGGATGCTCGGCTTTGGCTTCAAAATAAATAAGCAGCATCGACTCGAGCGAAGAAAAATCATACTCATCAAGTAGCTCCTGTAACTCTGGGTCTGCGAGAACATACTTACGAATAATCTTTCGTGCGACTTTTTTAATTTCAGCAGCACCCATGATTTTATAATCTGGAGTGAGTCCGATAACAGAACCATAACGAGCTAAAAAGACACTTAAAACACCGTGAATCGTGGATATTTGCACCAAAGATTTGGAGCTGACATAATGAAACAGATCCTGACGGCCATCTTTCAGTGCCTTGGCAAGAAGTCTTTCCTTGAGCTCTTGAGTGGCTTTACGAGTAAACGTCGTCACCACAATGCGTGGCCAACGTCCTTCTTTAGTTTCAAAATCAGAAGCAAACTCGAGAAAAGTTGCAGTTAGCGTCGTTGTTTTTCCAGCTCCGGCTCCGGCCTTGAGAATAATGCTAGAACTCATTTCTATACCTCAAAATATTTCTGACGGCGAATTAAAGAAGAACACTTCGTCGAAGCCTTAGAGATTCCACTCATTAGTTCAAGTGCGGGGCCCGACATTGCCTTCTCCATTTACAGTCTGCGCAAATCTTTTTGTCTTCCGGCTCGGGATTGACTTTACCTTTTCTAATTTCCTTCAGTGTATTCACAAAAATACTTTGGAACTCTGCTTTATACTGTTCGCGAGTTTCCAAGGTGGCCGTGCTATCGCGACGTTTGGGAGCGGGATAAAGGCTGCCGGCAAAGTCCTCAATACAAAAACCCTTACGTGTAAAGTCTCGGAAAATATAATAAAACAAACCAATCACTTCGCCATCAATATCAGGGATGAGTTTGTGCTCAATCACCCATAGATAAAACAATAACTGCAAGGTCTTATTTTTAAACCACGAACCATGGGCATAGATCCCACCGGCAGAACTTTTATAATCTATAACTAAGAGTTGCCGAGCATCGACATTGGCATCAATTCTATCTATCTTTCCAGAAACTCTAAAGAAGTCTGCATTTTCTTCATCCGAAAACTCTAATGTTTCGGGGTTAAAATAGAACTTGAAACTTGCCTCTCTACCAACAGTGCGAGTGTGGATGTAGTTCTGTCTCCACTCTTTTTCAAACTCTAAAAACCTTTGCCCCAAGCGAATGTGCTTTTTTTTTAGAGGAATCCAAAGCCTATCATCGGCAAATATTAACTTCTTTTCCGCACGGATCTTTTCTAGGACTTCTGAAATCTCTTCTTCGCTCCACGAAAAACGCATAGGCTCTTCAGTTAAGTATTCAAACAATGAATGGGCCAATTGCCCACGAGTGCGATGATCGATATCAAGATCTATGTCTGGCAAATCTTCTAATCTAAAATATCTTTGCGCTGAAAAAATAAATGGACACTCTAAATAGCTCTCGATGGCTGACGCAGATACCGACGGTAAAGCCTTAAGATCAAGAGCAGGTGTTTCTGCCTTGCCAAGATCAATATCAATACGCCCCTGAATCTCGCCACGAAGATCTTTAATAAGCTCACGCTCACCTTTAATCTCAGAAGCCTGAATTTGATCCAGTCGGGTCTCTAAAGGAATCTTGAGTGTTTCATGATCCGTGGCCTCACTCATCCAGAAATTTGCCGGAGAGCAAATAGAGCCAGATAAGTCCGTCAAACCAAAACAGTAGATATCGTGGGCAGAAGGAAGCTCGGCCAGAAGTCGAAGTTCAAATTCAATATCGCTCTGATCAGGGTTTGCTAAGTAGAAACCCAAATCCTTTCCAATTAAAAAGTAATCGTCCCTTGAAAGCTGAACTCTACTTTTCTGCTTTAATGACTCATCTGTCAGACCTAAAAAAATACGATGAGTGACGCTCTCACTATGGCCCGACATGAGCTTAGTAACTAAGACTCCATCTGGATGCCCTTTTGCAAGAGTGAACTCTTTGGCTGCGACCACTGTCTCTAAATATCCCAGCCATTCACTCCAAGGCATGGTCGTTGACACCACAGCGTTTTGAAGTAGCTCTCTTAAAACTATTTGCGCACTTTCAGAATCAATTTGTCGCCAATGGGCCAATGCCCCAACAACAAATTCATCTCTCGAAAGATGCCCCGACAGATCGAGCTGATTAGAAAACAATTTATCAACAAGAGCATGCCGCTTTAAATCTTCGTCAACATAAAGACTTTTAAAGAGGGCTTTAAATTCTTCATAGCGCAGACTCTTTGCTTCTTGGCTGTCATAAAATGCAATCTCAAGATCCGTCGTAGAAAGCTTCCCACTGCGAGAACGTAGCGACGCCATCCATTTGACGATGCTTGGAAGACTTTGAACCTTATGAGTCGAATCCTTTTGATAAGGAATTCCCTCTTCATCTAAAAAGGGCTGAAGCACGGGCCAGTAGGTTTCAATATCTGGCGCCAAAAGCGCTATCTCAGAAGGTTTCAATCCTTCTTCGAGCCAAGCTCGCACCTGCCCAACAGCGTTTTTTATCTCTGCGAGCATCCCCGAAAAACGTAGCGTTTCTTTTTTTAGTGCTGCCGTAGAAACACTTTCTAACTGTTTTACGTCCGAGCTTTCCGCTTTCAAATACTCATAGGGTTTGAGTAAATAGGCATACTCATTTTTCCATTGCGGAGATGGCTCAATAACTGTGACATCCACACTGCGGGAAAGTGTTTTCAAAATCTCTGCTTCAACCTTAGAAACCTCACCGCTCAGATCAATAACCAACGGCTGCTTCCAAAGATGTTCTAGGTTATTAAATGTCACTAAATAAGAAGTGATCCAGTCAGAGGTAATAATACGGTGCTCAGAAATAAGTTTCTTTACACAGAAATTTGCGCGTAAATACCACGCACGCCAGCGATCCGCAGATTCAGGATTTTGCGTGAACCACTCTTCAATCTGTGCATATCCTTCTGGATGAAATAGGACAGGGCTTAGTTGATCGATATAAGAAAAAAGCGTCTCAACAGCACTCGAGTTCACACCTAGAACTTCAGAATTTTCATCCATCATTGTGCGCAAAAGAGATTTAGCAAAGGGATCACTGACGATACGAATATGCGGGTCACATCTTTTTAAGAGTGCCTTCCATAAGTCACTCGCCCTGAGGACGGACTCGTCGATGAAGTAGCCGGAGCTTTGAAGGATTTTGCGCTGTAATTCAAATTTAGTGCGCAAATCTGAAACGATCCATGTTTGTTGACGAGGATCGTAGTTCTTAAAAATTTCTGCAACCTGAGAGCGGTTTTGTATCGAGACTAATCTAAGCATTCCATTACCGACGTTGTTTTAATTTACTACGTCGATTATCAGCGATATTGAAGTCGGCATCAAAGCTTAAATCAAGACTGAGACTCACCATGTAACGTGGATCACTTGATTGCCCTGGGTAAAGACCTAACTCTTCCGTGTATCTGGCCGCATCAAGTTTAAGAAACCAGAAATCGAGCCCAGCACCATAGACAAAGTAACCTTGGTTAAACCCGCCCCTGAAATTAAAAATTCCAACTCCAATTTCAGTACCCAAATGCAGTTTTTTTCCCATATCCAGATCAGGCTCTAATAAATGTCGTGCTTCAAATCCAAGACCCCACAAAAACCCTGGGGCCTCCGCACTCACTCCTGCTCCGAAGATAAGGTTTTGTTGGATTTGAGAAGGAGCATCTGGCCCCTCTTTGTGCTGAAAGGAAGTTCCGCCAATATCTTGCCATACCACTGTGAAACTCGGCTTCAATGCATGCTCTTGAAACTCTTTCGTCAAAGCAAAATCAACACCATAACCTTGGCCCGCATTATCAAAACGTCGCGCGATATCTTCAGGGCGCGCAGTTCCAGCAATATCATCGACGCTCAACTCCTGAATATCTCCACCGCGACGAAAAATTCTCTTCACCGCAAGCCCCGCATATAGGCCTTCGCCAAGATCGAAACCACCCCCTAAGTAATAGGCATCATCTTGGCGATAATAGGTTTCAAAACTTGGTAAAACGGGATTATGCAATTCAGCTGTAACGTAGACATCCTTTAAATACCCGAGTGCCAACCCCTTCACAGCCAAACCTGCCTGTAAAAAAGTTTGCGCCTGAAGTCTTTTTCCAAATAACGGATCAAAAGTTGTTGGATCATTGGCATCTATATTCGAAAAATTTTCTCGATTATTCCACAGTTCATCGTTCAACCCCGCTGACAACCCCAAAAGGCGTAACTGAATTCCATTGTTCTTACCAAGTGCCGCGGGATTAATATAGAGCGACTCAAAACCACCAACAAAGGGAACGGCAACGCCTCCCATCCCTTTAGAGCGTGCGCTTCGTGCAGAAACACCTAAGGACTGAGCATGAGAGGCTATCGTCGTAAGAAATAAAAAGAAGATAATAAAATACTTCATGGTACCGCCAAAGCTGGGCAACACTGTGCCTCTAAGCGTGGATTCGCCGCATCCGTCTGATTCAGATTTAAGGCAGTAATGTCACATGGATTTCCCGAATAACGGGCTGGTGCAAAGCCATAAGCAGAGCTTTCGATCATACGACGAAGCAAGCGAATGTTTTTATCTTTTACATCCTCTAACTTTGTCGTCAAACAGTTGATAGGCTCGAAGGCATCTTGGGGTAAGATCTCGGGAGGTATTACAATTCCTCCTAAATCAATCGGAGCAGCACAGAGACTCTGGACGTGAGTAAGTGAATCCACAATGCTTCCTCCGGCAATATCGGCCTTAATCGCAGAAATATTTTGTAAGAATAATCCCACTCCTACTCCAATAGTCTTCACATCATTATCAGTGAGTTTTAGAGGAGCGCTGGGGCTAATATTGTCGCAGGCATCAATAGATCCATCAGCATACCCATCCCCTGCCCCCTGATTGTCTAGATCAAATTTCGATTTCAAAGTTGCTGATACCTGAGTCATACCCAGGAGAGCCGCATAGATATTTGAGCTTTTCGAACGTAACTGCGGATCATCTCCCATACTTTGCAATGTTAAATACGATTGTTCACAGGCTAAGTTATTTAAAGATTTGTTTGCATAGAGCTTTAAAAGAATTTGAAATACAGTTCCAGTATTGGCGTTTTTTAGCTGATTTACTAAATCAAAAAAACGAATCCCACATTTTCCACCATAGGCATGCATCAATGTTTCTTTACTTGAAACCTTTTGACGCTCTGGTAGCTCCATCTCTTGGGTGATGATTTCAATAGCTCTGTCCCACTGTGAATTATCCACGGCCTTCTTTGCGGCATACAGCAAAGCACTTTCCTTGTCTGCACTGCTATACTCGGTCAAAGCATTCGGAGCATCGCAAGATGTCGCAAAAAGAAAAATTAAAAGTGTTAGAAATCGGAAAGCAACCTTCATCATTTTTAAAACCTATAAGCAAACTTCATTGTATAGCGACGGTCTTCTCGAGGATTCGCACTAGTACCTATTTCTTCTCCATAGGTTGCAAGTTGCCACTGAAAATTTCCAGAGGAGAGTTCTAGGCCCCCCGTAATATAGCGTTGATTGTATCCAGCTCTCACAAAGAGACGATCCGCAAAGTTAAACTCCACACCTGCGTGTAAAAGTTTGGCTTTATCTTCTTCTTTATCAGCTGTAAGTATCCCTCGGTATTCCACCGTCCACGAAGAGCGGATGCCGTTGGTGTGAATTGGGAACAACGCCAAACCAACATCTAAATCTTGCTCTACTGTTTCAGGTCTTAAATTCGAAGCCATGCGCATTCCACTGCCTTGATCAAATTTAGTATCTCCAAGATCTCGAAGAACTGCGGTGATCGTTGGCAGATAAGTCCAAGGAGCAGAAAACATCAACCCTATATCTGTTGATACTCCTAACCCCTCACTGCCAATGTCCGCATAAGAAAGTGAACCCGCTGATGAAACAGCTGGATCATTCACTTCGATACGACTGATAAGTTTTGTATTGAAGCCAAGCTTCATACGTCCGTCAAAAAAGCGAAAATTGAAACCCAACACCAAAGCTAGATCGTTTCGATAATAAGTATCTATCGTACTTCCATCGTCACTCATCTCCGCATCTAATAGATAATTTCCATAAAGGCCGATCCCAAAGTTGCGCGCCACAAACGACGGAAACACTTGTGCCTTCGCATGATAGTAGTCACCGCGCTTACGATCTAAAGCTGCTTTGATATCTTCTAAATTAAAGGGAGAGGAAAAGCTATTCTCACTATAGAAACTATAAGTATGAGAGCCAAACTCGATCTCGGGATCAATCAAAGTTCCAAAGTAGTCGCGCAATCTTCCCAAACCCGCAGGGTTGATCAAAAGAGATGTCTCATCATTGGCAACGGCAATACAAGCGCCTCCCATTGCCTGACATCTGACACTACTATAAAAAGCTCTTCTCTCTTTAGCCAACGACAGCGACGAAAATAAACTGAGAATGAGCGTTATCCATAAAATCCTTTTCATAGAAACCTCGTTGTGGTGAAAATCACTTTTCTTATCGGCATATTTAGGTTCAAATTGAGACATCTGGTAATTTTAAGGTCTTTCGTCTAAAGGAGATGTCATGGTCCGTGGTGCCGTATTCACTGTATTGGCCTTGAGTTTTTCACTCTCGACTTTTGCCCAGTCAGGATCCTTTTTAAAATCTGAATTTGCCCCGAGCCAAGCCCGCTCACCTCAAAACAAGGGTTCGTTAGCGGATATTCGCTTTAAAACCAAAGACATCCCGCAAACGCTCTTCCGCGACACCTACCAGAATCTTTCAGACTCTGCTTATCAAGCAAAACTTCAAGGAGCTTTAGAGCGAAGTCCGTTAATGTTCATGCGCTCTTTCGTGAATACTTATTATGCAGACCTTTCTGCTAACAATAGTTCGCAAAACTTGATTCTATGCCTCGGTGACCTACATCCGGAAAACTTTGGGTTTATGAAATTTGGAAATGATCAAAAATTTGTCTATAACGATATCGATGACACCGGCGTGTGTCCTTTAGATTTCGACATCTTAAGATACTTCACCACTATTCAACTGACTTTTAATGACAAGGCCCTGACGAAAGAACTTGCTCACGCCTACTCAGAAATCTTGAGTGGTCGCATGGCAGCTCCGGCCTTGCCAAAAAATCTTTACCCTAAAAATCTCGATCAACGCATTGAAAAAACAATTCAAAAGCTCACGGAGAACAATCTCTTTGTTGCAAATAAGAAAACAACACCTCTGCCTGAATCAGAAAAAAATCGAATCAAAAATATCCTGTCAAAGAACTCGTTCTTTAAAAACTTAGATGTGCTTGATATCAATGCAGTTGAACGTGATTCCGGTGGTAGCGGAGGACTAAAAAGATACTGGGTCTTAGTTCAAAATAAAAAAGACAAGTCATCTGATATCCTAGAACTTAAAGAAACAACCCTTCCAGGAACTTCTTATGGAAGTTGGGAACAACCTCCATGGAGCCCTTCAGAGCGTCTAGAGCAAATTGTTAAATACGTATGGGGAGAGAATCCTCATCACTTTGGAGTTTTAACGTTTGATAACGCCAACTACTTAATTCGTAGCCGTGACAAAGACTCCGTAGATCTCGACAGTCTGAAAAAGAGCGATCTTCGTGCGTACTTGATGACTCAAGTTGGGATTATTGCGAGCTATCACAGAAATTTTGTGGTTTCTGAAATTCCTCAACTCGAATCTTGGATTGAGAAGAACTCTCAGTCTCTTGCTGAACGCTATAGCCGCAGCTTTAAGGCTTTTAAGTAGATCATCTTGAGACTTTTCTTGAGATTCCATAAAGGGCATTAAGACTTAAATAGAGTTGCCGATAAAATACTCTGAGGAGTACAGAATATGCGGCAACTAAATTTCACCAAAGTTCTTCTAATAGGCCTTTTATCTTGTGGCCTCATGGCCTGTGAAGCTGAGCAGACTGAAAAAGATATCGTAGCCGAGGCTCAGTTTTGCCTGAACAAAGCCCATGAACCAGCAGCAGTAGATAGCTGTGTGGCGCCTCTTGCTGGTTTAACTTCGTTTTACGCCTATGAATTAAAATGTGCCGCTGGATTTGTGAAAGCAGATGTCACAAGTGCTGAGAATCTTTCGAAAGCATTAACCGCCATCAACGATCCGAATGCCCCCCCAACCCTCATGCTAGCCGCCCTTTCATTTCCAGCCAGAGATAGTCGCGGAAAAGATATCTATATCGATGAGGTATTTAGTGATTGCAATAACTCTGGACGTCCCGGACTAAAACTCATCGGAGCGATGGCTAAAAGTGCTACTATTTTATCTTCTCTAGCAATTTTGCCTAGTTGCACAAATCCAGATCCTCTGTTTTGTACTGGCGAACAAATTGCATCGAATATTTCACAGCTTATTACCGATCTTGATTCTCCGACACCAGAAACTAAAAAGGCTGCTAACGATAATCTTACAGGAATTGTTGAGTCAATCCAAACAGTCTATCAAACGACTTGCGCAGGGGCATTTAACGCAAACTCTGATATCTGCAAGCAGATCAATACGGCGGCTGGCGCACATGACTTTATGACACAAAAACCAGAAGAAATTATAAACTTAGGTTTAGAACTTTTAAAGCAGTGGCAATAAAAAAAGCGGCTCTCAAAGCCGCTTTTTTTATTTCTAAGTTTCTTTACTAAAAATCTAGATTCAATCGCGTCGCATACACCCTACTTTCAATGGGTGTATTTCTCGTACCAACATCATTGGCATAGCTGACTAAATCAAGATTGAAAATTCCTAGGGCTGCAGAAAGTCCCGCTGTCCAAAAACCTTGATTCAAACCCACGCGATAGTGCCCTTTCCACCAGCTCGTCACCGTCCAATCAAATTCCAATCCTAGATGCACACCTTTGCGCCAATTAAAATCTGGGTGTCCAAGATCGCGAACGTCGAGAACACCTCTACCGCCAAAAATCCAAGCTTGTGGATACTCCCAACGAGATCCCACATCGAAAACTCTGTACATTTTCTCCGGAACATTCTCACCAGGCTCTTTATTTAGAAGTTTTAAATTAGAACCAAAACCTGTCTCGGCAATATTTCGAACGACCGCTCCAAATGTGGGTCTTGCCATTCTGAGAGCCGACGAAAAGAAACCATCTCCATGAATCTCCGGAGTCCAAAGTACGCCAAGATCAGCATCAATGGTATATCCCTCAGCAAGGTCGTTCTTACTGATAAGCTCTTGCCCGCCCGCTAAATCAAGAGCCGTCACTCGCTTATTCATATAACCACGGTTTACAAACTTTCCCGCGATCCCCCATGAGAACTGCCCTGGGATTGAATAGATGTTATTACCATATCCATAGGCTAGCGTCGTATCAGCATAGACAGTCGCATTGATAGATGGTCCCACTGATTTATGCATCGCTAGCTCAACACTTAAATCCAAAGGAATAAAAGCAATTCCCCAATTTGGTCGGACCCAGAATCCCTCTAAAGGGGAAATCCTAAATGAGTAGACATCGCCGTAATGCTTTTCAATATGCTCAAGATACCTCTGCTCTTTTTGTTGTTGAGTGAGACTGTTATCATCTTCGATATCTTTGTATCCATTATAGAAATCAAGAGCCCCTGGTGTTGCAGCATAACTCATTGAAAAGTTCACTTGTCCATTGTCTCTACGTGCTAACCCGGCGGGGTTGTAAAAAAGACCTGAATAATCATCAGCCACCGCAACGAATGCATCTCCCATCCCAAGAGCTCTCGGAGCTTGATAGTGATGATGGATGGTGGTGCTGGTCTGTGCCACTGCTGAATCGATGAATAGGAAACAAAAAACGCTCAAGACAACTTTAAACATATCTACCCTCTTAAGGCTTTTATCTTAATCAACTCGAAGCGACTTGTTTAAGAATTGCTCTAAAAATGATTTGAACTCTCCCTTTGTCGGGACTTAAGGAACCAACGAATTGAGCCAATCTGAAAGTTTTTTAATTTGACTCAAGAGATGCTGTTCATCTCGATTATTGTAGAGAATAAAGTCTGCTTTTTCTTCTTTGCGCTGAATCGGAATCTGCGAAGCTATGCGCATTTCTATTTCTTCATCGGTCCATTGGTTTTTGCGACGAAGCCTTTCGCGTTGCTGTTCCCGCGTACAGGAAATCACAACAACTTTATCAAATTGTGCTTCTGCTCCGGTCTCAAAGAGCAAGGGGATGTCATAAATCGCTAAAGGCTCTCCCATATCTTCATGTAATCTTCTTTGTCTGCGAGTCTCGGCGCGAATCAAAGGATGTAAAATAGACTCGAGCTTATGAAGTTCTTCAGGATGTCCAAAAACTTTTTGACCTAAGGCTCTGCGATCCAATTCCCCCGAGGGCAAAATGATTTCAGGACCAAAGACTTGCTCAACCGACTTAAGTCCTGTGGACCCTGCGGCCACAACACTTTTTGCAATTTCATCAGCATCAACGACAGGAAATCCTCTCTCAGCAAGCGCTCTACACACAGTGCTCTTGCCACAAGCTATACCTCCGGTCAGTCCTATCCACTTCATAAACTTTAACTCCTCAAGCAATGTTTCTATTTTACCGATAGACCCTTCAAAGGGGAATAAGAATTCATGTCTCAGTCTGTAGAGCAGTTTGGAAAATACATCTTACTTGAGCGTCTTGCTGCTGGTGGTATGGCTGAAGTGTATCTTTCTAAATCTACTGGAGCAGTAGGCGTCAATAAGTTTGTCGCAATCAAACGGATTCTTCCTCAATATTCTGACCACCAGGAATTTATCGATATGTTTAAAGAAGAGGCGAAAATTGCCGTGAATCTAAATCACGGTAACGTTGTCTCAATTTATGATTTCGGTGTCGAGAGAAGTCAGTTTTTCCTAGTGATGGAGTACGTCGAAGGACGCAATCTCCGCCAAGTGTTAAACGAATTAAAAAAGACAAATACACAATTCGTCATCGAACAAATTGTTTATATGATGAAAGAAGTAGCCGCTGGTCTTGATCACGCTCATCGCTGTATTGACGGTACAACGGGAAAACCCCTAAACATCGTACATCGTGACATGAGTCCGCAAAATATCATGGTCTCTTTTGAGGGTGAAGTTAAGATTATCGACTTCGGTATCGCCAAAGCCGAGACTCAAATGGAAGCTACTAAAGCCGGAACCCTTAAAGGGAAATATGGCTATATGAGCCCCGAGCAAGCAGATGGTCAATCCATTGATACGCGCACGGATATCTTCTCTCTAGGAATTGTTCTCTGGGAACTTCTTGCTAATGATCGCCTTTTTACTTCTAACAGCGAAGCGGCCATCTTAAGAAAGATCCGTGAGTGCCAAGTTCCTTCAATTCGTAAAATCAACCCTTCAGTTCCCCCAGAACTAGAGCGGATTGTTAATAAAGCTTTGGCAAAAGATAAAAGCTTACGCTATCAAACTGCCGCAGCTCTCCATCGTGATTTAAATAGATTTTTAAATACTCAGTATCCAGAGTTTTCTCCACACGACTTTAGTGTGTTTATGAAAAATGCTTTCTCGGCTGCTTTCCTTGAGCAACGAAGAAAGTTAGTTGAGTATTCTAAAGTTCAAGGCAACTCACCTGATGACAAAACTGTTGTAACACAGACTGATCTCCGTGCACCAACAGCTCCTCCTTCGGCTCAGCAGCAAGATGGTGAAGACGATTTAGGAAAACTCAATCTTGATACTTCAACAGATATTCGAGTCAGCTTAGACAACTTGCAGCCGCCGCCGAGGCCGATGCCAAGTGCAAACACGAATATCACGCATACCAATACACGCACGCAAACTGGAACAGGTACTTTTGCTGGACATGGAACTATGACTAGGACTCCGACCGGAGTTCACAGCAACACTGTTAGCCAAAGACGCCCTCAAATGGCCAGCTCTTCAAAGGTTGAAGATATTACGGGCATCGCAATGAAAGCTGTTGTAGCTCTCATTGCGGTTGTTGGTATGTGGTGGGTTTACCAAAACTACTTTGCGAAGAAGTCCGCACCTGTCGTTGTAAATTCTGGCGGTATTAAAACAACTGTCACACAAAACACGAAGGCTCCTGCTGCGGTTCAACCTCCTCAGCAAATGGACATCTCAGCGACCACTCCGAAATTTACGGTTTTACTGCGTAGTCAGCCGGATAAAGCCCGTGTGATTATCAACGGAGTCGACACTGGTGAATTTACGCCTATGCGAAAGTCACTACCAGCCAACACACCGTTCAATCTACGTCTCGTCAAAGAAGGATATACGGATCTCATCACAACCGTGACACCAACCTATGAAGCCTTCTCTGTCGATGTAACTATGCAAAGACTGATGCGCATTGCTTACGTAGTTATTAACATCGTAAATGGTGGCGCAAATCCTGAACTTAAAATTTCTGGCGTTCCTGTAAATATAAAAGGGGCTGGAGAAACCTATCAAATTCAGGCCGGCGTAGATGTGCGCATCGAAGCAAATAATAAAACAACAGGGCTATCTGCACATAAGACCGTCAATGTTCCTGCTGATCAACGAAGCAGAATTGATCTCTTCTTACAGTAGAATATAGCTTAATTTTTCGGTTTTTTTTGAAACGAGTTCTGCACCAAGGAGTCTCCACCCATGTCGACAAAAGCAACCACTTTGGGCGACTGTATCGCTAACTTTCCAAAGAGAGATTCTCAACAAGCAGCGATCAAGTTTAAAGATAAAAAAAAATGGATCTCTAAGTCTTGGCAAGAATATTACAAAGATATCGAGTCCATTGGCTTAGCCCTAAAGAAATTAGGCATTCAAAAGGGAGACCGTGTCGCTATCATGGCTAACACTCGCTACGAGTGGAGTGTTTTTGATTTGGCCATCATGGGCATTCATGCGGTCACTGTACCTATCTATCAAAACAATCGCGCCGAAGAAGTCGAATATATTCTAAATAATAGCGAAGCTAAGTTCTTAATCTGTGAAACCAAAGGAACACTTCGATCTTTCTTAGCCATCAAAGATAAATGCCCCTCTATAGAGCAAGTCATCGTTATGGATAATAAGTCCCATCATGAAGGCGTTTTAGCTTGGTCTGATCTTTTAGAGCTTGGAAAGATTAACGCTGAAAATACCGGACTTTTTAAATCGCTCTGTTCAAGCCTCTCCCCTGAAGATATGGCGACTATTTTATATACTTCTGGAACCACCGGACTTCCGAAAGGTGTCGTTCTTACTCACCTTCAGGCCTTCAGCGAAGTCTCCGAAGCCTTTCCTTTCTGTGGTGCTACCACAAAAGATGTTTCTTTGAGCTTCCTCCCCTATGCCCATATCCTTGGAAGAATCGAACACTGGGGACATACCTTTATTGGTTTCACTCTTTGTTATGCAGAGAACATCGACCGCGTTCGTCAGAATCTTGTAGAGATTCATCCAACTTTTCTTGTTTCAGTGCCTAGAATTTTTGAAAAAGTCTATGCGGCTATTATCACTCAAGTGCAGACAAAACCTTTGAAGTTAAAACTATTTAACTGGGCCATTGGCGTTGGTAAGAAAGTCAGTGATTACAAAATTCGCGGTGAAGTTCTTCCTCTTGATCTTTTAGCTCAATACGAACTTGCAAAAAAACTTGTTCTTAATAAGGTGACTGAGGCCTTTGGTGGTAAGCTGCGCTTTGCCATCAGTGGCGGCGCGCCTATATCTCAAGAGATTGCTGCCTTCTTTCACGCTGCAGGAGTTTTAATCCTAGAAGGTTACGGCCTCACAGAGACCACAGCTGCCATCACCGTGAACACTCCCTACAACTATCGCTTCGGAAGTGTGGGGCGTCCAATCGGAGAAGTGCAAATTAAAATCGCCGACGATGGAGAGATTCTCGTTAAGAGCGATAAAGTAATGAAAGAGTACTATAAGAATCCGGAAGCCACAAAAGAAGCCTTCACCGATGGCTGGTTTCATACCGGAGATATTGGTGAACTCTTAGATAATGGAGATCTTAAGATCACGGATCGTAAAAAGGATCTCATCAAGACCGCTGGCGGAAAATATGTCGCTCCTCAAAGACTTGAAGGATTTTTAAAACTGTCACCGGTTATTGGTCATGCTTTGATTCACGGCGATCAGCAAAAGTATGTGGTTGCTCTTCTTTCTCTAGATCGCCCGACGGTCATGACTTTAGCAAAAGAGCAAAACGTCGAATTTCAGAACTGGGAAGACCTCAGTCAAAATCATTTCACCCAAGAACTGGCTCGCCAAGCGGTGGCGGAGGCCAATTCACATTTAGCAAGCTTTGAAACGATAAAGCGCTTTAAGATCGTGCCTGAAGAATTCACCGTAGAAGGCGGCGAACTCACACCTTCGATGAAGGTAAAAAGAAAAGTTCTCGATAAACGCTATTCCCAAACCATACACGATCTCTATCAATGAACTGCGTAGAACTATTCACCCAACAGGCAAAAGCATTTCCAGAGAAAACAGCCATCTGGATTTCTCCGCAGGAGCAAGTCTCTTTCCGCGAGCTTGTTGAACTATCTGGTTCTGCACAAAACTACTTCAAATCTCACGGGCTTCAAGAAAAAGATTGTGTTCTTCTATTAGAGCCTCTTTCTCCGCATCTCTACGCACTCATCTGCGGAGCTCTAGCCTCCGGCATTTCTATCATTCTTGTAGAACCATGGATGCCACTTAAAGATATCAATCATGTTATCAACATCGTTCAGCCAAAAATGTTTATCACTCGTTGGTGGGGCTATATCTGGGGCGCTCGCCTAAACTCTGTACGCGACATTCCGCACTGGACCTCTGCAGAAAAGGTGCTCTCTAAAAGAAATAAACTCGAAGTTTTAAATGTCGATCCGGCCACCGCTGGTATTATCACGTTTACGACGGGAACAACTGGCAAACCCAAAGGCGTTCTACGCTCTCAAGGCTACCTCGTTGAGCAATTTAAAGAATTAGATCTTGCCTTAGGACTTTCTAAAAATACCCATCCAGATCTCACCGTGTTTGCAAACTTTGCTTTGGCGAATCTAGCTGCTGGAAAAAGCTCTGTGATAGTTCACCCAGCATGGAAACCTAAGCAATTAGAAATGATTTCCTCTCTTCCTCAGAATCTCCAACCCCGCACGAGCACAATGGGACCTGGGTTTCTAAAAAAACTCTTAGGCATTCCTGATTTTTTAAAGAACTTGGAAGACCTTCATGTCGGTGGAGCACTAACGGATACATGGATATTTGAAGAGACCTTTCGCAAATGGCCAGAAGCCCATGTTCTCCATCTTTACGGAAGCAGCGAAGCCGAACCAGTGGCTCTTTGTGACGCCCGTCAGGCCGTTCAATTCAGCAAAGAGAAAGATCTTTTTCAAACTCTTTTCGTTGGAAAGCCGTCTCCAAACATTCACCTGCAAAATCTTGAAAACAATCTCTGGGTCTCTGGAAATCATGTCTGCCCTGAGTATATTGGCGCAGCCGAAGACAATAAAAAACATAAACGCCGTGATCAGCAAGGCATCCTTTGGCACGACATGGGAGACAGAATTACTGAAGATGAAAGTGGTCTTTGGTATGCGGGAAGAAGTTCTCAAGATCTCGAGGACTTTCAGAAAGAACAGGCGATCTATAGCCAAATTCAATCTAGCGCTAACTTTCTATTTAGAAACCCTCAGCAAGAATTATGTATCATCGGAAAGAACCTTCAAGGACATCGCTCCTTATTGATGAAAAATTATGAAATCAGCCACGTTTATGATTTCCCAATTCTTCGCGATCGTCGCCATCGAGCTAGAATTGATCGCGCCGGCACTTTAAAAAAATCAGGAGTTCTTAAATGATTGTCGTGAACTCTCTTTCTAAGGCCACTGACGCTAAATCCTTTATTACTGCTTTTGCCGAAGTTCCCTATTTAGTTCGAGCCAAGAGCGAGCATAAATTCTTGCAACCCAAAGAATGGACCGAAGCTTTACTGATGGCTCCCCTTCCGATTCCTAAAGAGTTCTTTATTGCGACTCAAGACGGTGCTTCCTTCGGCCGGGCTTCTGTGAATCTTTCTTTAGCTTATAAAGACTATGCTTATTTCGGCTTCTTTGAAGCAAAAAGTTTTGATGTTGCTCAAGCACTCATCGCAGAAGTCAGGAAATGGGCTCTAGAGAAAAATATTAAAAAGATCATTGGACCGATTAACTTTAACACCTGGCTCCCTTACCGCTTTCGTGTGAATTGGGATGACTCAAACTACTTTGCATGGGAACCACAAAATCCCCAAACCTATCCTGAGTATTTAGAAAAATTAGGCTTTAAAACACAAGCCTCTTACACGAGTACAGGTTATGAGCCGCTTGTGGATCTCATGAACGCCACAGAAAAAAACTTTACCGCAACTTCACAGCAAGGTTATTCCTATCCAGAGTTTGATGATTCCTCTTTACTCAAAAACATAGATCAGATTCACGCCGTTACTATGCGTGCGTT
Organism: Bdellovibrio bacteriovorus W; assembly: GCA_000525675.1. Lineage (NCBI taxonomy): Bacteria > Pseudomonadati > Bdellovibrionota > Bdellovibrionia > Bdellovibrionales > Pseudobdellovibrionaceae > Bdellovibrio > Bdellovibrio bacteriovorus. Next base: position 2,447,540 of record CP002190.1, read on the forward strand.
TGCTCAGAATCATCTTTTTGAACCACTCCCTTTAGACTACTTCAAGCAATTCTATGTTCCATTAGCAAAGAAGGAAGATCATTCTCACTTTCGTTGGATGCTATCTCCACAAAATGAAATTGTAGGTTATCTTTTTAATTTCGTGGATCAAGGGCACTTCATTATGAAGTCCTTTGCTGTTGTGCCTGAAGAAACGGGAAAAGGGCTTTCCAATGCGTGCTTGCATGCCTGCTTAAAGAAAGCCCACGCCCTAGGAATTGATAAAACTGTTTCAGCCCTCGTCATTGAAGGAAATCGCAGTGAATCCTACGGAAAGAAGCAAAAACAGATCTGGCAACATCGCTATTGTCTTTATGAGTTGGAGGTATCCCCTTGAATTTTAAACCTTGGCTGACATTTACTAAAGAACGCCTGCCTCTACTCTCTTACGCCTTGCTCGTCGGAGGCTTTACCCTGACTGGCAAAGCATTAACTCAAGGAAATTGGGGCTGGGAGTTCTGGCTTTCCTTTATTGGTTTGATGATTTTCTTTATTGAGCTTCGCTTAATGGATGAATTCAAAGATTATAAAAAAGATCTCATTGCCCACCCGCAGAGACCACTTCCTCGCGGCCTCATCAAGCCCGAGAGCTTACAAAAGGTTATTAGTTGGGGACTAATGTTCATGCTCATTTACGGAGTTAGCCTCTGCCTGCTCTCCAATGAGGCGGGTATTTCCTATATCCTGATTCTATTTTACCTCTACCTTATGTATAAAGAATTCTTTCTCGGAGAAGGATTTGCAAACTCTCCTCTCCTCTATGCTGCTAGCCACCAAATCATCATTGTCGGCCTGACAGTCTTTGCAACAGCCTGCTTTGATGCCATGGCCGTTTATGACCCCGTAGTTTACTTAGCGGGCTTCGTTGTCTTAGGATGTTTCTTTACCTATGAAGTTTGTCGAAAGATGGACCCTCAAGCACATCCTCTTCTAAAAACCTATCTGCAAGTTTACGGCACTAAGAAAGTCGGACTTTTGCTTTGCGTGCTCCAACTTATTAGTTGGACTGCCGCCTTCTTACTTCATCAGCAGATCTCACTTTTTGGTTTAATCGCTGGAGGTGCTTTACTCCTTCTGAGCTGGATTCTTTTTGTTATGGACGAAAAGAAATTTAAGGCCGTAGAAGGTGCTGGAACCTTCACCCTACTTATCAGTCTTTATATAATTCCTCTACAGTTCTGGATTACAGGAGGTTAGCATGAAACGGATTTTATTTTCGTCAGACGACGACATTCTATTTTTAGAAGGTGGCGGAGGTAAGGCTCGCAACCTTGCAAAGCTCACAATGCTCAATGTTCCAGTTCCAACTTGGTTCTGCATCACACAGAGTGCTTTTGATGAGTTTCTAAATCAAAATCGCATTCAGGTTCAACAATACGTGGACCCTGAAAACCTCAAAGTCACAGAACAAAAGATCGCTGATATCTTTTTAGCTAATCCACTTCCCTCTGGATTGATCAATGAGATTCAGGAATCACTCAAAAACTTAAACATTGCCTCTGATTTCGTGGCCGTTCGTTCAAGTGGCTTGGATGAAGATTCTGCGGATAATAGTTTTGCCGGTCAGTTCTCGTCATTTCTTTTTCAGAAAGACTTTGCTGATATCGAAAAATCTTTGAAGCTATGTTGGGCTTCAGCCTATTCAGAAAGAGCTCTTTCCTATCGACAGACAAAGAATCTGCCTCTGAATGATATTAAAATGGGTGTTGTTATTCAAAAGATGGTCAATGCTGAAATTGCCGGAGTGGCTTTTTCTCGTAACCCTATGAAAGTAATGGATCGCGATCAACTGATCGTAAGCTCCGTTTGGGGCTTGGGAGAAGGTCTTGTTAGCGGAGAACTAGATGCCGACCATTATGAAGTTCATCGCGTAAAGAAAACAATTAAACCCACCATCGTAGAAAAGAGCGAAGCTTTTTATCAAAAAGAAGGTGGTGGAATTCAAAAGTTTCCTCTGAGTGAAGATAAAACCAAGATCTCAAGTCTTACAGACGAACAAGTCAAAGAGGTCGCGGAGCTTGTGCTTCATCTAGAAAAATCTTTAAACTCACCCCAAGACTGCGAATGGGTTTATGAAAACGGAAGTCTTTTCTGTGTACAAACTCGCCCCATCACTTCCGTTCCAAGAGATGATTTCTTTGATGCAGAATCGAATGGCAACGAGGCTACGTTGTGGGACAACTCAAACATTGTAGAAAGCTACTCTGGAGTCACCTCCCCTTTGACCTTTAGCTTTGCCAGCCAAGCGTATCGCCAAGTCTATATACAGTTTTGTGAGGTCATTGGTGTTCCTAAATCACTGATTCTCGCAAATGAGAAGATGTATAGAAATATGTTGGGAAGTATCCGCGGCCATATCTATTACAATCTCATCAACTGGTACAAGCTGATCCTCATGCTTCCGGGCTCGAGCAATAACAAAGCCTTTATGGAAACAATGATGGGAGTCAAACAAGGGCTCAAGCCTGAGTTTGCGCACCTATTTGATTTTATGAAGACACCCATCAAGTATTCTCTGCCGCATAAGATCGGCCTCTTAGGTGTGACTCTGTGGCGCTTTATCCGTGTCGATTCAATCATCAACGGGTTTCAAAAACATTTCACTGAAACCTATGAAGATGCTCGTAAAAAAGATTTTAAAAAAATGTCGCTCAATGAATTGCGCGCATTCTATGAATATTTAGATGGAGAAGTTCTTAGAAACTGGAAAGCTCCTATCATCAACGACTATCTCTGCATGGTGTTTTTCGGACTTTTGAAAAAACTCACGGAGAAATGGGTTTCGTCAGGCAATGATGGCGCCTCTCTACAGAACGATCTGCTCTGTGGACAAGGAGATCTTGAATCCACCGAACCCACTAAGACTCTAATGAGAATTGCGGCAGCGGTGGATCAAGGCGAGCCCCAACAGCGCACTTGGCTTTTAGAGACTCCGGCATCGCAAGCTTGGGAAGAACTTAAAGCAGGGAGATTTCGCAATCTCAAAGCCCGCATGGATGATTTCTTAGATGCCTATGGCTTTCGTTGCATCAATGAACTCAAACTGGAGGCGAGCGATCTGCATGACGACCCAAGCTTTGTCATGGGAGCCGTTCAATCCTATGTCCGCATGAAGTCCTATGACATTGCTGAAATGGAAAAACGTGAAGCTGAGATTCGTGATGCTGCAGAAAAGAAGGTTCGCGAAAACCTAAAAGGCGTTAAACTGTGGATCTATTTTAAAATCCTAGGACAAGCCCGTAAAGCCGTGCGCAATCGTGAGAACCTGCGCTTTGCAAGAACTAAGATATTTGGAATTGCTCGCCATCTCTTTAGAGGGATCGGCCATCAGTTAACACGCCAAGGTGTTATACAAGATGAAAGAGATATCTTTTATTTGACGGTCGAAGAGATCATGTCCTTCATCGAAGGACGCTCTGTCACACTTAATATTTCTGCGCTGATTGAACTTAGAAAATCTGAATACGCAGACTTCGAGAAGTCTTTGCCACCACCAGATCGTTTTATGACGTTTGGTGCTGCAGGAATTGCTTGTAAGTATCCCCAAGTACTTACGGAGTCAGATCTCTTGGCAGCAGATATGCCCAAGTCTACCGATCCAAATACGCTCTATGGTGTTCCTTGCTGCCCTGGAGTCGTTGAGGGTGTCGTTAGAGTCGTTCATAATATGCAGGATGCTGAAGGCCTTAACGGGGAAATTCTTGTTACGAGTAAAACAGACCCTGGCTGGGTTCCACTGTATCCTTCTTGCTCAGGATTATTGATTGAGCGCGGAAGCTTACTGTCTCACTCTGCCGTGGTTGCTCGTGAACTTGGATTGCCAACGATAGTTGGAATCTCTGGAGGGCTTATGCAAAAGCTAAAAACAGGGCAACGAGTTCGCATTGATGCGGCTAAAGGGGAAGTTCGCATTCTACAAGACGCGGCTGAATAAAATCTGCCTATCGAATGCTAGGGATATTACGTCCCTAGCATTATACAATGTTCATAGAGCTGATAGAGGCTCTTTTTAAAGTAACGTACCGGCTGAATAGCCTTCAGAGTTTTCTCATCAGGACATTTGATCTCTAAAGCTTTTTGAACCTGATCCGGAGATCCCGAAAAATCCTTCGCGCGAGGGATATCCCAACCCATAAGATGATTCATCTGCGCCACCAAAGCCGAATAGAGTTCAAGAGCCTTCTCGCAAGTGGCAACCTTCTTAGGATCATGATCGCCTTGCCGTGAATCGCACTGCACTGTTGTCAGCACGGGGCCTGCTTTGTAGGCATTCTCCTGAATGATTTTCTTTTGCTTCTGAATCTCTTTATCTAATTCTGCGACTAGATTATCGACTTCAATTTTCTTTTGATCATAAAAATCATTGATACATTGAATTCGAATTTTTTCGGCGTCCGTCAGTAACCTTTCAAAAAAGGAAGCCTTCGGACCGCAGTTATTCTGCGCCCCTTGAGCAAAGGCAAGTTGAGACATTGAAAGAAAAAATAAAACACTTAGCATTAGTCGCATAGGTTTAGTTTAAGATGCTTTCCTGTTGCAATGAAAGAGAAGATCCTTACCGCCGAAAATCCTTCCCTAAGCCTAGGCTCTATCCCCTAGTCCTTCTGGTAAATATGGAACTGATAGACCCCTGTCCCATCTTGCATCTGCGCTTCCTGACTCTTATCTATTAAATAGCTCCAGTTTTTTGAATTCATCTCTTTAGCTGCTCTCATAAATGAGCGAATCACGATACGCGCGCCTGCGGGAGTGTCCGTGTGAAGCCTCTGCAAAAGATCATTGGCATCAGAGTCTTCCAGATATGAGATTGTATCGGATAATGAAATAAACGAGTACGCGTGCTTAGGCAACAATTCTACTAAATTGCCCAAAACATAGTTTACCTTCGTCTGCGACTTCTTAACTGCATTAAATACTTTGAGATGAGCTTCTAACGGAAGTCCTTCTTCGTACTGAATCTTTCCTAGAAACAAGGTTTGCATAAAATAGTTCTGACGTACCAATTGGGTCATGAAAACTCTTTTAAACTCTTCCATAATAAACTGTGAAGAGCTGCGTTCCTCGGTCTTTCCATCACGACCAGAGAAATGCCCCTTGTACAAATACTTGTTAAAAACATATTCACTGGCAGCAACGCGGATAAAACTATTCCAGCGCAAATGAGGCCACGCCTTTTCATAAAGTTCTTTCTGCTCTTCTAAAGAGTTTGCAGCAAAAACTTTCGAGAAATCACAGCGAAGCACATCTCTAAAAAGCATTCCAAGCTTCTGAAAATGACTTTCCCACTTACCCAAACGAATAAAGCCTGTCCCCTCCCACCCGTTGACTCTTTCTTGCCAATAGGTCCGAGCCTTGTCAGACAGTTCAAGCTTTGCAAAAAGATCGGCACGACGAGGAGTGGGCTTTACACCTTGGACCGCTCCGCGATAGCCCATAAAAAATAAATATTCTTCATAGCTCAGAGCCTTCATGGCCTGTAAACGCAACTCTACTAAAAAGAGCTGACTTTCGGACATATCAACAACATCAATCTCTTTGGGATTTTTAGCAATCAGCGGAAGACAGCGAGCGCCAGATCCGGCAATAGAAAAAACTCGTTCCGCATTTTCACGCAACAAACCATACTCAATCTCGGTATCTTCATTGGCGAGTGTGTAATTCAGATCTGAAAAGTATTCTTTTGCCATTTCATTTCCTTTTAAAAATCAAATATATGATTCAGTTCTGCACGCAGACCTATCACCGTTTCTTGAGTCATCTCTTGGTAAACGGCATACAGCCCTTGTTCTCCGCCATAGTTCTGAGCAAATGCTGATAGATTCACGAGTGTGTGAACCTGATATCCATAAGAAAGAGCTAAAAATTGATCTTTCAAAGTGGTGTTCGCATAGGCTTGCAAAGTCAGCTCATGCTTATCTGGTCGCCATTGTAAAGATCCATACAAAAGAGTCTGATCTTGCTCGAAGATTCTGGATTTATCTTGAAGCTGGGTTCCTTGTAAAACAAGAATCCAATCACCCAAAAATAAATCAGCTCCCAAAGTTAAAAAATTACCAAGAGACTTTGAATCCTTTTGCTGCATGCCGAACTCTAACTTCGGAACCCAATCATCGAAGGCATAATTAAGGCCTACACCCAAGACCTCAGAGTCCGGGACTTTAGCGGCGATGATACTGTAATCCATGGACCAGGCTTGGCTCTTAAGGCGCAATCCATAACTTAACTCATCCCTTGGCTCTTGTAAGGTCTCTGGCAATGGGTAAGGAAGTTGGGTCTCTGCATACTCTCCAATAAACGCAAGATCCAAAGAAAAAAGAGATCCCGCATAACTAAGACTCACTCCCGATGAATGATTGAGTTGATCTTTAAAGGGATCAAAATACAGACGATTGAACTTTCTCCCTGACCACACATCCAAAGAAGGCAAAACCCAGCTTTCACTCCAACGCAAAGCCTGCTTGCCTGCTCGGAGGTAAAAGGCATCGAAATTAAATTCCAAGTAGGCCTCTTGCAGATAGCCTCTCATCGGGGATCGCCTTAGAATTCTTTGATCCTCATTGGTCTCAAAGTCACCAAAGCCTTCGATAAAAAGTTTAAAGGGGCCCTTTTCTTCAGCGAGGGTTGCCGACAAGACAAGGCGATTAGCAAGTTCTTCGTTTTGACTTTGAATATAGTCATAACGTGGATTCACCGTGACTTCAGCCAGAGCTATCGCCGGAAAAAATAGAAGAACGAGCCAAAGCCGTGTGAACATGGTTTACTTCAAGCTTTCCATATTACGAACTGTGAAGAATGAGTCTGAAAAATTTTTCGGAGTCATTTCTAAGATACGGATATAACTTGTCTGCTTGCCCGTATCTTCAATCCGAATCGTAGAAGGTCTTTCAGCACCCGCGATTTTCTTATAGTCTTCAAAATAGGCTTTCTTTAAAACCGTTTTACCATTCAGTGCCAAATACTCGGCACGCACGGGGCGACTATTAGATTTCTTTAGCCACAAACGAATCGCAGCATAAGTTAAGTTCTTTTTATTACCCTCTAAGAAAAGTTGAATTTCATCACCCTTTTCTGCTTCTTTTTTGGCTTCATAGTCGCCATACCAGCGGGTACGAGAGATATCGCCGTTTGCAACTTGTCCTGATAGTTTTTGCGCCAACGATAGGCGCATAGATCGCTTTAAATTCGGAACATAGGCATTAAAATCTCGATCGAGCATTAACATATTACGACCGCGATCGCGCGCGGGCTCTTTGGTGACGATCAGAGTTTTTTCCTGACCTTTAAGAAAGACCTGAAAAACGGAAGAGCTTTCGCCCCCTTCCACTTTAATTTTCATTTCATAAGACTCTGAAGGATTGCGAATAGCATCGGCTTTCTTGAGCAATTCATTATAAGGATTTGCAAATACTTGAGAACTCAAAACGAAAATCAAAGCAGCCATTGTCTTTATCATGGTGTCCAACTCTTTCTTCGAGAGAGCGCCAGTTGTCGTGTTAACTCAATCTCTCGGTCTGTGATTATACCTGCATGACCTTGAATTGCAGCTAATTTCACGCCATGTTTTGTGGCCATTTTATAAATTTGTTTTACCTTATGCCACTCGATATCACGCCCTAAAGTGAAAGCTTCATAGCGTTTTTCCATCGCCAACAAAGCTGTCTCTGCCAGACAAGCATAAACAGAATTTCCTGGCAGTCCTAAATCGCAATCCATCTTCACAGGTCCTGGCAAAATCACTTCGCCAGATTCAATGATCAAAACGTCAGGACGTTTTTTTGCGTCTTCAATATCAAAATCCAGAGGACGAGAGCAGTCACAAACGACGGCCCCAGGCTTTAAGCGCATCACATCGACCACCTTATGATCAAATGCCGAAGTCGCCGTTACTAGGACATCTGCTTGAGAAGCCAACTCATTGGCGTCTGTGACAATCATAACTTCGCAACGAGGAGAGATCGCTTCGAGCTGCTGCTTTAGTTCTCTTAAGCGCTCTAAGCGTGGCGCCACAAGAACTAGTCTTTTAAAAACCAGGGCTAAAAGTTTTGCGGATACCTGTCCAATGGACCCCGTGGCGCCAATCACCATTGCGGTGCCCTCAACAAGTCCCGTTTCTTTGTCGTGATTTAAAATACGCATCTTCTGCACGACATCGTTCAAAGCCCACAGTGTGGCAGACGCGCTCAGGCTGTTTCCGGTCGTCACAGGGATTGGTGAATTCGCATTGATGGTAATTCCCTGATCGCCGACGATCTTAGTGTAAGCCCCAAGACCAATGATTTTTGCACCGCGATTGGCAGCATCATGACAGAGGTTCTCAATTTTTCGATAGATTATCTCTGGATCAGAGTTCTTTAAAACCTTCGGAGTTGCTGGTAGAGCATAAAGAATCCCGTTCACCTTTTCACCGGTGGATTCGCTGATCACATGGTTTACGTGTCCGTACACAAACGCTGGTGTCTTCCCCATCAATTTATCGAAGCCATCGTTCCATGAAGTGGGCATATGCTTAATCATTCCTAAGCCCGGAACTCTTTCAAAGTCTTTATGGGAGAGCGCATGTATCACAAACGCAAAGTCTGGAGCTTTTTCTCCGAGAACTTTGTTGCGAACTTTATTCACCTGAGAAGAAATCTTATGTTGCGTTGAGTTTCTACGAGTCACCGTATACTTACGAACCGTATGACGCTTTTCACTTTCTCCAAGTATAAGATCTTCCCACTCTTCCAATGAAAGAGGAGCGGTCTTTCCAAAAGCCAATCTTAGGGTCGCATCTAATACCGAATAGTTCATATTCGGGTGCAGTTTATATTTTTCTGGAAAGAGATTAATTATCGAACGTGGTTGGTATTTCTTAGCGACTTCTTCCATCACAGGGTGTGAAGACCAGATCACTAGGTCCTTCCCTCTTACAAACTCGATGGCAGAATCAAAAAGCAATAAAAATGGCAGATCGCAAAAAACATACTGAATATTTTCAACTTGGCTTGCAAAAGAACTCCGACTCATCTTTTGCAATTTAGTTTCAGCCAGAGGGGTGTTGCTCTTTAAGTCTTTCACGTTCGCAAAATTGAGAGCCAACTTAGAGATAGTCATCAAACCACGGAATGGTTGAATCAAGATAGGCAGCCCCAAAAGAGAATACGCGTCCCCGATATGCACCGCTTTTTGATATCGATGGCGGATATATTCTTCAAGCTCGGTTGAAAAAATCGCCGCAGGAAAGAACACGCCCTGTTCTGGCTGAATCTCCTTCTCTTCAATCATTTCGATTAAAGAGTTCACATTGCTAATCTCTCGCAAACCCGTTCCATCACAAAGAGGAACGGTCGTCGGAGTCGCCATAATTTCTAAATACTGACGATGCACGTAGCTTTTCTGATCAAGTTTAATAACCGGTGGTAAGCTAGTCATCGCAAAAGCGTCGACTTGATCACGCAGGGACTCAATCAAACGCACTACCGACTCTACGGAAAAGTTCGCACTGAATCTCTGAACTTGAAAAATTTTATTTTCAAATTCAAATTCATAAGCTGTGTCCCAGTGAGATCTGCCGAAACTAATCTCTGCGATTCGATATGAATGCTTCATAACCTCTCCACAGAGTTTCTTGATAGGTTGAGAATTCAGGACACCAGTCTTTTCCTAGCACCTTCTCCGTTTCCGAAGAGTCATAAATTGGAAAGTTTAAAAGATAATATAATTGCTCTTTAGGGAGACCCGCAAGGCTATGGGTCATACTGATCAATAATGATTCACCTAAAACATCGACCAAACGAATCCCTTTATGGGATATATTTAAACCTCGTAAAATCCACTCGTAGAGTTCAGATACACTGGCCCCTTCATTTGGGGTTAGGTGAAAACTCTGATAACTTTCGCCATTGTCTTGAGTGCTCCAAAGGCAAAACTGCGCAATCGCAGAAGCTGCCACATCCACCGGCACTAGAGGTAATCGCCCCTGCTCTTTTCCTGGAAGAGGTAAAACAGTCGGGAACTTTTCTAAAACTGTTTTCATTTTTTTGAAGGCGTCTAAAGCCGCATAGGGACCATCAAGACGGTCAACTTCACCACGCAAAGTGTCTCCAACCAGAACTCCTAAGCGAAGATTGATTTTTTTAAAATCTGCACTCCAGTTTTTAAGAAGCTCCTCGCCGTTAGCTTTAGAAAGTGAATAGGCGTCAGGAAAGGCTTTTGTCAGTTGCAAATCGTAAGGCTTTACTAAGCGCAAAGGAGAATTGATTGCGGCAGCGACGGTGCTGGTATTCAGAAAGGTTTTAACTTTAATATGTGTTGCTATTTTTAGAGCTGTTCCGAGAGCGTTGACGTTATGTTGATTACAATCCACTTCGCTGGCTTCTAAATCATAAAGCCCTGCCATGTGCAGGAAGAGATCGTATTTTCGTTCTTTCAACTTTTCTAAATCAAGCCCACCATCCCAAAGAGTGAGATCCCCTTGCACCTCAGATCCTGGCTTGCGGGAAATAACATCCACCTCAAAGTGCTCTTGCAAAAGAGGCACAGTGAACTTTCCGACAAATCCGGTTCCTCCAGAAACTAGGATCTTTCTTTTGGGCATTTTGTCTCCTCTACTGCCTTACCATTAAAGGCAAAGCTCGATGAATACAACGCACAGAGATCTCTTGCACATCACGATGAAGAATCTCTCCGTCTCCAAAAAAAGTTAAAAGACGTTCAGGATTTTGAGTTTTAAGTTTAAATTCTTTGAGTTCAAAAGTTTTAATCGGTGCAAATTTATCAACAGTTCCACGGCGAATATGCATTGCTGCGAGAGTGTGTGCCGGAACAGAGTTCGTTTCAGATAAAAGAAGATTCACAGTCCCGTCCGTATTGGAAGTGTAAGGGGCAGGAGAAAAATTGGATCCGATAGATGTTTGGTTATTCACTAAGACGATCGGAGATTCCGTAAGAAATGACTCTTGCTCCGGAAGGCTGACTTCAAGACCCCAGCCCTCATTGTTCCAAGTTCGAATGGCTTCTGCTGTCATCAAAGAGTAAACACTAGGTCCCATTTTCTTCACGGCATGATAGCTCTTCTCTGCCAAGAATCGAAAAGCGCTGCGATCGTTTTTTTCAGCCAACGAGCGCAAGTGGGAGCGAAACTTATTAGCAAGCTCTGCTGCTACGGCCGGGAGTCCAAGCCCCCCGTTAGTCAGCATATACTTAGTCATGCCTTCCGCAGCGACTTCAATAACATCAATATGACGAACATATCCTTCGAAAATACTGCGAATAGCGATATCGATACGGTTAGAGATTCCAATTTCTTGAGCGAGGTCATTGGCAGTGCCCGAACGAACAACCGCAATGGGAGGCATTTTTTCAGAAAGACGCAAAGCCATCAGATGCTGAAGTGTCGCGTTGATCGTGCCATCACCACCACAAATGATAAAACCATCTGTGCTTTGAGCAATCTCTTCTGCCAAAAAGTCAGCGAGTTCGGGATGCGTTTTAGGACGCGCAATTCTCAGGTCACAACGAAATAGAGATTCCCTAATTTTACCTTCGATAAAATCAGCATTCACGGAACCTGCTCTTTCATTGATTAAAACCGATACTCTCATTTTTTCACCTATCTTGAACTAGAGAGCAAACTCTATACCCGCTTTTTTCAATATGAGACATTGTTATAATCGTTCTGAGCCCCGCTGTGACTGCCTAAAATGGCACCCTGCCTAATGTCCTGACAACTCTCCGATTGAATTTTTGCCGAAAATGAGGGACATTAAAGACCTGTGAGGATTTCCTCAGAAAGGCCAGACAATGGATTATTGGATTATATTTGGAATTGGGTTGGTCTCTCTTGGTTCTTTCATCGTCTATATGGCGTTTATGTTTTTCCTTCCTGAATGGGTCGGCATCACAGGAAAAGTTGCCAAAGATGCCATCCAAAGTCATGTGGTTGGTGAAACCGAAGAAGAGCAAAAAATTCACCAAATTTAAAAACAAAAAAGCCGACTTCTCAGTCGGCTTTTTTTTATGGTGTTCTTAATAAATCAGGAATCGTTCTCTTTAAAAGCTTCCTCACCGGATAAATACTTGCAAGCACCGTCGCAATCATTGGCAATAATAACGCCTGCACATAATGAGCAGGAAGAATATCTAAAAACACAATGAACTGCCTTGTTATCCCTGGTGCTGGAGGCATGGTGATCCCCGTTCTTAAAAGTGTACTATTAATAAGAACAGCAAGAATGATTCCCAGAGCTCCGCCCAGAAGCCCTAAAAAGGAATTCTCTAAAATAAATATTTTAAAGAGTCTTTTTCGAGTTTCTCCATTCGCCCTCAGCGCGCCCACTTCACCCGCTCGCTCTAAAAGACCCACAGAGATTACATTGAAGATTCCCATTGCTACGATGACCAAAATGATCGAGCGGATAAATGCGAATTGCGCATCCAAAAAATCCACTGAGTTTTGGTAATAGTTTTTATCCAAAATTTCAAAGGGAATAGGATCAAGTTCAGAGTTTTGAGAGCGGATGTCTTTTTCTGCCTGAGCCCAATGCTCAACACCTGTTGTTGCTAAGGCAAACATCTCAACACGATTTGTATCTAAGAGCTGCTGTGCTTGCGATAACTCTATTCGAAAAAAACTATCGTCGAGTGACTGCTTACCCGTAAAAAAGATTCCCGCCACACGTAAATCGACACCGTTAAGCTGCCCATGAACTGTCTGCGCAAGAATGGTAATCGTATCCCCCACCTTAGCATCAATACTTTCTGCAAGGCCTTTTCCTAAAATAATTTGGTCGGACTCTTGAATATCTGTTCCAGAAATAAAATTCATTTCCGTAAAGAACTTATTTTCTCTTTGCGGAATAATCCCTTCACCGCGTCCACCGAGAGTGATTCCGCCTTTAACTACAAAGGCATAGAATGAAACCCTTGGAAAAACATCCTTTACCTGAGATGAACTGCGAATTTGCTTTTCAACTTCATCCGGCTTTTCAAACCACTGCTTCCATGGTTCTTCGTGCACAACTCCAAAATAATCTTTAGGATAAACTTGACCATGACCGTAATAACCGTGAATCACATTTTCACGATACTGGTTCATAACGCCTGAATTAAAACCTTGGTAGATTAAAAGCCCCGCCGATCCCAGAGCCACCGTGCAAAGACTTGCCAATGTACGACGAGGGTTACGGAATAAATTTCTCCAAGAAATAAGAATAAACTCTTTCATAGGCTTTAATTCAACTCCCCATCTTTCATTGTTAAAACAGACTCTGCATAGCTCACTAAATGAGAATCATGGGTTGAAAAGATAAAACTCGTTTTCTCGTGCTTTTGCAGCTCTTTAAATGCGGTGATAATTTTCTCAGCAGTGACCGAGTCCAGATTAGCTGTCGGTTCATCTGCTAAAACCACTTCAGGTTTTTTAGCAATAGCACGAGCTATCGCCACCCTTTGCCTTTGTCCTCCAGATAGCTGCAAAGGTTTCTTCAAGGCATGATCCGCAAGCCCCAAAAGATCCAAGGTCTCCATCGCAATCTTTTTACTCTCACTTGGAGAATGCCCCAAAGAAGGTAAGAAGTAGGACGTGTTCTCTAAAACTGTAAGTGTGGGAATCAAATAGAAGGACTGAAAGACAAAGCCGATTTTCTTTAAACGCAATTTTTCACGCTCAGACTCTGAAAGGTTCGTCATTTCTTGGTCTGCTAAAAACAGCTTCCCGCGGGAAGAATGATCCAACAGCCCTAAGAGATTTAAAAGAGTCGTTTTACCAGAGCCAGAGGGCCCAACAATACAAGTAAAACACCCCTTCGGGATTTCTAAAGAAATGGACTTTAAAACTGACTGAGTTTGCCCATTCCAAGCATAGTCATAGCCAAGGTTTTCAAGGCGATACAATGTACTCATGAAATTTCCTTATTTGTTTTTAGAGAAAGAAGCGAAATCCAATAGAGATGAACGCGCCAGACAGATCAAATTTTCTATCTGCCCCTGAAAGATCTTTCAGAGTGTCACCGCTTGGGTGAGTTCCAGAAAATGTGGAAGTCTCTTTGGAATATTTTAATTGATCAAAGTTCATGCGACGATAGCCGACCTCAAATGCCAGCGTTGTTGTGTCAGTGAAGTGACTCTCGTGACCAAAAACCAAGTTGTACTGAATTGTTTCACTCTTTGCCTGAAGCGAATGATCTAGAACTCCAGGAAATCGAGCCATCCCATCCGTTGTCAGCGAGTAAGTATTTTTGAACGAAAGATTGGCAAGCCCTGCCCCTACGCCAATATATGAACGCGAAGTGCGATCATCACGAAGGTTCCACTCAAGGACAATCTTAGGAACTAAAACTAACATATCACTTTGCACATCGTAGAGGTTAATCCCGGCCTCGGTGCCAGAGGTATTCAGACTGTTCGGCTTAAGGATTTCCACCCCAAGGCGAAGATTTGCAATCGGCCGAGAATATAAGAAACCAACTTCAACAGAATAGTTAAAAGCTTGATCCCCAGAGAACTCCACAGTGTTAGGAGCTTCATCTTCAAGAGCCTTTGTGCCCATTCCAACTTTCCCACCCGAGAGAGAGAAGTACGCTGCAAAAGTCTCTTTGCCAAAATCAAAGATTCTGGCTTGAGCCACAGAGGAAATAAGTAATGAACACAAAAGAGTTCTTAAGAGCACTGAACTATTCCATTATAAGATCGACAACAACTTTGCTTGTCGTTTTCTTGCCAGCCACTTGGTAAACACGAACCTTAGTGTTCTTCTTTAAACTTAGAGTTAAATTCAAAGACGAATCCATCGGATCTAAGCTCATCTTCGCCGCGTGAACAGCTTTTGAAGAGTTGAACTTCTGCTTAAGCAATTGTTGGTTAACTAGAGAATTTGGCATTTGCGAAAAGTCGATAACCAATTCGGAAGGGTCTTTCCTAAGCTCTGCAAAGTAGTAACCCGGCCAACCAATAATTTTTCCACCGTTCATATCTCCCACATCAATGACAATGCGTTCGACTTTTTTCTTATTGTCGGCAGACAGACGCAAATCCATCATAGTGAAGCCAGTTCCGGCCAATCCACCAAAACTCACACCTTCACCAGATAAAATCTTTGAAACAGGGGCTTGAGATTTTTTTTGAACTGCCGCCATTGAAGGCACAGCTAGCAGAAGAGCAAATACACATCCGATGTACTTCATTATCGACTCCTTTCGATATCTCTATAAGAGTAAAGAACGGATCTCCCCTTGCCAACTGAAAGGGTCCCCAAATCTAGGATATCATTTCGCGGCGCGTGGTGGCGTTTTTTGTCACCTATTTTCACTATTTTTCCATCCAACTCAAATTTAAGAGCTTTCCACCAATTTTAGGAGAAGGCACGAAACTTGGAATTTGATCACCTTGTAATACTTTTTGGAGGAACCATGAAAAGGTTAGTTTTAGCTATCCTCACAATCTTTACGATGGCGGCTTGTCAGCAGGAAAGCAGCAATAATGGTAATGGCCAGGTGGCAACTCCTCTGGATTTCCACTGTATTAACGGAAACGCCAACTGTAACAACCAAGCCTATAACTACTATCAAGGATGGATGCCCTATCCAGGATTTTATGGCTACGGCGGACAGCACTTCATCAATCAACTGAACAATCAAGGCTTCTGTAACTGCCCGTCTGGCTATATACCAACTTACAACGGCACTTTCGGGCTCGGTTGCGTCCAAAGTGCTATCGTAAATCCATTTATAGGGACTTTCTTCTATTGGACATGGAATGTGATGGGTGGATACGGCTCTTATATGGGTTATGTTCCCGCAGCTCCGCAAACAATCAATAACTATCCACAAGTCTCTAATATTAGCGGATACCCGAATTCAGCGTCTTGCTCAAATCAGCTCACTCAGAGTTGTTTGTTGAACCAAGGCAATACCTGCGGAGCCGGCGCCTCGTGCCGTCCCGTTACTCATGGCCAAAACCTTGGGGTTTGTGTACGAAATTAAAAATTTTGGAGTGAGAGCGTCGCTCCTCCACCGTTTTTACGGATAATACGCCGCAATATCTTGGGCCCTCGGAAGGAACTAACCTCTAAGGGCCCTTTCCTTTTTGTCGCCTGCTTTTTTAGCCTTCCGCATAGCTCTTTTTAGCTTTATTTTCCCTCTTGTTCATGAAAGAAAAGGTGTTGAATTGAACTCGTTTAACTCACCTTTTTGGGAGGTCATTCATGACAACTGCAAATCCTCTTTTACAAGCTTTCACAAATAAGGACCAAGCGGTTCCTTTTGATAAAATCAAAGTTGAGCACTACATACCTGCTTTGGATGAAGCGATCGCACTTGCTAAGAAAAACATCGAAACAATCAAGAACCAATCTGAAGCTCCAAGCTTTGCAAATACGATTGAAGCCTTAGAAAGTGCCTCTGAACTTTCAGACACTATTTCTGGAATCTATAGCAATCTTGAGGTGGCCAACGCCAGCCCTGAGCATCAAGCTCTCGCAGTAGAAATCTACCCTAAGTTGACAGCACTTTCTTCAGACATTGCGTTGGACGAAGCTATCTTCCAAAGAGTGAAAGCCGTTTACGACCAACGCGCTGATTTAAATCTTAATGGCGAACAATCTCGCCTTTTAGAAAAAACTTATCTTTCTTTCGCGCGCAACGGAGCCTTATTAAACTCTGCGGATAAAGAAACTCTTCGTCAAATCGACCAAGAGCTATCGGTACTAGGTCCAAAGTTTTCTGAGAACGTTCTAAAGGCGACGAACTCTTTTGAAATGTATTTGGATAAAGCCGAAGACGTTGCTGGAATCCCCGAAGGAATTCTAGAGGGGGCTGCAGCTGCTGCAGAAGCAAAAGGCAAAAAAGGCCAATGGCTTTTCACTCTTTCAATCCCGAGCTATTTACCATTTATGACTTATGCAAGCTCACGCGCTTTAAGAGAGAAAATGTGGAAAGCATTTTCATCAAGAGCATTTAGCGGTGAATTCAGCAATCAAGACAACGTTCTTAAGATCGTAAAACTTCGCGATCAAAGAGCAAAGCTTCTGGGCTTCAAAACCCATGCAGACTTCGTCCTTGCTGAGCGTATGGCGCAGAATCCAACAACAGTGAATGATTTCCTTAACAAGCTTCTTACGGCTTCTAAGCAAGCTGGTGAAAAAGACGTTAAAGAAGTTGCGGACTTTGCAAAAAAACTAGATGGCGTTTCAGACATCCAGCCTTGGGACTTTGCCTACTACTCTGAAAAGCTTAAAGAAGAAAAGTATGCTTTCAACGAAGAAGATCTTCGCCCGTACTTCAAACTTGAAAACGTAGTTGATGGCGTCTTCGCCCATGCTAAAAAACTTTACGGCTTAACGTTCAAAGAAAATAAAGAAATCCCAGGCTATCACCCAGAGGTGAAGGTCTATGAAATCTATGAAGATGGTTCGAACAAATACATGGGTCTTTTCTATACAGACTTCTTCCCTCGTGACACTAAAAAAGGTGGCGCATGGATGACTCAGTTCAGAGGGCAAGGCATGATTGGTGGCGAGATGAAGCGTCCACACATCAGCATCGTGTGCAACTTCACGAAACCAACTCCGACAAAACCTTCTCTTTTAACTTACGATGAAGTTCGCACTCTATTCCATGAGTTCGGTCACGCTCTGCATGGAATCCTTTCAGAGTGTCATTACGCTTCTCTTAGCGGAACAAATGTTTACTGGGATTTCGTCGAACTTCCTTCGCAAATCATGGAAAACTGGGCTGGAGAAAAAGAAGGCTTAGATCTGTTTGCAAAACACTATGAGACCAATGCATTGATGCCCGCTGAGTTGATTGAAAAATTAAAGGCGTCACAAAAGTTCCAAGCAGGTTACATGTCTTGCCGTCAAATTCAGTTCGGTATGATGGATATGGCTTGGCACTCAACGCCTCCAGAGCATATCAAAGACGTTGATTCTTTCGAGGAGTCAGCAACTGCTGAGACTCGTCTCTTCCCTAAAATTGAAGGTGCGAACTCTTCAACTAGCTTCAGTCATATTTTCGCAGGCGGATACTCTGCAGGATATTATTCTTATAAATGGGCTGAGGTTTTAGACGCTGATGCTTTTGAATATTTCAAAGATGAAGGTCTCTTCAATGCAGAAGTTGCTCAGAAGTTTAAAGACAATATCCTGAGCCGTGGCGGAACGGAACACCCTATGGAACTTTACAAAAAGTTCCGTGGTAGAGAACCAGATCCAGCAGCTCTTTTAAGACGTGACGGTTTGATTTAATGAATACAGATACCTCGGCAATGGAAACTTCGTTTTTGAAACTTGAAAAAGGCAGTGCCATTGCCTTGGTTTATAGACTCCAGACGGCAGCCGCCGTCTCTGTCGCTCAGAAAGTAGCCACATACTTACAAAAAAAAGGTTTTGAGGTCTACACAGCCCCGGGGCAAAAGCTAATCCCTGGGACCAAGGCTGCTCGCTCTAAGAAACAACTCGATGAAATCAAGTTGGCTATTGTACTGGGTGGCGATGGAACGTACTTACGTGGTGTCAGAGTCTTAGAAGGTCGCAATATTCCCCTTCTCGGCTTTAACATGGGGTCGTTGGGCTTTTTAACTGTTCACCCTGAAGAGTCGGCTTTTAAAATCATCGACAAAACCATCAAAGGTGAAATGGCTCTTTTGCCGACCTCGATGCTTTACGCAAAGGTCATGCGCAAAGGGAAAAAGCGCGTAGACTTCCACGCCTTGAATGACTTGGTCTTGGAGAGAGGTTCTTTCTCTCAGTTAATCAATACGGCAATTTATTCTGAAAAATTCCTAGTTAGCCAAATCAAGGCCGACGGTATTATTGTTTCGACGCCTTCAGGATCAACAGCCTATAACTTGGCAGCTGGTGGACCCATTGTTCATCCAGAAGCTCCGGTTTTAGTCGTTGCTCCAGTAGCCCCTCATAGCCTGACATCTCGCCCTCTGATCTTTCCTGATCAAAGAGCGATTTCATTTAAGCTAGAAGGCAAAACACAAAAAGCCCACCTGATCGTCGATGGTCAGAAGATGACGGAAGTAACAGCCGCCGACGAAGTCATCGTCATGCGCTCTTGCTACGATCATTGGATGGTTCGAGAACCGAATCACAACTTCTATCACCTCTTACGTGAAAAGTTGAAATTCGGAGATAGAAACTAAGAAGAACGGTATTTAGATAGTTTACAAGAAGGCATCTTGCTTGAAAGACCCTAAAGATGCCCTCGCTTTGAGATCAGATCGGCCCTTGAAAGACATTTGGAGACAAAATGTTATTAGAACTGAAAGTTTCAAATTTTGCGATCATCGAAAATCTTCACATCTCTTTTAAAGATGGTTTAAACATCCTCAGTGGTGAAACCGGAGCTGGAAAATCTGTTCTTTTAAAGAGCTTAAGCCTTCTTATGGGTGGTAAGGGCTCTAGCGATACCATTCGCACAGGCGCTCAGCAGGCGACGATTGAGGGTTCTTTTGATATCAGCAAGCGCCCTGATATTATCGAGCAATTGATCAATATGGGAATCGATCACGACGAGCACACTTTAATTGTTCGTCGTATCTTAAGTGCAGGAGATCGCTCTAAGGTCTATCTCAATGGCAGCCTCAGCACCTTAAACAGTTTGCGTGATATCGTGGCTCCGATGGTGGAATTAGCGGGACACTCTGCTCCTTTGATCGAAATGACGGGTCAGCACGAAAATAGAAACCTCATGTCTAAAAATTATCACTTAGATCTTTTAGATCAGTACAGCGGGACGTGGGATAAGCGATTGCTATTTACAGAGAAGTTCAATCGCTACAATCGAATCTTTGAAGAAATTAGAGAGCTTGAAAGCGATGCAAAACAAAAAGCTCAGCGCCTTGATTTCTTAATTTACCAACGCGACGAGATCTCTAACCTTGATTTACAGTCCGGCGAAGACGTTGAACTTGAAGTCACTTTAAAAAAACTTAAAAACTCAAATCGCATTGGAACTTTTGTCGACCAAGCCGAGAGTGCTCTATACACAGATGACGACTCTGCTATTAGTCGCATCAATGCCATTCTTAAAAAAGGTATGGAGATCGCCAATATTGATCCGGCTATTGCTGAAAAGGTTGATAACCTTGAACAGGCAAAAACCTTGATCGACGAAAGCATCTACGAGCTACGTCAATATGTTTCAAGAATTGATTCGGACCCAGCTAAACTTGAAGAAACGGAAGCTCGTCTTAGTGATCTCCGCAAATTGCAAAAGAAATACGGCGCAAGTGTTGATGACATTTTAGCAGCCCTTCAAGAAATTGAATCTGAAATCTCTGACCTTCAAAATAGCGATACTAAAATTGATTCTCTAAAAAAAGAATCCGCGGTTCTTCTGAAAGAGCTACAAGTTCTTGGCAAAGATATTCACGCTCGTCGGCTAAAAGGCTCTGTCCTTTTAGCCGATAGCGTGAATGCTGAGCTTTTAGACTTAAACATGAAGGGCGTAACCTTCCATGTTCAGATTATGGATTCAGAGATGAACTCGACGGGTTTAAGTGATGTTGAGTTTATGAGCCAGACCTCTGCTAAAGATGTTAAGCGCCCTTTAACGAAGTTTGCCTCTGGTGGTGAGCTCAGTCGTATTCTTTTGTCGTTAAAGCGTGTTGTAGGCTCTTCTCACCAGCCCCGCACTTATCTATTTGATGAAGTCGACACCGGCGTTTCTGGAGAAACGGCTGAAAAAGTCGGTCGTAAATTAAAGACGATCGCCCAAGGCCAACAAGTGATTTGTGTAACTCACTTACCGCAAGTTGCGGCTTTTGGTGATATCCACTTCTTTATCCAGAAAGCCCCAGATTCTGACTCTGTGGCTATGGCTGTGTCTGAGTTAAAAACGAAAGATCGTATTCAAGAGATCGCCCGCTTGATCAGTGGAGAAAAGATTTCTAAAACATCTTTAGCCCATGCTGAACAGCTTTTAACCGAAGCACGCGCCTAGCGCCCCTGCGGGAATGAAACTCCCGCATATTCTGCCATTTCTATCCATAAAAAAGCCGTTTCCTCGGCTTTTTTAATTTTCGTGTCTACATCTAAGACATAGATGAATCATATAAACACAAACGAAATTACAATCTCATATTTTCAGAACGAGATCCGATAAGGTAAATATAACTTTATTTGGAGGGGAAAATCTTAGTCCTTAAGAAACAAGTCATCTCTTTATTAAAAGTTTTGATCTTACTTGTGGTGATCATATTTCACACGGGTTGCCTTACAAATTGCCTTGTCGCTGGAGATCTAAAAACATCAGAAGAGACTGTTTCCTTACAACTTTACTCCTCCGAACCAAGCTCTACCAGCTCTCATATCATACCTGTCTACGCTGTTTTTTCTGAAGAACTGGCAGAACTCTCTATCAAGTCATTTCGCGTAACAAATGGAATCCTAGAAAGCTTTCAACAATTATCAGAATCCCCAAATACTTATCTTCTTGAAGTTCGACCAATGTATATAGGAACTGTCACGATTGAGCTGAACATAAACAATGTTTGGGCTAAATCATCCAATAGTCTTAGACCCATTATAAAAGAGAAGATCTCTTTTAACTTTTTTTACGTAAGTCCCTTTACAGAATTTTCTGTACCTTCGAAACTCACTGTTACCTCACAAGATTCAACTGAGTACACACTCACTTACAGAGGGACCTATACAGAGGTTGTTCCTAATCTATATGATTTTTTAAGTTTAGATTACGCCGGCAACGTTCAATGTGACTTTTTAGACTTAAATAAAATAAGTAGATTTCAGTATAAGGTTATAATTTCAGGCTGCCATGGGAATGGATTAGTACGCCTGAGAGTCGAAGCTGGAAGTGCGTCTGCTGAGGATGGCCCCTTCCCTATTATGCTCTCGCTCCACAGGCTGACAGTCGCAAACCCACTAAATTAGTCTCCTTGAAGCAAAAATCAAGACTATCAGATAACTTCTACTGATGATTGACACTCTAATTCTCCAGATCTTTTGTTTCATACGATCCATGAAAAATTTGATTTGCAACAGGGCGTTTCCTGTAAAAACTTACTTCCTCTCATTTCGACTCATGATAGGCTTGAATACGCCTATGTCTTCTTAAAAGACTTAGAACAACTCAACGGAATTTTAAATGAAATATCTTTTTCTGATTCTAACTACTTTATCAGGAGTCTCTTGTATGCACAAAGCCCCTCAAGCTCCCAAAGCAATGACGAAACCACACAACCTGAGCATTCATGGTGACACTCGAGTGGATAACTACTTCTGGCTCAAAGATCGTGAAAATCCAGAGGTTATTAAATATCTAGAGTCCGAGAACAAGTTCACTGCTGAAAGCATGAAAGACGTCAAAGGACTCGAGGAAGAACTCTTCAAAGATATGAAGTCACGAATCAAAGAAGATGAATCTTCATTTCCTGTAAAAAAAGGGAATTATTATTACCAAGTTCGCTACGAGGTCGGTGCGCAATATCCGCTTTACACTCGAACTCATATCGCAAGCCACACGGAAGAAGTTCTTCTCAATATTCCCGAGATGGCAAAGGGACATAGCTTCTATCAAAACACTTCTCCAAAGATCAGCCCCAATGAAGAGTGGATGGCCTATGGAGTAGACACAGTGGGGCGCCGTTTCTATACAGTTTCCGTTAAAAATCTGAAGTCAGGTGAAGTCCTTTCCCATCAGATAAAAGATATCACTCCTAACTTTGTATGGGCTGCGGATAATCAGCATTTATTTTACGCAAAACAAAATCCCGATACTTTGCGATCAGAAAAGATCTTCCGCTTTGATATCAAAACTGGAAAAGAGGAGATGGTTTACTTTGAAGCCGACGAAATCTTTTCGGCGTACGTGTATAAATCTTTGTCAGAGAAATTTATTTTTATTGGTTCTGCCAGCACTCTAACCTCTGAAGTTCATTTCTTGGATGCGCACATTCCTCTTCAAAAGCCGCGATTGTTCTTAAAACGCAAACAAGGACACGAGTATTCCGTCACTGATGGCGTCGATAAGTTCTATATCTTATCGAATGATGGTGCGACGAACTTTAGAGTCTTTGAAACATCTATTTACGATACAGACAGACAGTTCTGGAAAGAGATCATCCCCCATAATCCAAAGTCTTTGATTCAAGACATGACAGTCTTTGAACACTATATCGTTCTTGAACAAAGAGAGAATGGTTTAACACATATTCGCATCTACGATCGCCATGGTAAAAATCCCTACTCGATCCCTTTCACAGACCAAAGCTACTTAGCATCTATTGGGGATAATCGTGAGTATCAATCTCATACTTTGAGATATAACTTTGAATCTTTAAGACTTCCGGATTCCATCTACGATTTTAATATGAAGTCACACACGCAAGAGCTAAAAAAAGTTCGCGAAGTGCCAAACTATAATGCGGAAAAATATGTCGCTGAACGAGTGATGATTGAAAGCCATGATGGCGTTAAGGTTCCGGTTTCTATCATTAGAAAAAAAGACTTTAACTTCGATTCTTCAGCAGGCCTTTTAATATATGGCTATGGATCTTATGGGGCGACCATGGAACCATGGTTTCACAGCGACATCTTCAGCTTGGTTGATCGCGGCTTTGTCTATGCCATTGCCCATATTCGCGGAGGCTCTGAAATGGGCCGCGAGTGGTTCGATACCGGCAGACAAATGCATAAAAAGAATACCTTCTTAGACTTTATCGCCTGCACCGAAGGCTTATTAAAAATGCGCTACGCCTCCCCGAAAAGAGTTTTTGCGATGGGTGGAAGTGCGGGAGGTCTTTTGATGGGGGCCATTACGAATATGCGCCCTGATCTTTACACTGGAATCGTAGCCCAAGTTCCTTTTGTGGACGTTGTCACAACCATGCTCGATGAAACGATTCCTCTGACCACTGGCGAATACGAACAATGGGGAAATCCAAACGAAACAGAGGCATATAAGTATATTCTTTCTTATTCCCCGTATGACAATGTCGTCGATGCTAAGTATCCAAATATGCTTATAACGACAGGCTTGCACGACTCTCAAGTTCAGTACTGGGAGCCCGCTAAGTGGGTCGCCAAACTGCGCGATCATAATAAAGGGAACTCTTTAATCTTAATGAAAACCAATATGGATGCAGGTCATGGTGGAGCTTCAGGTCGCTTTGAAAGACTGCGCGAAGAGGCTACGGAAATGGCCTTTATTCTTATGATCGATAAAGCACATCAACACTAAACGAAAAAAGGCCGATCTAAGATCGGCCTTTTTTTATTCTTCATCTAAAGAATCAGATTTCTTATTTTGTTAAGCTAGAGTCCTCAACGATAATCAATGCACTGTACGTGTTGAATGTCGTTGCATAGTTCGGATTTGTCTTACTTCTGAAGTTTTGTTTCGTGATATAAATCATACGTCCTGCTTCATCAAGAACAGGAGTTCCATCTTCACGAATCATTGGGATCTGACGACCTTCCGTTGATCTCACTTGGTTAAACAAGTTCTGCGCTGATGTAGCATCTTGTCTTGTGCATCCACCTGAAGCGCGGCTTCCCAAGTAGCCTGCATACTTAGAGTAAACTTCATGCAAAGCTAAACCGTTATCGATATCGTAAAAAATCGCATACGGCATTGATGAATCCCACGAGCTAGAAACATGGTCTTTTGATAAGTACTTCGGTGTAAAGTAACCCGTTGGCGTATTAGACCAGTAAGACTTTGGAGGAGCCCCTGTACACGACTTGTTTTTACGCTTTAACTCAAGAGTCTCGCGACCTGTAGAAACTTTGGCTTTATGAATTAAACGACCGTTCTCATAAACTCTCATTGATTGCGCGCCAGCACCTTTAGCTGCTCTATCAATGACGATCACATAAATAAAATCTCTCATCCAAGGTTTAGAATCGAAATCAGACTCAGAGAATTTTCCGAAGAAATGATCCGGTAGCTTTTGCGTGCTTTGCATTTCACTGCGATAGGTTTGATTGTATTCTTCTTTTGAATACTTACAGTCGTTGAATGCGTTTTTTACTTTACCCCAAACAGAAGCTGAGGCTGCGTGTGATGCTACTAGGGAAGCTAAAACCACACCATACTTAATTGACTTCATAGTCATCTCCGTTTCGACATTTATTTCTTCTTTAAACAATGAACCCGAAGAGATTTATCAATGGAAACGGACTTTTTAAACACTTTCAGGAAAAAATCAAATCAACCCTTACTTATTAACAGCCTTGTCTAAACTTTATACACTCTTGACTCTCAGATTTATTGAAAATCCGCAATACTTCAGGCAATTCCACAGCTTTAAAGGGGCTCGCTCCTTAGGGCCTCAAGAAAGAAAAAGCTCCTATTACTTCTAACAGGAGCTTCGTTCGTCGGTCGTATTTACAAGCCTCTTAAGTGAGCTTTCTCAGAACGTAGTGCAAAATCCCATCGTTCTTAAAGTACTCTAACTCTACAGCCGTATCGATACGTGACTTTAAAGGAACCAGAGTCATCGTTCCATCCTGGCGCTTCACTTCAAGCTCCAGAACCTGACTCGGCTTCATTGTCTCTATTCCGCGAATAGACAGTAGCTCTGTGCCATCCAAATTCAGTGTTTTGCGATTCACGCCATCCTTAAACTGCAATGGAATAACTCCCATTCCAATAAGGTTCGAACGATGGATACGTTCGAAGCTCTCGGCAATAACAGCCTTCACACCAAGGAGTCTTGTTCCCTTAGCCGCCCAATCGCGTGAAGAACCTGTACCGTATTCTTTTCCGGCAATAACTATCAAAGGCGTTTTAGTGCCCATGTACTTAGTTGCCGCATCGTAGATGGACATCACCTCACCTGTCGGAGCGTATTTTGTGACACCGCCTTCAGTTCCCGGAGCAAGTTCATTCTTAATACGAATATTTGCGAAGGTTCCGCGTACCATCACATCATCGTTCCCGCGACGTGAACCATAAGAGTTGAAATCTACTGGCTCTACGTTTTTAGACATAAGGAACCGACCTGCTGGAGAATCTTTTTTAATACTCCCCGCCGGAGAGATATGATCTGTTGTGATAGAATCACCAAGAAGCGCTAAAATTCTTGCGCCCGAAATATCTTCCAACTTACCTAAACCTTTTTTCATACCATCAAAGTACGGTGGATTTTTGATATAGGTACTTGGAGTCCATGAGTAAGTCTGCTCAGAGGTCGTCTTGATATTTTTCCAATCTGCCGTGCCATCAAAGACGTTGCCATAACGATTTTCAAACATATCAACATCAACCGTGTTACGGACTGTCTCGCGAATTTCCTCATTAGACGGCCAGATATCTTTTAGATAAACATCTTTGCCGTCGTGTCCTTTACCCAATGAATCCTTGTAGAGGTTTACTCCCATATGCCCCGCTAAAGCATAGGCAACGACTAGCATAGGTGAAGCAAGGTAGTTGGCCTTCGCCTGAGGATTGATACGTCCCTCAAAGTTTCTATTGCCAGATAATACAGAAGCAACAACGAGATCGCCTTTATCAACAGCTGCGCTAATAGGCTCTGAAAGAGGACCCGAGTTCCCAATACACGTTGTACAGCCATACCCTACAAGATTGAATCCCAACTGATCGAGATACTTTTGAACACCCGCTTTTTCTAAGTAATCTGAAACGACCTGTGAACCCGGAGCAAGCGATGTCTTTACCCATGGCTTAACCGTCAAACCTTTTTCAACGGCTTTTTTTGCCACGAGACCTGCGCCCAACATCACATCTGGATTT
The DNA here is from genome assembly GCA_000525675.1 of Bdellovibrio bacteriovorus W. Classification (NCBI taxonomy): domain Bacteria; kingdom Pseudomonadati; phylum Bdellovibrionota; class Bdellovibrionia; order Bdellovibrionales; family Pseudobdellovibrionaceae; genus Bdellovibrio; species Bdellovibrio bacteriovorus. The sequence continues at coordinate 2,474,281 of CP002190.1, forward strand.
GAAGTGTTCGTGCAGCTAGTGATAGCCGCAATAACAACATCTCCATGTCCTAAGCTATAGTCTTCGCCAACGACGGGAACTTCAAAGCTCTTTCTTTGACGTTTGGTTTGTTCAACTTGAAATGTTTTATCTAACTGAGTTTCAAAATCTGCCGGAGCCTGACTTAAAAGAACACGATCCTGCGGGCGCTTTGGCCCTGCTAATGAAGGCTCTACCGAAGACATGTTTAAGTGAAGAGTGTCTTGGAAAGTGAAGTTCTTTTCATCTTCCTCATGTCTCCATAAACCTGTTGCTTTTGCATAGGACTCTACAAGCTCTAATGTCTCTGCGGGTCTACCTGAGTTTTTTAAGTAACGAAGAGTTTCATTATCAATCGGGAAGAAACCACAAGTAGCTCCATATTCTGGGGCCATGTTCGCTATCGTCGCACGATCTGCAAGACTTAAAGAATTCAATCCAGGCCCATAGAATTCAACAAACTTACCCACCACACCTTTTTGACGTAGCATCTGTGTAATTGTCAAAACTAAGTCTGTCGCCGTTGTACCTTCTTTAAGGTTTCCTTCCAACTTGAAGCCAATAACTTCTGGAATCAACATGCTCAACGGCTGACCTAACATCACCGCCTCAGCTTCAATTCCACCAACACCCCAACCCAATACGGAGAGACCATTTACCATGGTCGTATGGCTATCAGTTCCGACGAGAGTATCTGGGTAGGCATAAGAACCATTGTTCCAAACAGTCTTTGCAAGGTATTCCAAATTAACTTGGTGACAGATACCCGTCCCCGGAGGAACCACTTTAAAATTTTGAAATGCGTTCTGTCCCCATTTCAAAAATGTGTATCTTTCAGAGTTTCTCGCAAACTCCATTTTTACGTTTTCATCAAATGAGTTTTTTGATCCAAATGAATCCACCATCACCGAGTGATCAATCACGAGATCCACTGGCACTAAAGGATTGATCTTTTTCGGATCTCCTCCCAAGGCTTTCATAGCATCTCTCATGGCTGCAAGATCGACAACAGCAGGCACGCCTGTGAAATCTTGCATCAGCACACGTGCAGGGAAAAAAGATATTTCACGTGATAGAGATTTTTCATCCAGCGCTAATAAAGACTCTACGTCATCTTTGGTAACATGCATTCCATCTTCATGGCGCAATAAATTTTCCAGTAGAACTCTTAATGAGCGTGGAAGTTTTTTAAGATTCGGATGTTTGATTTTTGACTGATTAAAAATCGTGTACTGAGTCTTACCGACAGAAAGTGTTTCTTTCGTGCCAAAGCTATCTTTAGATTGAATATTCATGAGAGCTCCTATGATTGTTCATTCCAACTGCCACGCAAGATTTTATCAAGCCAAAAGGCAGCAATCTGGGTTTTCACATCTGACAAATGTCCACTTTGAATCAACTCTAAAAGTTGGGGGATTTCAATTTCGACAGTTTCTAAAAATTCTCCTGCGTCCAATTTCACATTCGAGAAAGTTAAATTTTTCGCAAGATAGATATCAATGTGCTCATCGGAATAACCAATCACAGGATGAATGGTCGTTAGGAACTTCCAATCCTTAGCCGTGTATCCTGTTTCTTCCAAAAGTTCTCTCTGAGCCGTTATCAAGAGATCCTCGCCGGCATCTCTTTTGCCTGCAGGAAATTCCAGGAACTCTTTCTTCACCGCGTGACGGTATTGGCGAATCATGACTACTTTATTGTTATCTAACAAAGGAATGATTAAAGAAGCTCCGGGGTGCTGAATATATTCACGTAGGTACACCTTACCATCTGGCCCCTGCACCTCATCCTGCTTCACCTTGAGAAAGCTTCCGCTATATACATCTTTAGTAGAGAGAGTTTTTTCTGAGAGTGCGTCCATTGAAGTCCTTAATATTTTTTTTCATACTGAGTGATTCTATTCTTAGCCGAAGGTCTTGCAGTGATCTTTAGAAAACGCTTCGATGTTTTATATTAAATCACTCTGTGAAAGAATCAAACCTGTGACTCGGATTTTTAGAAGTTGGAGGATTTTTGATGTTTCACAATAAGGGTGCCATCAGTTTATTTTTAGCCATCGCTGTCGTCGGCTCACTACTACCACAAACTGCAGAAGCACAGAGACGTTTTGTTCCACGCGCTTCCACTGGAGATATTTCTTTAGGGATTGCTATTGCCACAGTTTCTGCGGGTCAAGATGACATGAACTCCGCTATCGATGCTGCAGCCGCAACAGGTGCTTCTACGAAAAACCTTGGCAACGCATGGGAAATCATGGGCTCTTGGAACTACCGTTTCTCGGGCACAATGTATTCTTTTGTCTTTAGACCTTCATACTTCTTTCAAAAACAAGATGGCAGCGGACCTGGCGGAAGCTATGATTATGGGCTTTCTGGCTTCACAGTATTTCCGATATTCCGTGTTACGCCACTTGAAAACTCATTTATTAAATTCTATATGCAGACCGGTTTAGGCTATGGAACCTTGAATGGCGAGATTACGGCAGGTGCACATGATCTTAAATTCAAAGGCAGTGCATTTGGTGTGATGGGTGGTATTGGGGTGGACTTCTGCTTCTCTGACGCTCACTGCTTAACAGTGGAAGGGAATCTGCGCTATATGCCGATCGAAAGAAACCTAACAACGGGTGGAAACTGTACAAATGGCTCTATCCCAGACGTTACTCAATGTGGCGGATCTTCTGAAGTTGAACTTCGAAACTCTGACTTAAGAACGACATTCTCTGGCGTTCAAGGTGTTGTCGGCTATACGATGAACTTCTAGTTTAAAGAAAATTCTAAATTAAAAAGGCAGCTCTTTAGGCTGCCTTTTTTTTATTCGCTATGAATCTCTACCCACCGAGGCTTCCCGCCTTCAATACAAAGAACCTTGATCGTATTTTCGAACCATGATCCTAGATTGATAGTTCTTACCGATCTTCCAGAGATCTGCTCTGTTTCATCAACGTAAACATGCATATGCCCGGAGATAATCACGTCAAAAGGCTTTTCTTGATAAGCTCTTGGCGTGTGTGCGCAGATCATCTGCTTTAACCCTTCGGCGTTTCTAACTTGATAGTTCCCGGAACGCGATCTACTTTTTTGACTCGCTTTGTTCCCGATGTAACTCCAAAAAGCTCCTGGTAGCAAATCCCCTAAGGGCTTAATAAATGGATTTCTAATGATTGAGCGATAGCGCAAGTAAGCGACATCATTCAGATTGATCAGATCTCCATGCTCTAAGCGAACTGTCAAACCATCTAGCTCTACATATTGAGCTTCCACATGAACTTCAACACCCAAAAACTTTTGAAAGTAGCCTTCGACGTGAACATCATGATTTCCTTCGATATAGACAACCTTAGCCCCACCATCGACGAGATCTTTAAGAGCTTTTAAAATATCAGGAAATTGCTTTGCAAAATAAGAGTGACTGCCAATCCAAAGATCAAAAATGTCACCTAAGAGGTACAAGTGCGTTTGCGAGAGATCTTCTTCTTGCTTCAGAGAACGCAAAAAGCGCAATAGGATTTTCCCATTGCGCTCTTCTTGTGTTTTCAAATGAAGATCTGAAATAAACCAAGCTTTCACTTTAGTTGTTCAGATCAAAACCCTGTTTTTTTCTGATAAAAGCAGGAACTTCTAGATTTTGGTTCGAAAATGGAGAGCTAAGTACTTCTCTTGCCATACGACGAGCTTCTTCTAGAGATTGTTGTTCATGATCAACGTTCATTGAAAGCTGCTCAGGATTGTTGTGCTTTGCTTTAAGGTCTTGGCTTTCTTTGAAAGCACGAGCTTTTGCCAACAACATATCACGAGAAGAAATGTTAGCTTCGATCTGTGGCTGGATCGGAGTTGCAACCTCTTGAGATACCGGAGCAGTCATTTCTTGAGCAGGAGCTGCTGGCATCACCGGCGCTACCGTTTCAACAACAGGAGTTTGAGGGGCCATCGGTTGTTGTTGCACCATTGGCTGAACAACTGGCATTGCTGGCTCAACTTCCATCATTGGAACTTCTTGAGACGGAGTCGTCGTGAAATTCATAACTTGAGATTGAACTGCAGAAATCGGTGGCAACTCAACTGCCGGAGGTGCTACTGGCATTTGTGGCATAGATGGCATTACTGGCATCTGTGGCATGTTCATTTGCGGTGGCATCTGAGGCATTTGTGGCATAGCCGGCATTTGTGGATACTGAGGCATTTGCGGCATCTGCATATTATTCATATTCATGTTCATTGAATTGAAATGCATATGATTTTGGTTGTTCAAGAAATTTTGCATCTGATTAACTTGAGCCATATCATTCACAAGTTTTACTTCGTGAGAATCAAAGCCAGTTGCAATAACAGTTACACGAACTTCATCGCCCATGCTTTCGTCAATAACTGCACCGAAAATGATTTCCGCATCTTCATGAGCAGCTTCTGTGATCAAAGTAGAAGCTTCGTTCACTTCATATAATGACAAGTCAGATCCACCAGTCACGTTGATGATAATGCCAGTAGCACCATCAATTTTAACATTTTCTAGTAGAGGAGAAGAAATTGCAGCAGTTGCAGCTTCAACAGCTCTGTTATCACCAGTTGCAGATCCTGTTCCCATGATCGCAATACCTTTAGAAGACATAACCGTTCTGATATCTGCAAAGTCTAAGTTGATAAGACCACGGATGTTGATCAAATCAGAGATACCTTTAACAGCTTGAAGAAGAACCTCATCTGCTTTTTTGAATGTATCTAATAGAGGAGTTCTTTCCGCAGCGATTGAAAGAAGCTTTTGGTTAGGAATAACGATCAGTGTATCAACATTTTCCTTAAGCTCTTGCAAGCCACCTTCAGCGTGTTTGCCACGTTTTTTACCTTCAAATAAGAAAGGCTTAGTTACAACACCAATAGTAAGAGCGCCAAGCTCTCTTGCAATTTTCGCTACAACTGGAGCACCGCCAGTTCCCGTTCCACCGCCCATACCAGCAGTTACGAAAACCATGTCAGAGCCTTCAAGTTTTTCTACGATTTCATTGTAGGACTCAATCGCAGCACGACGGCCAACATCTGGATTTGCACCAGCGCCAAGACCTTTCGTTAAATCAAGACCAAGCTGAATTTTGTTAGAAGCTTTGTTTGCGTTCAATGCTTGGATGTCTGTGTTAGCTACGATGAACTCAACACCAGTCATACCTGATTCGATCATTGTAGATACAGCGTTGCTTCCGCCTCCGCCAACACCTACAACTTTAATATTTGCACCTATGCTGATATTTTCTTCCAATTCAAACATGTTCTGATCCTCCCCCAAATAAGATCAAGTGCCAAATCGACGGCACTTACCGAGTAAAATAATTTTAAAAAATCTGTCCAAAAAAATCTTTGATCTTCTTAGTGATGCCATCCAAAGATTCACCGATATTGACTTCCTGTCCATGGGACGTCATCAGGTCTTTCTTTTGGCTGAGGGCATACATTAATAAGCCTACAGAAGTTGAATACTCTCCAGATTTTACAACATCTGTTAGTCCGCCAATTTCGCGAGGAGCCCCTCTACGAACGGGGATATCAAAGATAAACTCACCCATCTCCACAAGACCGTCGAGCTGACTGCCACCACCAGTTAGGACAATTCCTGAACCTAGCATTGGCATCACTCCACTCATGCGAAGATCGTTTGCAATTAAATTTAATGTTTCTTCAGCTCTTGCTTCGATAACATCAGCAAGATCTTTACGAGGGATCGAGCGAGCCTTACGACCGCCTACACCTTCTACTTCGATAGTTTCATTATCATTGACCATCGAAGCCATCGCACAACCGTATTTCTTCTTTAATTCTTCAGCAGCAAACTGAGGAGTACGAAGACCTACTGCCACATCGTGTGTGAAATGCTGACCACCGACTGGAATCGTTGATGAATGAGCAACACTGCCATTTACAAAGTAAAGAGCGTTACAAGCACCACCGCCCATATCAACAACGCAAACCCCAAGGTTTTTCTCGTCATTTGAAATCACTGCTGTTGCTGAAGCCAATTGCCCCAACACCAGACCGCCAATTTTCAGGCCTGCTTTTTCGATACATTTAATAGAGTTATTGATAGCGCTTTGACTTCCCGTCACGATATGAACATTCGCTTCTAAGCGAATACCTGACATGCCGATAGGATCGGTAATTCCGTCTTGCCCATCGACTTTAAACTCTCTTGGCAAAACGTGCAAAACTGTGCGATCTGCAGGCACTGCAACGGCCTTAGCAGCATCAATCACGCGATCGATTTCGGAAGCTGTGACTTCACGATTCTTAATCGCCACCATTCCTTTAGAGTCAAAAGAAGAGATATGAACGCCTGCAACACCTGCCCACACTTCGTTGACAGAGTATCCAGACATCAATTCAGCTTCTTCTTTAGCCTTCTTGATGGATTCAGTTGTTGCTTCAATATTAACGACGACACCCTGACGAATCCCTGTATTGGGAGCGGTGCCAACACCTACGACTTCAATTTTTCCGTCCGGATTGACTGTTCCAATAACAAATGAAACTTTTGTGGAGCCGATGTCCAACCCAGCCAATACCGGTGCTTTCGGTTTCGATGTACTCATCCTTAAGTCCTCACGGATGCAAAACTTATGTTGTAGGACCACCAATTAAAATCATTTCAAATGGTTATTAAGGGGGTATACACCCGACTTTGATCGGTCCTCCAGACTTAAGCTTAGGGACCCTTACGCAACCTGACAAGGACTTTCTTTGAGAGGTTCGCATCTATGACGCGCGCCTCAAACTGACGATTTTCCAAATACTCAACGACCTGACTCACGCGTGAAGCCTTGAGCGCAACTTGCTCTTCCCCCATCTTCACCGTGATTCCTGACTTCACCAACGTCATCCAGAAACCTTCATTTTTATTATGACGAATTTCTGCGATGGTCTTTTTGCTGAAAGGTCCCACGTCCGGAATTTGTTCGATCACTGCTACCGCTTTCTTGCGAAGCTCAGGATTTTTTTCAAAGGCGTCGCCTTCTACAAGGGCAACATCTGGAGCTTGCCTTGAATCCACAGGATTCAACATCTGCCCTTCTTTAATAATAGGAGTGAGCTTTCCACCTTTACTCATTAAAAGTAGTTTTACTTCATGCGGTTGAATACGAACTGAAAGAGTCGTCGGCCAACTTCTTTTCACATTCAAATTCATAATCCAATTCTCACTCGCCACCTCTGAAGAAATTCTCTTAAGAGGCAATTTCCAAAGCGAAACATTTTTATACTTTTCTAAGGAGGATTTTAGATCTGTTACAAGCGGCTCCAAGAACTGCTCTTGCCCTACTGGTAAGTTTTCAACACTGACTTCCACTGCTGTCAGATTGAAAAAACCAATGGAGTTAAGATAGTAAAGAGACCCTGTTAGCATCGCAGGAAATACAATAACTCCGAACACTAACTGTAAAACTAACTTTTTCACTTCGGCTCTTTCTGTACAACGTCCTTCCTTCACTCTAGCAACAAGCAAGCTCCTCATAAATTGCCCGCAGCCAAATCAAGACCTTCGTCGCAAATATTACAAATGCGAGGGATTACCCATTTTATTAAATCTTAACAAGCCGATAAACATCGTATCTGCACCTCAAAGGAGTCCTTACACTATGAAACTTTCAAGCAAGATTATTCTCACTATTGCTTCGTCATGCTTGGTCTGCTCTTTGGCCGCCGTCGCCATCACCTATACTAAAGTTCATGAACAGGGCGAAAAACAACTGGTTGAGAAATCGCAAGCCATCCTAAGTCGCTTAGAAGCCATCCGCACCTACGTCGCCACTCAAGGCGGACTTAAAGAAGAATTTGCTCACGCTGCCGAAAAGTATTCAGATGGCAACATCCCGCAAGAAGTTAAAGAAAATCTGCTGCGCAAAGTTCCTATCTTTGCTTCGATTCAAGTCGGCTATGCAGATTCAGAAAAAGACAATTACACCTTCCGTGTATTTGCCAACGATGCTCGTCGCAAATCCAACACGCCAGATGAACATGAAAAAGCTATTTTACAACGCTTCTTAGATGCACCAGATCTTCCTGAGATCGTGGAGAACTCAAACAAAGCTGTTACTGTCTATAGACCCGTACGCCTAAGCGCCCAACAAGGCTGCCTCACCTGTCACGGAAACCCTTCCACGAGCCCATGGGGAAATGGAAAAGATATCTTAGGCTATCCAATGGAGGACTGGAAAGATGGCCGACTCCATGGGGTCTTTGCGGTGACATCATCAAAAGATCGCGTGATTCAAGCCGCCAACAATACCACTGGCTCTATTTTACTTTGGGCGTTGCTAATCACATCTACAATTCTTGTAATTTCATTTGTCTTTATTCGTAAGCCTCTAGGTGCTTTAACCTTTGTCATCGATAAGCTCAGCCAAGCAGGTTTGCAAGTTTCTGGAACAGGTCGCGAGATTCTTTCTGCCAGCCATAACTTGAGTAACGCCGCTGTTCGCTCCGCAGCCTCCATCGAAGAGACCTCTGCTTCCACCGAAGAAGTCTCGAGTATGGTGTCTATGAATACACAGCACGCCAGTCGCGCTCGTGACTTGGCTGAACAAGCACAGCAAAAAGCGCGCATCGGTGAACAAGAAGTGCGTAAGCTGACTTCATCGATGGATGAGATTTCAAAAAGCTCCAAGCGCATTGAAGAGATTATTACTGTAATTGATGATATTGCCTTTCAAACAAATCTCTTAGCACTGAACGCTTCCGTGGAAGCCGCCCGCGCTGGAGAACATGGAAAAGGTTTTGCCGTCGTCGCTGATGCCGTACGCGGACTCGCCCTGCGCAGCGCAAACTCTGCTAAAGAGATTTCAACTTTGATTAGTGAAAGCGTTGAAAAAATTGAGCAAGGGCACGCTGTTGTTCAATCTAGCGAACAATCCTTAAAGGCCATCGTTGAAACCATCGAAGACCTCTCTACGCTGAATAAAGAAATCTCTACGGCTAGCGCCGAGCAAGAGGTGGGTGTGATTCAAATCAATCGAGCTCTTAACGAAATGGATAAGATTACACAAGCCAATGCGGCGGCGGCTCAAGAATGCGCCTCTGCCTCTGAGGACCTCACTTCACAGTCCGAAGTGCTCGAAGCTTCTGTGATTCAGTTGAACGCCATCATCACAGGACAACGAGCGTCTTAGAGGACCCGACACACAGAAAACAAAAAAGGCAGCCTTTGAGCTGCCTTTTTAAATTCACCTTAAGAATTACTTAGCGATCCCTATTCCAATATCTCGTGGATCTGCGACAGCTCTTAAAGTTTTTCCCTCTTTAGAAACAGCCATTACGTAACAAGGTACGGGTTCAATACTCACTTTATAACCCATCTCTTCTAATGACTTCGTCACCTCGGGAGCAGGCCCTGGAGGATCAAAAAAGAGCGTATCCGGTTGCCATTGATGGTGGTACCGAATGGATGAAACAGAATCCACCAATGGCATTTGGAACTCCAGATAGTTCAAAATTGTCTGCGCCACACAGCTAATAATTCTTGTTCCCCCGGGTGCGCCCACCGCAAGAACCGGCTTATCATCTTTCATAACTATTGTTGGCGACATACTACTGAGTGGCGTTTTTAATGGAGCAATCGCATTCGGCTTACCTCCAACGGCTCCAAATAAATTACTCGCCCCCTCTTGAGCAGAGAAGTCATCCATTTCATTATTAAGAACAATTCCTGTTCCCGGGGCTACAATCCCCGAGCCCATCCAACCATTGATCGTCTGAGTTGAACTCACGGCATTTCCTTGTGCATCTATTATAGATAAATGAGTAGTTTCGACGGACTCGTAGGCTTGTGGAATCCCCGCCTGTACCTGCGACATTTTTCGCGCTTTCGTCAAATCAACTTCTTGCCTGCGACTTTTGACGTATTCCTTAGAGATCAACCCTTTCACTGGAACTTTCACGAAGTCAGGGTCTCCGAGATATTTCGCGCGATCGGAAAAAGAAGATTGCAAAGCTGACGCCGCAAGATGAATCGACTCCGTTGAAAGAGGCTTCTTTGATCTTAACGAATCTCCTTCTAAAAACTCTAAAAACTGAATGACGTGGATGCCACCTGAACTTGGTGGTGGCATCGAGACGATATCAAAGTTTTTGTATTTAGCTTCAACAGGATCTCGCCACTTAACGGTGTAGGTGTCTAAATCTTTTTGCGAGATAATGCCTTTTTTCTTTTTCGATAGCCCCACAATAGAGTCTGCTATCTTGCCTTTATAAAATCCATTTCTTCCTTTTTCAGCAATGAGACGCAAACTCTGAGCAAGATCCTTCTGATAGATTCGCACCCCTAACTCTGGAACTTTTCCATCCACAAGAAAGATTTTTTTAGCCTCTGGGTCTTTTAATATTTGTGCTTGGCGAGCAAGAAGAGCCCGACGAAACTCGGGATACAAATCAAAACCATTTTCTGCCAACTCAATACTAGGTTTTAGATTTTCAGCCCAAGGAAGTTTTCCAAACTTCGCGTGGATTTCACTTAACCCCGCAACCATTCCTGGAACTGCCACACTCAGGATACTGTCTTGTGCAAGATCATTTTGAACCACGCCATTTTTTACGAACATGGTTTCCGTAGCTCTTAAAGGTGCTCTTTCACGAAAATCAATAGCATACTTTTTTTTCGTTTGAGAATCGTAATAGACTAAGAATCCTCCACCACCAATTCCCGTCGACTGAGGTCGTTCGACCGAAATTACAAAAGAGGCTGCGACCATAGCATCTATGATATTCCCCCCTTGTTCAAAGGCCCACTGAGCCGCCCTACTGGCGTAAACACCTTGAGTGGCAATAGCGTATTGAGTTCCCGATGCTTGAGAGCTAGAAATATCTTTACGAACGGCTTGTGCATACTGAGGACTTGATTGAAGCGTCGTCTTACAACCAAGAATGGCGAGCGTAGTAAGAAAGAGGACAATAAGATTTCTCATAGGTGTCATTTTCCTTTCAAAGATAGTTAAGCGATGATGCCGTCAAAGGATAACCTATTCAAAGCCAATGCTGAAATATAAATAAAAAAAGGTGAGACTCATCGCCTCACCTTCCCTTTTTCAATTATTATTTTTAATTATCCAAGAACAGAAAGAAGATCGATTCCTAATTTCCATCCATCACCTGCACCCAAGGTCACGAACACGTCTCCTTCTTTCAGGATTCCCATAACCTTCTGAGCTGATGTTTCATCACGCATAAAGTATTTGGCACTTTTATGTTGCAAATCGAGTGCTAGTTTTTCACTGCTAATCCCTGGAATCGGTGTTTCTCCTGCGGCATAAATGTCCGCCAGCAAAACTTCATCCGCTTCCTTGAACGCAGTCATAAAATCATCCCAGCAATGCTGAGTTCTTGAATAACGATGCGGTTGAAAATAAACAATCAAACGGTTCTCAGGATATTTCTCTCTGAAAGCTTGCAGAACAGCGCGCACCTCTGTTGGGTGATGACCATAGTCATCGTAAACTTTGATACCGCGTTTTTCGCCCTTAAACTGAAAGCGACGATCCACACCATCAAAAAGCTCAATTCCTGAAGCACAAACTGCAAAAGGAATTCCCGCAGCCATACCCGCGCAGATCGCTGCCACCGCATTGAGGGCATTGTGTTTCCCTGGGAACTTTAATGAGAACTCTCCGACGAGATGTTTTGCTCCTAAGAGCTTATCCGTACGATGAAGAGCGTAGCGTCCACCCGACCCAGAAACAACTAAGTCATTGGTCTCTTCGAATCCATAGAACAGAATTCGCTTTGGAAAGTTCACAAACGTTGAACGAATAATTGGGTCATCACCACAAGCGATGATTTTGCCATAGAATGGTACTCGCAAAGCAAAGTCATAAAAACTTTTTTGCAAGTTCTCAAAAGTTTTAAAGTGATCTAAGTGATCAGAGTCGATATTAGTGATGATGGCAATTTCAGGAGAGAGTTTATGGAAACTCCCATCAGACTCATCGGCCTCTGCTACCAACCACTCGCCGCTCCCTAAGTGCGCTGTGGACTTGATAAGTTCAAAGCGGCCTCCCACCATAATAGTAGGACTTAGTTCAGCTTTTAAGAAAACTGCTGAAGTCATAGATGTCGTGGTGGTTTTACCGTGTGTCCCCGCAACTGCGATGCCGCGTTTTAACCGCATAATCTCTGCCAAAGCCTCTGCACGTGGAATCAATGGAATCTGACGAGCGCGAGCTTCTGCGATTTCTGGATTTTCAAAACGAATCGCACTAGAGTACACCACAACATCCGCAGCTCCGACATGCGCCGCCGAATGCCCTTTGTGGACTGTCACTCCTAGCTCTTTCAATCTATCAGTATTTGCATTTTCAGAAAGATCACTTCCAGAAACTCTGGCACCCATATTGTGTAAAAGCTCTGCAAGCCCACACATTCCGATGCCACCAATACCTATAAAATGAAATTTTGCGTTCTGAAGTCTCATTGTAAGATTTCCTTCGCGATTTTTTCCGCCGCCTGAGGTGTGTAAAATTTCTTAATATTCTGAACCATTTCCGCGCGCATCGCAGGGTCTTTGCGCAAGGTTTGAATTTCAGAAATCAACCTACTCGGTGTCAAATCGTGTTGCAAAATCATTCGGCCGGCGTTTTTCTCCAAAAGCGCCTCTGCGTTGCGCTGCTGGTGGTTATCCGCTGCCGGAATAGGAACGATGATTGGTATAATACCGAACGCAGCCGCCTCTGCAATAGAACTTGCGCCGCCTCGACAAACAACAATATCTGCCCACTGGTAGTACTTCGGCATATCAAAGATAAATTCGAATGTCGACACTTCACAGGGAGCCCCCGCATACTTATCGGTAATATCCTTGTAATCCCAAGAACCCAATTGATGGACAATTGACAAATTCTCAGTCCACTCCCCGCCCTGCATCACTGCTGTGTTTAAGCATTGATTAATAACGCGAGAACCCTGACTACCACCAAAAGAGAGCAAATGAAATTTTGAATTTTCCTTAGTTTCTGAAGAACCCAGCTCAATCTCTGCGCGAACCGGCATGCCGACTCGGAGAATGTTCTTATTTTTTAGGTGCTTTACGGCCTCATCAAAAACGACAAAACACTTATCCACGAAGCGCGCTAAGAATCGATTGGCCATCCCCGGCATCGCATTCGGCTCCCAGATCGCGGTATTAAAACCCACAATGCTCGCCGCAAGCACGAAGGGACCTGAGGCATATCCGCCCACTCCAATCACATACAGAGGCTTCAACTGAGTCAAAAGGCGAACAGACTGCCAGATTCCTAAAGGAATTTTAAATAACGTTTTTAGCTTTTTTATAGGACTGCTGACATTCAACTGACCTGATTCAATCAAGTGGAGAGGGAAACCTTCGCGGGGAATAATTTTAGACTCTAAACCACGAGACGTACCTACAAAGTGAATCTCTACAGAAGGATCCATCTTCTCCAGTGCCCGCGCGATGGCGATCCCAGGATAAATATGTCCCCCAGTTCCACCACCTGCAATTACAATTGTTTTCTTACTCATGAACCTTTTACTCTCGATGCATTCCAACGATTTCCGAATCGTCTTGAAAATTTATCACTCTCTAACGAGTTTTCCACATTCAGAATTAATCCAAACATAAAACACAATGAGATCAACGAGCTTCCACCATAACTGAGAAATGGCAGGGTTAAACCTTTCGTTGGAAGCAATCCCATTACAACTCCAGCATTGATAAATACGCTGAGTGCAAAAGTCACTGATAAACCAAGGCAGAGAGCTTTTTTAAAAGGCTCTTCTGATTTCACAGAAATCTGAATGCCACGGAACACAACAAATCCATACAGGGCAAGAATAAGTACGAATCCGACAAATCCCATTTCCTCACCTAAAACCGCCATTGTAAAATCGGTGTGCGCTTCAGGTAAGAAGAAGAGTTTGCCCTGACCTTGACCAAGTCCTACCCCCGTTAATCCACCAGAGTGAAAACTCAACATACTTTGAATGACTTGAAAACCCTTCTGCGCAGGATCTGCCCAAGGATCTAAAAATGCCAAAACACGGGCCTTACGATATGGCACCATCATCACTAAAAAGTAAAATGCCGGAAGAATAATCGCAAAAGCTCCGGCGATGTATTTCCACTGCAAACCAAAAGCAAAAAGCAGAGCCACGCCCACTAAAATGATAATTGCAAAAGTTCCGAAGTCAGGTTGCTTTAAGAGCAGCATTAATGGCGCCACCATCATCAAAAACAACCAATGCATTTTAATTCTGCTTAGGAAACTACTCTGACGAACCAAGAGGCTTGCAAACCAAATACTAAAAGTGATCTTCAAAAGCTCACCTGGCTCAAAACGCAAACCAAGAGGCAAGCGCAACCAACGAGCAGCTCCGCCTACCTTCACCCCCACCCCTGGAATAAACGTCGCCGCCACTCCAAGTGCTGCTACTAACCAAAGGGCCCAGCCGTATTTTTCGAAGTACTTAAAAGGAATGTGAATGGTGCCAATTAAAACACCAAAGGAAATAATGGCAAAGATAAGCTGGCGTTTGAAAAAGTAAAGTCCGTCCCCATAGGATTCAATCGCGAAGATAAAACTAGATGAATAAACCTGAACTAAACCAATTCCAAGAAGTGTGATGATAGCCAGAAAAAGGCTGCTAGAAAGATATCGCAACATACTCCAAATTCCCCCACTTCATCTTACTCAAAGCTCTGGCTAATCGTCTAGAGCAGAGGAATTTGTAAAGACAAAGCTAGACCTAGGGAGCTTCGACGATATCTCCGTCTTTTTTATCAACTGGAGTGGCGCGACGAGGTGTTGGAGCCGGCAAGTTCTTTTTCTCCATGCGCGCTGAGTGGCAGCAATACAGAACACCGTTATGATTAGAAGAGTTTCTAAACTGAGTCATAGTAAAGTTCTTACCCGCATCACAGCGACGCGCCATTTGCAGACTGAGCTCAACTTCTATATCCGGAAACATATCACCACTTACGAAGTCACAGTACATACCCGTTGAAACCGCAAGCTTCTCACGCTGTTCTTGGCGAACCTTTAAAGTGTTTGAAGAGCACGCTGATAGAATTACCAAAACCAATGAAAGCAATGACAGGTTTAAAACGTTCATGAAAATCCCTCTCCGTGAAAAACAATAAGGGCCCTCGTTTCCGAGAGCCCTCATAGTTTGGATGATTCTAGTTAAATTTTCTAACAATTTCTTTGAAGTACTCGCCTCTTTCTTCAAAGCTATCGAACATATCGAAGCTTGAACAACCTGGAGACAGAAGAACTACGTCTCCAATCCTAGACTTTTGGTAAGCAATCAAAACAGCCTCTTCGAATGTTCCAATTAAGAACGTTTCAGAGAAGTCACCAAGATCACGATTGATACGCTCTTTTGCCTCACCTACTAAGATCAAAGTTTTTACTTTTCTCTTCACAGCCGTGCGCAGTGGCTCATAATTCAAGTTCGTATCTTTACCGCCCGCAATAAGAATTACGTTTTCATCAAACGTATCTAGAGCTCTTAATACAGCATGTACGTTCGTCGCCTTAGAGTCGTTGTAAAACATCACTCCACCCACTTTGCGTACGTACTCGATTCTATGCGGAAGTGAACCAAAACTGTCGATCACTTTTTGCACAGCTTCGCGTGTAGCGCCGTGTTCGCGAGAAGCCAAGATAGCTGCCATCATATTTTCAATGGCGTGTTTACCGCGCATTTTGATGTTCTTGATTGTGAAGGTTTCAATTTCAGGACCCGTTCTTACACGAATCTCATCACCAATATTTACAGCTCCACCAATATTCATAATTTGTGGCTCTAGAGCCGGCTTACGAGAGAAGTAGAAAATACGTCCTCTTTGCACCGCTGGATCTCTTGCCAACTCAACCACTGCATTGTCATCCGCATTTAAAATGCTTGTCGTTGCTTGGTTCGTATTTTTAAAGATCTTACGTTTTGCGTTTACATACTCTTCCATTGAACGGTAACGATCTAAATGGTTTTCAGCTAGATTCGTAAATACGACATTCATTGGGTTAAAGCTCTCACAGTGCTCAAGCATGAAGCTAGACACTTCCGCAATCACTACCTGAGATCTAGTATCAAGGCGTAGGTATTCCACAAGTGGTTTATCATTGGCCCCACCAACCCATGTAGAAACACCTGATTCACGCAAAATCGCTTCCGTGATTTTTGCAACAGTGGTTTTACCGTTAGTTCCTGTCAATGCAATGATAGGCTCTTTAATAAATCCCGCAGAGAATTCAAACTCTCCTGTGATTTTAATTCCTTGAGATCTAGCGTATTCAAAAATCTTTAAATTGCTCGGTACACCTGGAGAAAGAATCACAAGGTCCTGAGCAATAAAAGTTTTAGGGCTATGTCCACCCAACTCATACTTAATCGGAAGATCACCCAACTGCTCTAGCTGAGTTGACAATTCCGGCTTAGATTTATGATCCGTTACAGTCACCTGCGCGCCGTATTTAGTCAGGAAGTGCGCAAGCGCTACACCTGTTTTTCCTAAACCGACTACTAGGATTCTTTTATCTTTTAATTCACTGTACTCTTTAAACATTTACTTACCTCAACTTTAGAGTGGCTAAACTTAAAACAGCTAACAAAATAGAAATGATCCAAAAACGAACGATGATCTTCGTTTCGGTCAGTCCCCCAAGTTCAAAATGATGATGAATCGGAGCCATTTTAAAGACTCTCTTTCCTGTCGTTTTGAACGAAATGACTTGTGTGATCACGGAAAGGGCTTCGACTACGAAAACTCCTCCTAAAAGAACCATTAACAATTCGTTTTGTGTCATCACTGCCATGGTTCCTAAAAAACCACCTAATGATAAAGATCCTACGTCTCCCATGAAAACTTGTGCTGGGTAAGTATTGAACCATAGGAAACCCATACCTGCGGCAACAACAGTTGCTGCCACAGGTGTTAACTCTCCAGCTCCCATCACGTGAGGGATTTGCAAATAGGAAGCAATCGAGAAGTGACCTGTCACATAGGCAAAAAGACCTAGCGTGGCTGCTGAAATCATCACTGGAACAATTGCCAAACCATCAAGACCATCCGTCAAATTCACGGCATTCGCAGTTCCCACAATCACCAATGAAGCAAAAAGGATATAGAAGTTACCTAAATCCCAAGAAATTGATTTCATGAATGGAATTGTCACAGCCGTGCTTAAGCTGTGATAGTGCACCAAGTAGGCAACAACTAAACCACTGATCGCAAACTCGCCTGCTAAACGAATCTTGCCTGAAAGACCTTTTGAGTTTTTCTTACTCACTTTCAACCAGTCATCGATATAACCGATCAAACCAAAACCCCAAGTGACGATCAATACTCCCCACACCAATGGGTTCGTCATATCAACCCACAAAAGACATGGAATCAGAGTCGAAAGAAGAATCAACCCACCACCCATTGTCGGTGTGCCTGCTTTTTTCTTATGAGTCTGAGGACCATCATCGCGAATACTTTGACCAAAATGCTTCATCTTCAAACGATTGATGAAGTGTGGACCCCAAATCCAGCACAGTAAAAACGCGGTAAAAAAAGAAATGAAAGTTCGCACGGTGATGTATCGGAAGACATTCAGCGGTGAAAACTGATCAGCCATCGAGTAGAGCCATTGATAAAGCATTGGCGTAGATCCCCATCTAAGTTGTTTATTTTTTTGGAACTTATAGGGTTTATCATGTTTCCCAGACAAAAATCAAGCAAGAGTTTCTAAGTTATTGTATTTACTTGTGAATTTATAAATTCTGCTTTCTTGCAGTTCACCCCCTCTTTCCCTAAGAACCCTGCTAAAATAGACAGATCAGTGCCCTTATCCCTACAAAAGGAGGAATCGCTATGAAACTCACTTTGAAGGAGCATATGTCAGACAAACTTATTACCGTGGGAAAGTCTGTCAGCGCCAAAGATGCCCACAGAATCATGGCAAACTTTTGGGTGCGCCATCTGCCTGTTGTCGATGAAGATTCTGGCGAAGTTCTGGGCCTTATTGCCGAGAAAGATCTCTTGAGCGAACCCTCAGAACTCACCTCGGTGGAAGAGCTACTTGGCTCGGAAGAGTTGACGAGCTTTCAACTCGACACTCCTGTGAAAACAATTTTGAATTACTTTATAGAGAACAAAGCTTCGGCTTGTCTTATCTCTGAGGATGATGAAGTCATTGGCCTTGTAACGGTCGAAGATATGCTCTTGATGCTCGATCAACTTCTCGATAAAGAAGAATCGGAAAGCTGGAGCTTAAATGAAATTCTAATGAATCCAGCACTTCAAAAGGCCGCCTACTTATTAGGCCAAGCAGGGATCTAAGAAATGAATATTTCTGCTGAAGATCTTCAATCACTGAAGTCGGCCAAAAAATCATTAGAGCACCCGAGCCTTCCTGCGCGCCTTGCCTCTATGGCAGGAGCGCCACTTGAAAAAGGCTTAGTGCTCTTGCCCAAACAAGCACAGAGTCTCATTCATAAAACTGCTGAAAAGTCGATTCATCTCAGTTATCAGGCAGCAAATAAAACTTTAAACAAGAAAACCCACACCAAACCGGATAACTTTTTCCATCGAGCACTTGTCGTCGGCAGTGGAGCTGCCAGTGGCCTCTTTGGTCCCGCAGCTTTACTTGCAGAACTTCCATTTTCTACATCTGTTATCATGCGTTCGATTATTGATATCGCCATCAGCGAAGGTGAAGACCCCGCAAGCCTCGAAACACAGTATGCCTGCCTGGAAGTCTTTGCCTTTGAAGGTTATTCAAAGTCAGATGATACCGCAGGCTCGGGTTACTTCATGACCCGCGCTGCTTTAGCAAAATCATTGGGCGACGTTGCGAAAAATGTCGGCAATAGAGTTCTTACGAAAGAAAGTGCCCCGATGGTAACCCGCTGGTTAAGTGCTATCGCTTCTCGCTTTCAAGTTGTCGTTGGGGAAAAACTCGCCGCTCAATTGGTGCCGGTGATAGGAGCCCTTGGAGGAGCCACCGTGAATTTAGTTTTTATGAATCACTTTCAAGAGATGGCGCGAGGGCATTTTACCGTGCGCCGTTTAGAAAGAAAGTATGGTTACGATTTAGTCCGTAACCACTATAATGAAATGTAATTATTGTTTCGGGGCAAAATCAAGTGGCTCGCACGGAAACACAAAACGCTCAAGCTTCGTGCCGCGTGATGCTTTGACGACAACCACATCATCAGGTTTTAGAAAAGCTGCTAAATCACTTCCCGCAGCTTCCGAATAATCCTTCGCAATCGAGCTCGCTGCTTTAAACCCAGAATTCTTTAAACCTTCTGCAAATGCTGAATGATCATCTCCAATAAAGTAAACACGATCAAATCCCGCAGAGCCCACCCATTGCCCTAGCTCTTGATGTAATTCTGCTGAAGAACTGCCGAGTTCGCGCATCTGCCCGAAGACTCCTACTTTTCTTCCTACAGTTTTTACAAGCTCCATATTATCAATAAGAGCGCGCATACTGTCTGGATTCGCATTATAGGCGTCAAAAATCATGCGGGCGCCGGATTTTAAATGCACCAACTGATTGCGTCCCCAATTTGTTTTGCACTTTTCTAGGCCCTTCCAAATTTCTGCGGGAGTCATTCCCACAGATAAACCTAAGCTAGCTGCCGCCATCAAGTTCACTAAGTTCTGAGCTCCAAAGACTTCAACTTTGACCTTCCCAGCAACTCCCTGAATTTGGCCTTTGATTGTCAACGATTCCATTGTCATGGATTCGATCTGTAGATACACATCTGCAGAGGGATTCTTTGCAGAGAAGGTTTGAATTTGCTCTTTCGACAGGCGCTTCAAAGCACGTTCATACATCTTATGAGTTTGCTCATTGTCTAAATTAAAAATCTGTCGCGCCGTTTTTGGTGCATGAACGTAAATTTCTTCTTTAGCTTCAGCGACTTTCTCAAGAGTTCCAAAAAACTCCATGTGCGCTCGCCCTACTGTCGTACACACAACAACATCAGGCTGAGCTATCTGAACCAGCTCTGTCAGCTCTCCCGCATGATTCATGCCCATCTCGACCACTGCAACTTCCGTCTTTGGAGGAATTTGCATCAAAGTGAACGGCACTCCCCAGTGGTTATTGAAACTGCCTTGATTAAAGTGAACTCTGCGAGCGGTACCAATCAAGGCCGCGGTGAATTCCTTTGTTGTGGTTTTTCCATTGGAGCCTGTAATTGCCAGTATCTTTGCTTTTGATTGCAAACGAGCCCAAGTCCCGATTGCTTGAAGAGCTTTCAGCGTATCTTTTACCTTTAGAACAGTGATACGCGATTTCAATTCTTCGGTCTGCGCATTTTCTTCATGCACTAGAACTCCCGAAGCCCCTTGTTTCTCGGCATTATGCAGGAACTGATGAGCATCAAAAGACTCACCCTTTAAAGCGATGAATAAAAAACCTTTTAGATCCTGCCTAGTATCTGTTCCTATTCCTAAAAAACTTTCTGTAGTTTGACTTAGAATTTCAGCGCCAGTGATCTCGACAAGTTTTTTTAATTCAATCTGCAACATTCTAAATGATCTCTTTCTAGTTCATGCTCTGCGCAGCCACTTCAACATCGCTAAAAGGATATTTCGTCTGACCGACAATCTGATAATCTTCATGGCCCTTGCCGGCGATTAAAATAACATCACCAGGAACGGCATTATGGATAGCATACTCAATCGCTGTCTTTCGATCTTCGATGCTCTTAATATTTTCTAAGGAATCAAAACCGGACATGATCTCCTCAATAATAACATGAGGATTCTCGCTGCGTGGATTGTCTGAAGTCACAATCACAAAATCAGACCCCTTACTCGCAACCTCGGCCATCATAGGGCGCTTGCCTTTGTCGCGATCTCCACCACAACCAAACACTGTCCAAATACGGGCTGGGGATTTTAAAGAACTGCGAATCTTGCCTAGAGAACTTAGAACATTTTCCAAAGCATCGGGCGTGTGCGCGTAGTCCACAAAAACGGATAGTTTTTTATTATTTGGCACGGTCTGCAGTCGCCCCGGAACACCGGTAAAACTCTCAAGGGCTTTTGCACAAGTCGCTAAAGAGACCCCCGCAGAAAGCCCCACTCCCACCGCAGCCAAAGCATTCATGATATTGTGCTCTCCCGACATTGGAAGAGACATCTTCATCTCACCTTCAGGAGTTCTCACTAAGAACTCAGTTTTAGCAAACTCCATCGAAAGGATTTCATAAGAAAGGTCATGATCAGGATCTACTCCGTAGGTCCATCTACGAACCCCCGGAGAAACATTAATTTTACGGCCATACTCATCATCGCCGTTAATAATGGCCGTCTTGATCTTTTTAGTCGAGCGGCCAATGAGATCATGAAACATTTTACTTTTAGCTTCGAAATATTGTTCCATGGTTTTGTGATAATCCAAATGGTCTCTTGAAAGATTTGTGAAAACCACCGTATCAAAAGAAACACTGTTGGCTCGACTCTGAGAGAGCG
This sequence comes from Bdellovibrio bacteriovorus W, assembly GCA_000525675.1. Lineage (NCBI taxonomy): Bacteria > Pseudomonadati > Bdellovibrionota > Bdellovibrionia > Bdellovibrionales > Pseudobdellovibrionaceae > Bdellovibrio > Bdellovibrio bacteriovorus. Next base: position 2,495,764 of record CP002190.1, read on the forward strand.
CATGAGAAGAAACTTCCATCGCTACAGCTTTGGCTCCAGCATCTAAGAACTCGCGCAATCTTGCCTGTAAAAAAATTGGATCTGGAGTCGTCATATCCGAAGGCCAAATACGATTTAACAAATGGTGATTCACAGTCCCAACCACTCCAGTGGGAATTTCCGCGGCATTTAAAATGGACTCTGCCATATAGCATACGGAAGTTTTGCCATTGGTTCCCGTCACACCCATTGCAAAAAGATGATCACCAGGATTGTTTGAAAACTGACATGCTAAAAGATCTAAGGCTTCACGGCAGTCCCTGACTTGCAAAACGTGGCCTTGGTAGATCTCTGGTATATGAGATTTATCTTCCACAACCAAGGCTGTAGCCCCATTGCCGATCGCAGAGGGAATAAAGGTGTGTCCATCTAATTGAACCCCTTTAATCGCCACAAACACAGACCCCGCGATGACTTTGCGAGCATCATTGCAAATAGAGGACAGCTCGATCTTCGGATCAAGATCTGCAGGCGGCGCGATAGAAAGAGTGGTAAATAAATCTTTTAGCTTCATAGACTCGCCCTTAAGAATAGCGTATGTATAACTTATGAGACAACTTGGAAAAATACATTGCCGAGAAATAAACAAAGACGATAATGCCCCATGGGTTCTGTGTTTTCACGGATATGGAGCAGATTGTAATGATCTTTTTTCTTTAGGAGAAATGATCCAAACTCAAACAACCTATAATTGGCTTTTCCCCAATGGTTTACTTGAAGTCCCTATTGGTCCAGGCTGGACTGGCAGAGCTTGGTGGAACATCGACATGATGGAAATCCAAAGAGCCGCAGAACGCGGTGAACATCGCGATTTCAGCAATCAAACTCCTCCAGGAATGGATAAGGCTTTTGACAAAGTTTCTGAAATGATTGCTCAGCTTAAAGTGCCATGGGACAAAATTATTCTGATGGGCTTTAGCCAAGGCGCTATGCTGGCCACAGAGCTTTACCTACGTGCTCCTGAAAAACCTCGCGGTCTTGTCATTATGTCTGGAACTCTTTTGCACCAAGATCAGTGGAAACCTTTGGCAGAAAAACGCAAAGGGGCGGAGTTCTTCCAAAGTCACGGAGCTCAAGACCCTGTGCTGAGTTATAAAATTGCTCAACACTTAGCAACTCTCCTGTCACAAGCCGGAATGAAGGGTTCTTTATTAGGATTTAATGGTGGGCACGAAATTCCGATGCCGGTCATGAAAGCTATTGGTAAGTATATCGACTCTCAAAAATAAGGAGGCAAAACGCCTCCTTATTTTTTACTTCTTAAATTCGTTTTTAAAAGTTCTTAATAGATCCTGGAAAAAAGTTTCAAGCCCGCGACAACGGAAGCCCAAACTCTCTGACAAGCTGACATCCATCGTCCAATCAGCATAAGCCCCGTAGGGGGACGCCCAACCCTTTTCTCTTTGCTCGGTATAAATCGCTTTTTGCCCACAGATACTTTCAATCTGCGCCATCATCTCACGCAAAGTAAACGTCTCGGCAGTGGCGAGATTCACAGGGCCTTGGTGTTTATTTTTGGCAAGCCAGAGTAAACTTTGTGCCGCATCCTCAGCATGAATCAACATGAAGCGAGCATCGATGTTTGGAAAGTAGATAGGTTCTTGCTCTAGGACTTTCCAAACGTGATCTCGCAATCGATGAGTATAGTCATCTTCGCTCACCACGACTGGGAACCTTGCCATAGCGACCGAAAAATAGCTCTGTTGGCTGAATACGAACTCCATGGCTCGTTTGTCTTCCCCATACTTTTGCGCTGGAGTCTCTGCTGGTTGTCTTTGATACCGAGCCGGCTCCACATCACTTTCAGGATGACGATCTCCCCACCCATAAACAGCTAAAGTAGATGTAACTACATAGCGAGATGTTTTCTCTTTAAATACCTCAATGGCAATTTCAGCGTCGTGTGCAGTCATGCACACTTGATCTATCACCACATCAAATTGCAATCCCGCAACGGCAGCTCGTAATGATTGAAGATCCGTCCGATCCCCCGTAAGTCTTTTCACGGATGCTGGAAAATCAACTTTGGCTTGACCACGCGAGAACACAAAAACTTCGTGCCCCTCAGATACCAAGAAGTGAACAAGTTTTTTTCCAAAAAAACGGGTTCCGCCTAAAACTAGTACTTTCATCTTTTATCCTTTACGAAGTTGCTGAGTGAGAATTTCGCGAATCTCTTTAGCATTGCCGATCATTTGCTCGATGGTTGTAACCTTGAAATACCTTTCGATATTTTCCGCGTCAGCCTTGAGATCTCGATAAATATAGCGCAAGCCAAAGTCATGCTTCTGAGGAGCTTTGTCATAACGAAGAACCTGCACGTAGAGCTGAACTGAGCGCATATAGAAAACATGCGCATCAATGAACTTGCCCCTCAGAGCTTCTTTTAGAAATGTTCTATACATAACTTCAAAACGCGCTAAAAAATTCGCCGTATTCAACGAAGGACTTTCAAGATGAGTGTCCATCAAAGAGGCTCTTTGCAGAATACCGTCGGTATCGAAAATAATTTCAGGCTTCCCGTGGCGGGCTCCATTAAAATACTCTCGATAGAAATAAGGATCTTGAGAAGTGAAAACTCCGGCGTCTAAGTAATAGACTTCAGCACCCTCTTTAAAGATATAAAACTTTTGATAAAACTGTGGCCATGGATTTCCCTCCACATGCCAAATTTGATCCACATCAGCGATGCTAGCTAGGTATTTTTCAAGGGCTATAAAAAACTCGGAGGGGCTTTCGCAGATGCCCACGATGTCAGTGTCAGAGAGTTCATCCTCAAAACCAGTCGCCCTTGATCCACCAAACCACAAGCCCTTAATAAGAGGGTGACTTGATAGATCTTTGAGTCCATTTTCGATGTTTTTCTTTAGTTGATCCATGCTTGTATCCTATCGGCAGAGTCTTAATCAAGGATACTGAATTCAGAAAGTACTGTTTTTTAATGCTTTTAGAGTTAATTAGGACAACTCAGCCAGGACGTCCCAGCCAAATTTTTCAATCTTATTGTCGCCAATCCCATAGATGCCACGCAGACCTTGAACGTCTGACGGATTCTTCACCGCCAACTCACGCAACGTCTGATCACTGAACACAACGAAGGCTGGCATATCTAGCTCTTTCGCCTTCTGACGGCGCCATTCTTTAAGACGAGCTAAGCGCTCCAACTGAGCAGCGGTAAGCTCTGACTCATCAAACTTCTTCTTCTTACCCTTAAGGGCCTTCTTCAAGCCAACGCTAATATCTGACAAAGTCACTGGTGGATTCGGGATTCTGCGGTCTGATTTCGGAGCACAGGAATCACAGTGCCCACAACGCTGAATCCTTTGAGCATCTTTATAATAAGTCAGAATTTCCGAATGACGACACTCTCCGCCTTCGGCGTAATTCACGAGAGCATCTAAATTCTTCCAGCGAAGATCTTTGATTTCTTCGCGCGCTTCTGAATTATGAATGAAGTAAGATTGAAGCCCCTTATCTTTTTTGGAAAACAAAGTCAGACAAGTAGAATCCTTCCCATCTCGCCCTGCTCGGCCCATCTCTTGATAAAGAGCATCGATGTTCCCAGGAATTTGATAGTGCACCACTAAGCGAACATCTGGCTGATCGATTCCCATGCCAAAGGCATTTGTAGCTACTAAAATTCTTAACTTCGCATCCGCGTAGCTTTCTTGAGTCTTAGCGCGCACCTCAGCCGGCAAACCCGCGTGATAGAAACCAACCCCTGAGAACTTCTTTCCCAGAATCTCTGCAAGCATCTCTGTGTTTTTGCGAGTCCCGCAATAAACTATGATCCGCCCTTTGGGAGTTTTCTTAATGGCTTGGATCAAAAAGTCTAACTTTGCATCTTCGTTCTCGCAGAGTTCAACTTGATAATAGAGATTGTTGCGATAAAAGCCATAAACCAAGCGCAGAGATTTTGGAATTTTCAACTGCACTGAAATATCATCTAAAACTGTCGGAGTCGCAGAAGCCGTTAACGCCAATACCGGAACATCAGGGCGCAACTCTTTAAGGATGCATAACTGAGAGTATTCTTCACGAAAATCATGTCCCCATTGAGAAACGCAGTGAGCTTCGTCCACGGCAAAAAGCGCAATCGGTCGATGTTGAATCCACTTCTTGAATCCATCTTTTTGCGAACGCTCTGGAGAAATATATAAAACGAAAGCTCCGCCCTTATTAAGGCGAGCAAAGACGTCTCTTTTTTCGTCATCTGTTTGAGCTGAGTGCAAACAGCCAGCCGCGATCCCCATTCTTTGCAGGGATTCGACTTGATCCTTCATCAGAGCAATCAAAGGCGAAATAACGATCACTAAGCTATTAAAGTGAACAGCGATGTATTGATAACAAAGAGATTTACCACCACCTGTTGGCAGTACGGCAAGGACGTCCTTCTTTTCCAAGATTCCTTGAATGATCTCCGCTTGCCCTGATCTAAAAGATGGCAATCGAAAATATTTTTTTAAAAGAGTTTTATCTGCTTGAATCTCGGACAACATTTCAGCCTCACTGTCTTTCAAATTTAACTTAGAATCAACGAAAGACTGGGGTTGCAACTTCATTGCCGCAAACAGACGTTCTGCCGAGTAAAACTTATTAAAATAACTATAGAAAAAATGCGTGGCGTAAATAAAAAAAGACGTGCCAGTCATTGCACGTCTTTTAAGTTTTTATAGATCAGAAAGCATATAATAGAGCCTACTTCAGATAAACCGTGATTTCCTTATTTTCAGGAATTGGCGAGCCTGCCTGTGGAGAAACTTCGGAAACTAATCCTTGACCAATAAACTTCACCTTAATGTCTCGGCCTTTCACACGGCGGAGCACATCTCGAGTCGTTAGATTACTCATATTCGGAATAATTTCAGAATTATTTTCTGCCACTACAGCTGCCAACTCCTCAGCCGTGATTGTCTTTAAGTGGCTCTCATCCTTTTTATCCTGTGAAGCAACTTGGCGCTTCTCAATTTTTGGATTTGCCGAATCAGCTAAAGTTAAAGGAGCAATCCCCTCTTTACGAACTGCATAGGATGCGATTCGTGAAAAAATCGGCGCGGCGACAGTAGAGCCATAGTATCCTTTTCTGGGCGTATCAACAGCTATGTAGATAACAAACTTAGGATCATTCGCTGGGATAAAGCCCCCGAAACTTGAAATATATGCACCTTTTAAATAACCTCTGCCATGAGGATTCACTTTTTGTGCAGTTCCGGTTTTACCTGCAACCATGAAACCCTCGACACGCGCATTGCCACCAGTTCCACCTTTTGAAGTGACTCCCACTAGCATTGCACGCATCTGTGCTGCGTGCTCAGGCGAAAGCACTCGACGAATTGGCTTAACTTTTGTCTCAACAGATTTCCCAGTTTCCACATCATGAATAGACTGAACAATGTAAGGTGTATTTAAAACTCCACCATTGGCAATCGCTGCAAAGGCATTCGCCATCTGCAAAGGTGTTGCAGAAATCCCATGACCAAAAGAAATATTACTCATCAAATGTGTGCGCCAAGGAAGAGCTTGCAGCATACCGCGAGCCTCACCAGGAAGATCAATTCCCAATTTCTGTCCAAAACCGAAATCCAACATCCCTTGACGAAGCTTTTCAGGCCCCATCTCCATCGCAATTTTCGTCGTACCGATATTTGATGAAACGGCAAGGATCTCAGAAACCGTCAGGTCTTCGTATTGTCCTCGAGAATCAGATTCTCGGATGATACGATCACCGACCTTGAAGCGCCCCTTTTCACAATAAAACTTAGAGTTTGGCTTCACTACATTCTCACGCAGAGCCGTTGCAATCGCAAAAGCCTTCATTGTCGAACCTGGCTCAAACGCATCTGTGATGTTCTTATTTCTACGATTATCAGATTTGCTCTTTTGCGCTTTGTTCACATCAAATGTCGGAGCTGAGGCGATGGCTAGTACAGCCGAAGTTTTCGCATCCATGACAATACCCACAGCATTGTCGGCTTCGAAAGTTTGCACAGCGTTTGCGAGTTCTGTCTCTAAGCGATACTGCAACTCTGAATCTACCGTGAGTTTAATCTCACTGCCTTCTGGGTTTTCAATGAACATCAAACCATTGGCAATAAGCGGACGTCCCCTTGCATCTCGACGTACCGACATTTTCTTTTTATTACCGGTAAGAATTTGATTATAAGCAAGTTCAAGCCCCTCAAGCCCTTGCCCCTCACTTCCTAAGAAGCCCAGAGTTTGCGCAAGCAGGGTTTCATTGGGATAAACTCGGCGCCACTCTTCTACAAAAGATAATCCACGGATATCGAGAGCTTTGATCTGATCCGCACGATCTTGCTCTAACATTCTTTGAATCCAAACGAATCGTTTTCTTGGATCTTTAATCTTTGCGTAAACAGATGGTACAGATTGGTTCAAAATTTTTGCTAACTGACGAGCCGCTGCTTTTTTATCAACGATAATTTTGGGATCAGCATAAAGCGAATATGCCGTTGTGGACATTGCCAGATCGCGACCGTTTTTATCTACAATCGCTCCACGACGCGCCTGCAAAGTGACCTTAGTTTGAAACTGACGACTCTGCAAAGAGTTCAAACGACTATTGGGTGCAAACTGCAGGTACCCCGCACGCAAAATTAGAAACGACCAGAGGACTAATACCCCAACAAAGATAATTACAATACGTGACTTCACTTTTAGAGGTCCTTTTTATCTGTCGATTTATTTTTATCAGATTCCAAAGTAGAGATCGGGCCCGTTAGATGAATGATCTGACTGGCCTGAACTTTTTTAAGAGTGAATTTCTCTTGCGCAACAGATTCTAAAAGCTGTGGCCGGGTGACTTTTGCTAAAGAGATCTCTTTGACTCTTTTTTCTTCCCAGATGCGTTTGTATTCACGCGTGAGTTTAAGGACACTATATCCCACGCGCCTTTCTTCCATTTGCAGGAAGACGATCGAAAACAAAGTAAAAATAATAAGAATGATACTGAAGAACGGTTTTAACTGCTTAAAGTTTTCCGAGCTCATCCTGAGCGCCCCTCTCGAATATCCTCAACTTCGCCGATCGCGCACGAGGATTTCTGTCACACTCTTCCTGAGTGGGAACAATTACTTTTTTAGTCACAACTCTTCCAAGATCTTCTGATGCACGGAAGATGTTTTTTACAATTCGATCTTCTAAAGAGTGAAAGCTAATAACAGCCAAGCGCCCTTTAGGATTTAATTTTTTGATAAAACGAGGAATCGCTTCTGCAACAACTTCTAGTTCAGAGTTCACAGCCAAGCGCAATGCCATGAAGTACTTCGTCGCTGGATGAAATCCCTTCACTTGCCAGCCATCGACTCTTTCAATAAGTCCTGCTAATTGTTGCGTGGATTGAAATGCTTTGGTTTTACGATCATTAACGATCGCTTTAACGACACGGAAAGGACGATGGATCTCGCCATACTCCTTAAACAATCGATTAAGCTCTTCTTCCGAAGCGGTGTTGATGATCATCTCTGCAGTCAGTCCCTGTTGCTGATTCATTCGCATATCAAGCGGACCTTCGTGATAGAAACTAAAGCCTCGATCACCTTGGTCTAACTGAGGGGAACTTACCCCTAAGTCTAATAAAATCATATCAAACATCTCTTCAGTTTGCTCAGAAAACTGTGCAAAATTGAGATGATAGAACTTTAACTGGCCCTTCTCGACTTCAGTCCTGAAGTTCTCTTTTCCAAACTCGATGGCCCTCATATCTTGATCTGTCACGCTGGCATGAAGCTGCGGTATCAAAAACTTCACCGCAGAGTAGTGTCCACCACGCCCGAACGTGCCATCGAAATAATGGGGGTTTGGATGATTTCTGAGAGGATAAAAGGCGCCTAGTACTTCTTGAAGCAATACAGGTTCATGCTCTGGAGAGAACTTAAAAGGAAGCTCGACCTTGGGTGGGATTTCATCAAGAGGAATTTCAATTTTCTCTCCAGTTCCCGGCTTATATTTCTTCATTGGTCGTCCTCTCAGCACCACTCACACGCGAGTCTCGTGCTCCCAAGGTATGAATAATTCTATTGAGCGTCAAGTCGCTTTGTCTTAACCTATTAGAGGTACTACTCTATTTATGTTTGTCTCAAAAAAGGATTTATTCTAGATGCTTATCAATTGTCCACGCTGTGGTTTTCAACAACCTAAAGACACATACTGTGCTCAGTGCGGAATTGATATGGAGAGCTTTAAACCAGCCAATCCACCTTTTTTAAAACGACTTTTTAGTAGTGTTCTGATCCAACTTGGTTTGATTGCCGTCGTGGCCGTTGGAATTTCGTTCACGTTAATTAAACCCAGTAAGTTTGAAAATCAACCGCGCTTCACCAATGCCCGAAGCTTCCTGCAAATTAGTAATACATCTGCTACAGACGAAGCCTCTAACAACCTAGCTTCCGAATCTCTTGCAGCGAGTGAAGCCGAAGAACTTGCCCAGGCCAAAGCAGCTCAAGAAGGCACCATCAATGCCTATCGAGTCGCCAACCCTCAAGCCACCGACAACAGGGAGCCCAGCGAAGCTGTGCAATTAGCAGCTGCTTCTGCCGCCTCTCCAAGCCCGAAAGCCGCCGCTGAGAAGGCAACGTCTTCAAGACTTCTTGTGACCTACGCCGAAGTGGGACGCAATACTTTGAATAGACTCATGGATAATAGCCGCCATACTGGGCAATTTATGAATCTCCCAGACTATTCAGCAGGCATTATTAGTTCTCCTGAAAAGTTTACGACGTCGCCGCAAGTGAAAGTTCTTCTTCAGGTTGAAAAGTCCATCGAAGATTTACGATCCTTCCAATGGGCTTACTTGATTCCCAATCAAAAAGAATCAGAGCCCGATATCGGCTTGATGATGTACTTGGATTTTAACGAAGTCGATTCGAACTCTTTGCGTGGAAACGTTGAAGTTCAATGGATATGGAAAGAGCCAGGCGGAAGCGATTCATTCCCAAAGAAAACTTTTCCTGCATTCTTCGAAATCTCTGGAGAGTCTGGGTTCTTTATGGCTGGAATCATCTCCCACCAGTCTCGTTTAGAAAATGAAAATAGCTCTTCACATGAGATTTTTAAAATTTTCAAATCGCCACAGTTTAAAGAAGGCGAAAGCGAATTTGTTATTTTCATTGAATACAAAAAATAAGATCTAACTTTTGAGGTTTCAACATGATGATCGCTCAAGAACAGGCTCACCTCTATGGCCCTCAAGTACATTTAATCGACAATCCCTTCTTAAGTGGCCTGCTTGCAAAACTCTGCTCTCCTGATTGTCATCAACCCGAGGTCAATCGCATCGTCGAAGTTCTTTATACACATTTGATTTCAAGTGCGATCAATAATGAACTTGAAAAAGAATCCTTTTCGAGCAAAACACGTATGGCTGCGGATTTTCCAAATCAAGATTTACAAGGGCAGCGAATTGCTCAAAACCAAAGGGCCGTCACGGTCAACCTAGCCAGAGCAGGGACTTATCCTAGTCATATCTGCTACAACTTCTTACACTTTGCCCTGCCACCCCAAAATATTCGCCAAGATCATATCTTCGCAGCCCGTATCACAGGTGCCAAAGATGAAGTGACCGGCGCTGAGTTTGGAGGGGTGAAGATTGGTGGGGATGTGAAAGACTCTACGGTGATCTTTCCCGACCCCATGGGCGCAACAGGGAATACGATGATACAGGCCATAGACCATTACAAAAATCATATTGCTGGTCCAGCCCGACGCTATATTGCCCTGAATCTGATTATCACCCCTGAGTACTTAAAGAATCTGTTAAGAAGCCATCCTGATGTCGTAGTCTATGCTTTACGACTTGACCGAGGACTATCGCCTCAGGCAATTTTAGATTCTACTCTTGGTCAATACTGGGATCAGGAGCGTGGCCTCAGCGACAAGCACTATATCGTGCCCGGTGGTGGTGGCTTCGGTGAAGTAATGAATAATTCCTACGTCTAACGGAGAAATGAAGAATGACAAATCTAGCTCTGAAAACTTATCTAACCGAAGATCAAATTCAAAATAAAGTAAAAGAAATCGGCGCGGCTCTTTCAAAAAAATTCAATAATGAAAAAGTAGTCGCGGTTTGCGTTCTTAAGGGTTCTTTCATGTTCTACTCAGACCTTGTAAGAAGCATCTCTACAGATATTACTTGCGAGTTCTTTGGTGTTTCTTCTTACCACGGTGGCACAACTTCTTCTGGAGAAGTAAAAGTTACTCTGGACTTAGCAAGCCCGGTCGAGAACTGCCACGTTATTCTTGTCGAAGACATCGTAGATACAGGTCTTACAATGAACTATCTAAAAAGTTCAATTCTTGCACGTCGCCCGAAGAGCCTTACAACAGTGGCTCTTTTAGAAAAACCCGATGCACTCAAAGTGGAATGCAAAATTGATCATGTGGGCTTCCAAATTCAGAACGAATTCGTTGTGGGTTACGGACTTGATTACCAAGGTTACTACCGCAATCTTCCTTACATCGCGCAAGTTCAAAACTTCCAATAAAAAATAGCTTTCAAAACAGAAAAGGCAAGCGAGTCACTCTCTCTTGCCTTTTCTTATTTCAGCCTACAAAAAAACTTTCAACTCTAAGAATAAATCTTAATTTAAATCAAAGAGAAGAAACTCTGTTTCCTGAAGGGCTTTCATTTCAATACTGGACACATCTTGGATGGCCGCTCCATCGCCAGAGTTCATCACCACACCATTCACCTCAAGTTTTCCCTCGGCCAACTGAATCCAAATTCCTCGTTCAGGACGAACCTCAAAAGTCTTTGCGTGCCCTGGTGTAAAGACTGCTGCATAAAGATCTACATCTTGATGAATTTTTTGACTGCCTTCGCGACCATGTTTTGAAACGAGCAAGCGAAGATTGTCCAGTTTTTCTTCTCGAGAAAAGCTTTGCTGAGTGTACCCCGGAGTGACACCTTCAGTATCGGGCATGATCCAGATCTGAAAAAGACGTAAATCTTCTGTTGAGCTTGGATTGCGCTCGCCATGACGAATTCCCGTCCCCGCATGCATGGTTTGAATTTCCCCTGCGGTGATCTGGCCCACATTGCCAAGGCTGTCGGTGTGCTCCACTGCGCCCTGCAGCACGTAGGTGATAATTTCCATATCGCGGTGTGGATGAGGCGGGAATCCCGATCCGCGGGCAATCCAATCCTGATTAATCACGCGCAAATCTCGAAATCCCATGAATTTCGGGTCGTAATAGTCGCTAAAAGAGAAGGTATGGTAGGATTTCAACCACCCACCGACTTCAGCGTAACCGCGATCGTCTGATTTTCTAAGATAGAGCATTTAAGCCTCCTTGTTTTTACGCTCCTCGGCTGAGGTTCAGTCAGCTTCATTCTAACGAATATCCGCCGGCCTTAAAAGGTTTCAAGTATAATATTTCTGAATGGCAGCTTGTCATAGGTGGACATTGCTGACCTCTGCAATAGAATGCCAGATAGCAGCTCTAATGCCAAATCCCACCCATGGAGGACCGCCGTGAAGCAATACCATGATTTAATGAAAACAGTCTTAGAAACTGGCGTAAAAAAAGAAGACCGCACAGGCACTGGCACTATATCCGTTTTTGGATATCAGATGCGCTTCAATCTTCAAGAAGGTTTTCCTCTTTTAACCACTAAGAAACTTCACACGCGCTCTATCTTCCATGAGCTTCTGTGGTTTTTAAAAGGTGAAACGAACATTCAATATCTTAAAGATAACAATGTGACGATCTGGGATGAATGGGCAGATGAAAATGGCAACCTCGGTCCTGTCTATGGCAAACAGTGGAGATCTTGGGAAACTGCCGATGGCCGCACTATCGATCAGATCAAAAATGTTGTGGAGCAAATTAAAAAGAATCCGGATTCACGCCGCCTTCTAGTTGTTGCTTTCAACCCTGGTGATGTTGAGAAGATGGCTCTACCACCGTGCCATGCTTTCTTCCAATTTTATGTGGCTAACGGCAAACTTTCTTGCCAACTCTATCAGCGCAGTGCGGATATCTTCTTGGGTGTTCCTTTTAACATCGCAAGCTACGCTCTTCTCACTCATATGATTGCGCAAGTTTGCAACCTTGAGGTGGGCGATTTTGTTCACACTCTTGGCGATGCACATCTTTATTCTAATCACCTTGAGCAAACTCAAACTCAATTGCAAAGAGACTTCCGTCCGCTACCACAATTGAAACTGAATCCAGACGTAAAAGATCTTTTCGATTTCAAATTCGAAGATATCGAAGTTGTGGGATATGACCCGCACCCAGCTATCAAAGCTCCGGTGGCAGTATGATTTTAACCCATGTTGTAGCCTGTTCAGAAAATCGTGTTATTGGCACCCAAGGAGATCTACCTTGGAGCCTTCCTGAAGATATGAAGTTTTTCAGGGATACCACAAAAGGCCACATTATGATCATGGGCCGCAAAACCTTTGATTCTTTCAAAGGACGCGCTCTTCCGAACCGCTACCATATCGTGATTACACGCAACCCAGAAGCTCATTCATTTACTTCAACGGAAGATGCTCCTGTTGTCTTCGTGAAGTCCATTGATGAGGCGATTGCGCATGCAGCTCCACTGACTAGCAAATGGGGCGATGAGGTATTCATCATTGGCGGTGGTGAGATCTATAAACAAGTGATGGATAAGACCGATAAAATCCACCTCACTCTTATTCATAAAACATTTGATGGTGATACGTTTTATCCAGAAATTGACGAAGAAGTTTTCAAGCTCATCAGTCGTCGAGATGTCGAATTGCCCATTCCTTTTTCATTTCTTACATACATTAAAAAGTAAGGTCCAGATTCCAATCTCAAAATGAGATTGGGGTCTTTTTAACTCTCTTCCTGAAATAAAAGCTCCGACAATATAATTATGTCACCGTCGGAGTTTGTTTTATGAAGAAAGCCAAACGTTACCGAACAAGAGAAATCGCTAGTATCGAGGTCTACGGACACATTGGTATCGTCAGTGCCAAGCTCGAGAACCTTTCTCTGACGGGTGCTTTTTTAGAAATTGCTAAGGGCAGCTATGTCCCCCAAAAAGGGGATCTTTTGAATCTCACCGTAAATCTAAGCACTGTTCGTAAATCCCACAACCTCGCAGCGGAAGTCGTCTGGAGTCGCGGTATGGGAATTGGCATATGTTTTATTAATAAAGGCGATGTTCTCGAAAGAATGATGGCAAAAGCCGACGGCTTCTAATAAGATCCCTGACAATGGAAATCCTTAAAAACTTTGACCTTAAAAGTTTAAATACGCTTCAACTCCAAGCCTTTGCTGAGTTCTACACGGAACTACACAGCGAAGAGGATATCCAACGCATCCTCGCAGATGCTACCTTCGCAAATATTCCAAAGCGGGTTCTAGGCGGCGGCAGCAATCTTGTGATGCCCACTCTCGTACAAGGCCTAGTACTCAAAGTCAGCAACACCGGAAAAGCTCTTCTCAAAGAAGACGCCACTCATTGGTATGTGCAATCCAGTGCCGGAGAAAACTGGCATGACTTTGTTCAATGGACTTTAGCGCAAGGTTTTTGGGGACTTGAAAATCTCTCTTTAATTCCTGGTACGGCAGGTGCCGCTCCCATTCAAAACATCGGAGCCTACGGAGTTGAGGTCAAAGACTTCATCGATTCTGTTTCTGCGATTTCCCTGCGCGATGGAAGTAAAAGAGTTTTCTCTAATTCTGAGTGCGAGTTTGCTTATCGCGATAGCTATTTTAAAAATGCAGGTAAAGATCAATGGATCATTTGGGATGTGACCTTTAAACTTCCTAAAGCAAATCGCCTTGCACTAGACTATGGCGACATTCGCAAAGAAGCAGAGCGCTTAGGGACGGGGCTCAACCCTCGCACAGTGGCCCAAGCAGTTATCAATATTCGTCAAAGTAAGCTTCCCGACCCAAAACAAATTGCCAATGCAGGAAGCTTCTTTAAAAACCCTATTATCCCCACAGCGTTGCGCGATCAACTTCTCAACACCTACCCTCACCTTGTGAGCTTCCAATACGGCGAAGCTCAGTGCAAGCTTGCTGCAGGCTGGTTGATTGATCAGGCAGGATGGAAGGGGAAATCCGCAGGCCCTGTCGGTATGTTTGAAAAACAGGCCCTCGTCTTAGTCAATCGCGGCGAAGCCACCGCGGAAGATGTTTGGGGACTTGCTCAGCAAGTTTCTGCCGACGTTTATGCAAAGTTTGGCGTGGAGATAGAACCTGAACCCATTCGCTGGTAAAATCTTACAGGACCTACATCCTGAGCAATAGACTTTTGGCTACACCTACTAAAGTTTTAATTCCAAACTATCTCTCGTAACCATCTCCAGGGAGGGACGATGAGATTTCTAATGTTTGCTGTGTTGGCAACGAGTTTTCTATTTTTAAACTCTACAGCTAAGTCCATTGATACAAATACCTATTGGATGAAAATCCCTGCAACAACGAAAGAAGAAAGAACACGCATTGCAAATACTGGTGTTTCTATTGAACTTGTCGGAGAAGACTATGTGATTGCGACAGGGAATATCGAAGAAAGAAATCAGATTGCAAAGATGGGTTTGCTTGAAGTCGACTTCCCATTAGTTGATGCGATGGATTTCCCAGAGCAAGATGCTGCCTTTCATAACTATGCCGAGATGCTCGAAAAACTTCAGAACCTGCATAACTCCAATAAAGAAATCACTAGCCTGACTTCGATTGGTAAAACCGTTGAAGGCAGAGACATCTGGGCCTTTCGTATTTCAGGACAGCTACAGAACGCAGAAAACCTTCCCGCGTCGGTCTTTATGGGCGGGCATCACGCAAGGGAACATCTGTCTATAGAGTTACCGATTTACTATGTTGAATATCTGCTTCAAGAGTACAACGCCGGCAATGCGCGCATTCGCAGCCTTGTCGACAACCGTGATATTCATTTTATTCCAATGGTGAATCCTGATGGTGCTGAGTTCGATATTTCAACAGGCCGCTATAAGTCTTGGAGAAAAAATCGCTCTGCAAATAGCAATGGCACGTTCGGTGTTGATTTAAATAGAAACTATGGCTTCGGCTGGGGCGGCGCTGGTGCAAGCACAAACCCTGGGAGTGATACTTATCGCGGAACTTCCGCATTTAGTGAAAACGAATCCTTAGCAATTAAGAACTACGTTGAAGCGCACACTAACATCACGATTCTGCTTTCTTTCCACACGTTTTCTGAGTTGATTCTCTACCCATGGGGACACGTGTACGAAAGCATCGGAAATACTCGCGATAAAATGGTTCACGAAGAAATGGCTAAGACAATGGCACGTTGGAATGGCTACACTCCTCAGAAATCTTCAGATTTATATATTGCCAGCGGAGACACCACGGATTGGTCTTATGGAGAACATAGAATCATCTCTTTTACTTTTGAACTTGATCCAAAAGACAATTGGCGAGGCGGAGGCTTCTATCCCGGAGCTGGCGTCATCCCTGCTGTGCAAAGAAAGAACTTAGAACCTGTTCTTTATCTCATAGATCACTCTGCGAATCCTTACCGAGTCATTGATCAGAAAAACGAATACTTCTATCAGCCTTAGTTCCAAGCCTCCCCTCGGGGAGGCTTTTTTAATTCTGCAATTGGTGCCTGACATTTCAAGGGGCCTGTCTCAAAGTTAGACAGCCTGTCTTTACTCAGATCAAATCTATTCCGTTTGGACAAGGGCAAGGTTTTGCATAGTCTTTTTTAAGATGGAAAAACTTCGCAGACTCAGCCTATTCATTTTCATTATTTGCAGCCTGACTTCCACAGCTTCCTTGGCGAAGACAGTTTGTCTATTTCCAAAAAACTCTCAGTTAGCACGGGATCAAAGAGACGCCGATAAAATGAACTGTCTGCGCACGCAGATTCACCGGCTTTCATTTAATAATTGCACACAAGTCGCTCGCTCCATGGAGTACTCAACAACCGCCGAAGAAGCGAAACTTCTTTGCTTGTACGAAAAAGCGAGAAATCTCTCACAATGCTTAGACGTCGTTAAAAGTCTGGAGTACCCAGACAGTGGCGACGAAGCTCGATGGCATTGCTTAAAAAACTTTTCTCATAAAATGAGTAAAAACGATTGCCGAAAAATTTCCGATAAGATGTCCTATCCCGCCCAAAAAAATCGCGCGACTGTATTCTGCCAATCCGAAATCTAAGCAGCAGATTTCTTCTCGCGAACGTCGACCTAGGTCTGGAATGTTACATTCCTGTAAAAAACCAGACTTGCAGAGCCACTCACATTTACCTATTCTGGACTCACAGGGACTTAGCGGAAGGCAAAAATGACATCGTTACGAGAAAAAGCTAAAAAAAATAAAATTGTTGTTAAAGCACCCACTCAAGAACGTTCAAGACAAACAGTCGCTACAATATTAGACGCTTGTTCTCGCTTGCTCATTTCAGAAGGTTTTTACGCAATCACTACTGACAAAATAGCAAAAGAGGCTGGAGTTAGCATCGGTTCTTTGTACCAGTTTTTTGGTAACAAAGAGTCTGTAGTTCAGGCCGTCGTTCGCAATGTCATCGAAGAAGACAAAAGAATCTTCAGCGAAAAAATGCGCGCTATTTCTCCACTGCCACCAGAGATTCGTATCCGAAAAATGATCGAATTGTCTGTTGAGACTCTTCGTCATAACTATATTTTGAGATCAAAGCTCTCTACGATTCAGTATTACGTTGCCGAATCTAGCTATATCAGCGAGTCCCTCAGGTTCTTCCAAGAAGTTGTCAGATACAACCTTCCAGCTATTCCTGGCAGAGATATGGAGAAGGTGTCATATCTTATGGTGAACTCGTTTATTGGCCTTACAGGGACAATGGCAGTAGATGCTCCTGAGAACATCAACGATGACACTATCATCGAAGAAGTTGTGAGAATGTTCTATGCTTACTTGAATCTTCCTTTGGAAAATCCAGGACCGCAGATTCAACATCCTAAAAGAGATTTTCTTTAGAGTTTAAGACTTTCATAAAAAAAGGGACCTTGTGAGGTCCCTTTTTTTATTTCCAAATTTTGAGATAAAAAAAAGAGCAGATAAAATCTGCTCTTTTTTATTCAAGCTACTGCTGAGCCTGCGCTGCGGGACTCTTCTTCTCTTCCATCGCAATCGTGCGATTCTTTCTGGCTAAAGAGATTAAGGCCACATTGTATTTATCTTTTGGAACTGCCACGACTGTGCGTACCGGCACTACGGCCTTACCCTTGCGCGCGTGGTATGTGATATGCGGATTGTAAAGCTGAGCCTTACGATCATCCCCATCAAACCAAACTAAGATATCTTTGTAGCGAACATTTACTGGCAACTTAAGATCTTGAGACTCCAGAGGGTTTGCCCACTTCACCTGTTCAAAGTACTTATTCGCGTTCTTTTCAACTTCTAAGGCTGCCAAGAAGCTTGCATAAAAGTTTCTCGAAGCAAACCCGAAGCTCTTGCGCGAGCGAACATTCTGCACCAACTCACCAAGGTCGCGCGTCTCATAGGAACGAGTCATCTTAAGAACGCCAGTGGGGCCATGGTTATATCCAGTGACTGCCAGGGGCCATGACTGAAGCATATTATAGTTCTGACGAAGTAACTTCGCTGCTACTCGCGTTGCATCCATAGGATGATTACGACGATCCACAGATGGCGTAATCATGCGGTATGGCTTGGCCGTGTAAGGCATGATTTGCCACAGGCCACTGGCGCCGACCTTTGAACGAGCCATGATATTAAATGAGCTCTCCACAAAAGCTAAGCGCACCAACTCCGTTGGTACCTTTTCGTTCCTAAAGATCTTTTCCATTTCTTCGATATAGCGACCCGAGTAATAGATCGCATCTTGCATACGATCCTTTTGCCCCATTTGGTAGCGAAGGCGATCTTTTTCTTCTTGAGAAAGTTTTTTACCAATTTGCTCTTTTACTTCATCGACTTTCTTTTGTTTTTCAACGTCCGTAGAAAGACCCGCAAAGTCTACAACTTGATATACTTTTTCAACATTCTCAGAATCATGGATCACTCCTTGGGTGCTAGAATATTTAGTATAAATATCCACCCAAAATTGAACCTGTTTTTCCATTCCCTTTGGAATTGCAAACGCAGTTTCGCCATATCCTAGGGCTTGAGATTGATTCCCATAAACCGGTGCACGCCATGCCCGACCGTCTTGAGTCGCCACATCAGCCAAAGCTGGCGCTGAGCTCAAGCTCACAAAGCCAATGTATAAAAATGAGACAACTTTATTAATCTTCATGAAATGCCCTTATGGTTTCATCGGTTTATTTTACTAAATGAATAAGCAAATTATCAAAAAATGAGCGCACCTTAGCTTCGTCCGTCGAGCCATTATAGACAAAAGAGTACGTAACAACTCTGCCATCCTCAAGACCCGCATAGCCAGCAAGAGATACGACACCCGTTAGGAATCCCGTTTTGGCGCGAACCCATCTTTCTGCTTTGGTGTTTTTCATTCTGCGTTTCAAGGTGCCATCCACCCCTGCAATCGGGAGAGATGTTAGAAATTCTGGCTGAACTTTGAAGTCATCACGTAAATGCTGAAGTACCTTCCACATTGCAAACGAAGACATTTTATTGTCTCGACTCAATCCTGAAGGTGATTGAATGCTATACTGCTCCTTGGGAATCCCCAAGCTCTGCATATGTTCATTGATGACTAACATACCATCTTGCAATGTCGCACCTTTATTCTTCTTAGATACTCCCAAGTTCTTCGTCAGCATTTCCGCCACATAGTTATTGGAGAACTTATTCATGTCCGCCACTATTTGTTCGACAGCTTTGCTCTCTGATTCGGCTAATAATTCAGCGTTTGTCGGCGCAACGGCATTTTTCACTGTCCCCGTGACTGTAACGCCACGTTGCTTTAAGAAGGACTTTAAGTTGTATCCAGCCCACAGATCAGGCTGAGTGATGTTTTTAAAGACCACCGCCTCTTTCAAATCTTTACCGATGCTGCCGCCGACATGAATCACATCCCCGGCAAAACTCTTGGTCTCTTTGCGATCCACTAGCAGACTGTTGCCTTTTCCAGGGACCGACTTTGTATTATTCACAAGCCGAATGTATTCATTTTTAGGATCAATGAAGACCTGAGCCGAACCGTTTTCCATCGGGCGCACAAAGATATTCACAGAGTTCCAGTTGAAACTCATAGCCCCCACTGGGGCGTCATATGCGCGATCCACCCGAGCTTTCTGGCGACTCGAATCGTAACGAACACTATCAAAAAGAGAATCATCTACTAAAAGATCACCCTCAACTCTTGAAATTCCTGAGCGCAAAAAGGCATTGACCAAGAACCACATGTTCTCTGAAACAAAAGACGGGTCCCCGCCACCACGTAGATAAAGATTCCCCTTCAGAGTTCCTTTATTTACAGTTCCATCCATCAAGATCTGTGTTTTAAATTTATAACCAGGAGGAAAGTGCTCCAACACCGCAGAGGCTGTCACCACCTTTGTGATCGATGCGGGGATCATGAGTTGACGACCATTAAGATCCAAGAGCGTCTTCATATCCGCACCTTCACCCACTGAAGCATAGATACCGATATCTTTAGGCGCCACCCCATGCTGCTTCATCAGCTTTTCAATTTCTTGATCAAGCTTTTCAAACTTTCCTTTTGAATCCGGATTCTGCGCAAGCGAAAGAGAGGCAGATAAAAGAATCTGAGCAAATACCAAAAAAAACTTCACAAAGTTCTCCTTACGAGAGGGCTCTTACCAGATCTCCGTGGGGGAAAATTTCGTTCTCTGGTCCAGCCAATTCTAAATGCAATAGTTTTCCTTCGCAACCGCGACTCGACTTGTTAGACTCAGTTTCATGAAAAAACGTGAGTGGCTAATTGTAATACTTCCTCTTCTACTTACTTGGAGCATCGACCGTGTCACCAAAACTTGGGCGACAGGTATCTCGCAAATAGAATCCTTTGGACCTCTCCATTTCGTTTTACATCATAATCATGGGGCCATGCTTGGCCTCTTCTCAGATCTTCCGTCGCTCCTACGCATTGTCTCCCTCTCGACGGGAGGCGCATTTCTTTTATGTACCTATGCTCTGATTCAATATCTGCTACCCATTAAGTCTCTGACTTTAAGAACGGGGCTTTCGATTCTCATTGGTGGCATTATCGGCAATGTCACCGATCGAATTATTTGGGGCTACGTCGTGGACTTTATTGTGATCGGAACACCGACACTTTCAAGTCCGGCCTTTAACTTAGCCGACGTCCTACAATGGCTAGGCTATGGTCTAATCATCTTTGCGGTTGTAAAAGAAGGTGAGCTGCTTTGGCCAGAGAACAACGTGCGCAAACAGTACTGGGTCAACAAACCTTTCCAGCTTAAATATAGTTTTCTTTTAATGGCTGTTGGAATGAGCCTCACGTTGATCTGCTTGGTATTTTCTTACACCTATATGCGTGTCGTCGTTCAAGAGCTTGTGGGCAATAACGCCTATCTTTTAAATAAATTCCTCGTTCCCTTTGTCATCACGTTTGCGATTATCTGCATCACCTTCTGCGCCATCTTATTTACAGTTGGTAGATTGATTTCCCACAGAATTGCAGGTCCTCTCTATGCCTTTGAACGATTTCTGAAGGCCAGCCTTGAAGGAGAAAATGCTGTCCTGAAGCTCCGCTCTGGGGACGAATTCAAACACCTTGAGAAACTAGCTGAACAGGTTCGCGAAAAGCTGTCTGAAATTAAAAATGAGCGCACAGTTCAAGTGGTCGAATACACAGATATCGAAGAAGAGTAATACCTTCGTCGAGTTCCCCTTATGTAAGTTCTCAAAACAGACCTCTTAGAAAATTCAGAGATTCGAAATTTCGATAAACTCCTTATATCAAAGTCTTTCTGACTGAATAGTTTTGACTGATAAAGGAGTTCGCCATGAACATGCGCAATTGGTTAATTGGACTGGGTTGTTGTGTCGGCGCTGCTTATTTAGCTTCTCGCTGGATGAAAAGCCGCCGCACACCGATCATCTATATTGAAGACGAAGTAGATATCTCTTCGGACGACTCATTTCCAGCAAGTGATCCACCTTCGTGGAGTTCCACGGTGGCCCATAGGCATTAGTACTAGAATATATTTCCGTACCGTCGCTCAACCAAGTTCTCTTCCCCTCAAAAGAACTTGGTAAGCTCTCCTTAAATGGGTTCTTCTGAAAAATGAAGAGCCCATTTTTTTAATAGACGATAACAGCGTCGGAAATTCTTGTAAGGTAATACTTTTTATCTTTATCTTCCTCATGGCATCGCGCTTGGAGATAGTCCCCATCCGGATTTCTCACGACTCCAATGGGTGTCACTCTTCGAGTTTTTCCACGGTTAGATCCACCTTCGTAAACCAAGTCGATATTCTTTTTCTCGCGAATGGCTTGAAGGATATTAAGATACTTCTCATCTCTCAGAGCAGAGATTGAATAGTCCTGCCAGTAAAGTTTTTTACCTTGAGTGCGCATGAGATCTGCCAAAGTCACCGACTCCGGCATCTTTTTCACACATTCAAGGGCAACTTGTAAGCAAGCCTTGGCATCGTCATAGGCTCTATGGGCTTGCCCTCCTTCCAGACCAAATGCTTTTACTAAGGTCTGTAGGCGATGATTCTCCACTCCGTGCAAAAGCTTTCGCGCGAGTAAACTTGTACAGAGAGCTGGTTCCGTTGGTAGTGGAAGTTTTGCTTTTTCAAACTCAATCGTTAAAAACCCAAGATCAAAAGGAGCATGATGAGCCATAACCACCGCTCCCTTGAAGAAATCATGAATCTCATGGATTTTTTCAGAAATTTGAGGTGCATCGGCAACCATTTCATTGGTGATTCCATGAATACCGATGATGAAATCCGTCATCGGCTCTCGTGGTTTAAACAACATTTGTAAACGCCCCACTTCTTGACCGTTTTTCCACTTCACAGCTCCCAATTCGACAATTTCATGCCCAATCGGATATGCGCCGCTCGTCTCTGTATCAAATGCTATGTAGGTATATTCCGAAAATTTTTGCTCTAAATTCATGATGACCAACTATGCTTCTGAAGCTCTGCCTGACACAACTTATTTGTCTTTTTCGATGGATTCAACATCCTGCTTCAATGGCAAAAGGTCCAGCTTGCTCAATTTATAGTCTTTGTTTTTCTTTTTTTAATAATACACAATTTAATTAGAACTATGAGAAAACTACTTGTATCAATCATCACTTTAATTTCTCTCCAGTCCCTCGCCCAGAGCGAAGCTGGTAACACTCCGCCAAACCTTCGACTTTCTGGCGATGTATCCTTGCTTTCACACTATATTGAGCACGGACTTTCACAGTCGAACTACTCGCCAGCACTTCAGGGTTCTTTTTGGTTTAATTTTGGCCCGCAGTTTCGCCTTGGAGTCTGGGGATCAAATACGAACTATAAAAATTCAGATGATAATTTTAATCTGCGCTTCGGGGCTGATATCAATGTTAATCTCTCGGCTATTTCTTATCTGACTCTAGGTTACTTTAAAAGTAACTACTACAATGGCGGCGATCGAACTGGAGAGCTCTTTGAATTAAATATTTTCGTAAAGGATGTTCGCGTGCTCTACGAAAAAACCACCAACTGGGAAGGTTCGGGCAAGCGCGGTGATCGCTTTGGCTTCGGCGCCACCTCAAATGTTTTGAATACTTGGAAGTGGAATAACGAAATTGGCTACACAACAATTGATAGCGATGACCTTAATAACTACTTTGATTTTAAATCTGGATTAGGAACTCGCTGGGGAGCTTTATTCTTTGAAGGAGCTCTCACTGGAACCAGCGAGAGCTCTCAATTTGATGGCCGTGGAGATTTCTTCTTTATTCTGTCTGCTTCGACGGATTTGTAAAACCAGCTTCTTCTTTAAGCTCAGCATCGACTTGATTCTTAAGATCATTCGGTGCTTGCTTGCGATTACTGATCTGGTGAACGAAATTATCATACACCGACATATCCACTTGCGACGATCCAAATAAAGTATCTAGCTTACGCGGTTTTCTTCCATCGGAAGTGATTTCCTTCTGTGCAACTTTGATTCGTACAAAACCAACCAATCTTGCTGGATCAATCTCACCGCGCTTTTCTTTGACGTTAATACCACCGTCTACAGTGACAGTATTAGAATCCAAAGAAGCCAAAATCTTATTACGAACAATATCAAATCTTTCGGACGCAACTTTATTTGCCGACATCACACTGCGATCTGGAACTGATTGTACAAACAATCCCGAAGTCACCTTGATGTTCGCATCTTTCAATCCACCCGTTACAGCTTTAATCTTATCCATAACTTTTACGAAGTTTGCATTTGGTTGCGCTGAACCTCTTTCAAACAACATATAGTCAGGAATATCAAAATCATAACCTTCTGGTGTGACCACAACGTTTTTTGCAACGTCATTTAACTGGTCTGCCATATAAGCTGCCACTACTTTTGCAGAACCCATATCTAACAAGTTAGGAGTTCTATCTGCTGGTTCCATGAAACTTTGAAAGGCTTTTAGTGGTTCATTTAAGATATCCAAGAAAAGTTTTTCTAAAGTAATCTCGGCACCAAAGTTTTGGAAGTTATATTCAATCACCGATGGAGTTGAAAAATAATCCGAAACCGCTTTTTTCGTTTCTTCGGATTGCCCTAGCAACCACATCACAAGGAAGAATGCCATCAGAGCTGTCATGAAGTCTGCAAGAGCAACCTTCCATGATCCCCCATGATGGCCACCGCCTTGGACGATGACCTTTTTAATAACGATAATAGGTTTCTTTTCAGCCATTTATTATGCTGCCTTCTTAATTTCTTTAGTAGCTTTATCAATCTCTGCGAATGATGGTCTTTCTTCTGGCATGATAGTACGACGAGCATACTCCACACACACAATCGGTGGCGCGCCTCTTTGCAGGGCAATCATCGCAGCCTTGATACACTGAAGATACCTACCTTCAGCTTCAATATCTGCACCCATTTTTGTCGCTGTTGGACCAATCAAACCGTAAGCTCCGAAAACCCCTAACATCGTACCAACAAGGGCGCCGGCAACAAGGGCACCGATCTTTTCCACACCTTCGGTTAAGTGACCCATCGTTTTCACGATACCTAGAACCGCGGCAACGATACCCAATCCAGGGAAACCGTCTGCAACCATTTGCACGGCGTGCTGAGCCAAGTGTTCTTCAGAGTGAATGGCTTTAATATCTGCATCCAAAAGATCATCAACGTCATACGGAGACATCTCAGCAGAAAGAGTGATCTTCATCGTGTCACATAGAAAGTGAACCGCATGGTGATTATTCATAAAGCTTGGATAAGCTTTAAAGATGTCACTCTTATCTGGTTCCTCAATATGTTTTTCGATTCCTTGTGGCCCCTCTTTACGGAAGGCTTGGAAGAGCTGAAAAAGCATCTGCAAAAGTTCGACATAATCTGACTTTTGCGGGCCTTTCGCCGTCATGGCCTTCATCCCGAGTTTGATCCCTGACTTAACGATTTTCATTGGGTTGGCAATGATATACGCGCCGAGCGCCGCCCCACCGATAATCATCAACTCAAGAGGTGCCGATTTAATGATAACCGAGAGATTACCGCCTGCGAGCAGGAAGCCCCCGAACACCATCACGAATACAACGATAATACCTACAAAACCCATATGATATGACCTCTCAGATTCCCTATCGGAGCCTCTCGTGCTAAGATTGAGTCATTGTGGAATAAACTTGCCCATGGTCGAGAGTAGGACTAAGAGATTTTCTATGAAGTTCAGTTTTAGATTTCTATTTCTAGTGTTCGTCGCATTATCAACTGGCCTTATGTCTGTTAAGGCACAATCGTCTTTTGATGAAAAAGATCCTTTGCTCTTAAAGACGCAAATTCTTCCCTATGAATGGCAGCCTGGACAAGGTGGCGAGCTGCAAATTGAAATGACTCTTCCAGACGATTTCTACGCCTATGAAGATAAATTCAACATCGTCATCTTAGAGCCTGCCGGCTACAAAATCGGCGCGTTGCAAATCACTCCGCTAAAAACTTGGTACGATAAGTTTTCCAAAAGAGATCGCACCGGCATTCAAAACTCTGCGGTCCTTAAAGCCAATCTTGAGGCTCCTCCCCGCTTTTTAAAAAACCATAAAGAACTCAAATTTGATTTTACATACCAAGCGTGCTCTTCACAGTTCTGCCTTTTCCCACTGACAAAAACAGTTTCTGTTCCCATCGTAGCCAAAGTAACAGGAGCAGAAATTGGAACTCCAACGAATGAATCTTTAACAAGCGAAGACACGGGATCACTTTTTGATGCTGCTAACTTTGAAAAGACATTAGCTTCAGGAATCTTCACCGGACTTTTCTTCGTGTTCATTGCCGGAATTTTCACAAGCTTCACTCCTTGTATATTCCCAATGATTCCCATCACTCTTGCGGTACTGGGGAATGAATCAAATAAACGCAGCCGCCTGATGAACTTCATCACCAGCTGCTTCTATGTTTTAGGAATTGCGACGACTTATTCTATTCTGGGATTGATAGCAGCCTCTTCGGGAAGTCTCTTTGGTGCAAGCTTAGGAAATCCCTATGTACTGGCCGTCATCTGTGCCATTTTCTTAGCCATGAGTCTTAGCATGTATGGACTCTTCGACCTTCAAGTCCCTGCGTTTATTCGCAATCGCTTAGGCTCCGGCAAAAGCAAAGGCTTAGGTGGTGCTTACTTAACAGGGCTCTTCGCCGGAATTGTTGCAAGTCCATGTGTGGGACCGGTCCTTGTTGCCATTTTAACTTACGTCGCTTCCACACAAGATATGCTCCTTGGCTTTCTCTATCTCTTCTTCTATGCACTGGGACTAGGAATGATCTTCTTAGCTCTAGGGTTATCGAATCAGTTACTTAAAAACCTTCCACGCTCTGGCGTATGGATGAATTCATTCAAGTTCATTCTCGGCACTTTAATGCTCAGTGCATTTTACTATTATCTTGAGTTGCTTTTGCCTTCCCGCTGGTTTGATGGAGCTTTAGGACTGGGGCTCATCATTTTAGCTAGTGCCTATGGTGCTTTTCAAACCCTGAAGGAAACAGCCTATCTGCGCCGTATTCAAAAAGGGCTCATGCAGGCGGTGCTCTTTATTGGAATTATCTCCCTTTCTATCTGTGTCTTTGATCTGCGCCCGTATATCTACGGCCGCGTGATAGATGCCGGAGCGGTCAGCGAGCTTAAAAAACTAGCTTGGACTCCTTACAGTGAAGAAGCTGTGGCAGCTGCCAAAGCCAGCAATAAGCCCGTCATCATTGATTTCTGGGCAGACTGGTGCGCTGCGTGTCATGAATTGGAGCAACAGACATTTACAGACCCTCGAATTCGCGCCCGCAGCGATGATTTCGTACTTTTAAAATTTGATGCCACTAAGGATTCCGATAGTTTAAAAGCACTTAAGAAAAAATACAGAATTCAAGGGTTGCCGACTCTCATTTTTCTTAATAAACAAGGGGACTGGCTTGAGTCTTTGACTCTCACCCAGTTTGAAAAAGCGGATAGCTTTTTGAAACGAATGGATAAAGGAGCGCAATAGCTATGACATCTTCAAAATTTCCTGTCGAAAGAACTTCGGCTCCAAAAGTAAAACCTCCCTCTGACTCTTTAGGCTTTGGCAAGTACTTCACTGATCACATGTTCACGGCTTGGTTCTCAAAAGAAAAAGGCTGGCATGACGCTAAAGTTTCTCCTTATCAGCCTCTTCCTCTAGATCCAGGTGCCAGCGTTCTTCACTACGGACAAGCTCTCTTTGAGGGAATGAAAGCCTTCATCCATGAAAATGGAGACTGCGCTATGTTCCGCCCAGAGTTCAACTGGAAGAGAATGTGCGACGGGGCTGAACGTCTTTGCATGGAGCCACCTCCAAAAGATCTATTCATCGAAGGCGTTGCAGAACTTATTCGCACGGATCGTGATTGGATTCCAAGAGCTAAAGGCAGCTCTCTGTACATCCGCCCTACACTGATTGGAACTGAGGCCTTCTTAGGCGTAAGACCTTCTCAAGAATACTTATTCTTCACAATCCTTTCTCCGGTTGGTTCTTATTATGGAAACGACAACAAATGCGTAAAAATTTGGGTTGAAGAAGAATTAATTCGCGCAGCTCCTGGTGGTCTTGGATCTACGAAAGCCGCGGCAAACTATGCTGCGAGCTTAAAAGCTGGATACTCCGCTCGTAAGAACGCATACTCTCAAGTTCTTTGGTTAGATGTTACTAAAGAGTACATCGAAGAAGTTGGCACAATGAACGTGTTCTTCGTTTTTGAAAACGAAATCGTTACCCCTTCATTGGATGGAACTATCTTAGGTGGTGGAACTCGTGATTCTATCATCACTCTTTTAAAAGATATGGGTAAGCCGATTGTTGAAAGAAAACTAAAGATCAGCGAAGTGCGCGAAGCTGCTCAAAAAGGCACATTGAAAGAAGTGTTCGGAACAGGAACAGCAGCCGTTATCAGCCCTGTTGGTGAGTTAGCAGCGAAAAACTGGAAGATCACAATCAACAATGAAGAAGTGGGCCCAATCGCTACGAAACTTTATGATGAGTTAACAGGTATTCAACAAGGCGTGAAACCAGACACTCATGGATGGTTATACAAAGTTTAATTTCAAACTCGACATTCAAATAAAAAAGGGCAGAGGAATGATCTGTACCCCAAAATCCGGACACAAAAATAAAAGACCCTGTCCAGTTTTTGGGGTATTTTCGTATTTGAGAGGCAGATCATGGGTTCATTTACAGCAAAAGATCGCAAAGATCTTGAGAACAATCAAAATGTTTTAAAGGTAACAACCTCTAACGTTACCTATACTCCAGAGTTTAAGGTTAAGGCTTTGAAGCTCCGTCAAGATGGGCTAATGCCTTCAGAAATATTTAAAGATGCCGGAATCAACCTTTCTCTCTTCGGCAAAGACTACCCCAGAAAGTGTATCCAGCGTTGGGCGAAGATGTCTCAAAAAGACGGTGGATTAAAGAAGGAGCGTCGAGGAGTTAATTCTACTGGGCGCCCCAAGGGGCTTCGGTTTAAATCAGCAGAAGAAGAAATTGCTTATTTGCGCGCGGAGAATGATTTCCTAAAAAAGCTCCACGCCTTGGAGGCAAGATACGCAAACAAGAAAAGTTCGCGTTAATTCACGAGGCAATAATTCACCAGCCTGATCTGCGTCTCGATCGGCTATGTAAGCAAGCTAAAGTAAGCACGAGTGGATTTTACGAATGGTCTGCGAAGAAGAAAAGTTCTCAAGAAGCCATTTTCGATGAAGAGTGGGTCTGTATCCTTTTTGAAAGTAAAAAAGGTAGGATCGGTGCTCGCAGCATAAAGATGCTTTTACAGAAATATTTTTGGATCAATATGAACTTAAAGAAAGTCCGTCGTCTTATGAAAAAGCATGGACTTCGAACTGTCATCCGCAGAAAGAATAGATCTAGGCAAGTTTGGGTAGAAGGAGATGAACATAGAGCAAGCCCGAATATTCTTAATAGGAATTTTAATGTCCAAAAGAAGGATACTGTGTATTCGACAGACATTACTTATCTTGATTATGGACTTGGAAAACGAGCTTATCTATCGGCAGTAAAGGATTTGGCAACGAAGGAGATCGTGCATTACACCGTTTCAGCAAGTGCAACTTTAAATATCGCACTTAGGGGCCTCGAAGATCTTTTTAGTCAAAAGCCCAAACATATCATTATGCACTCAGATCAAGGCAGCCACTATACTTCAAAGATCTATCGAGATTTATTAAGCAAGTGGGAAATAACTCAATCAATGTCACGTAAGGGAAATTGTTTGGACAATGCTCCGATAGAAAGTTTTTTCGGACATTTAAAAGATGAGGCAGAGCTTCGAGATTGCAATACATATGAAGAGTTGGTAGCAGAGATAGATCGTTATATTAAATACTATAATAACGAACGACCCCAATGGGACTTAAAAGGAAAAACCCCGGCAGAGTGCCGAGGTTTTACTTAAGAGGCCCTTTTATTTATCTGTCCACTTTTTGGGGTACAGATCAGAATCTGCCCTTTTTTTTATTCATTTTTTTTATAGAAAGAAATCTGTCCCTCTAGTTTCTAGAGACGCTTTAGGCGAGCAATTTCCATCTTGGCTTCATTCAAAGCCGTCTGACAAACAACCATCTGCGCTTCTTTATCAGCCAATAACTTCTGCAGTTGATTCATACGAACTTCGAAACTTTTTACGACGTTATTATGTCTGTCCACCATCTCATGCACTTTTGCGTCCAAAGTTTTGCGTTCATTCAGTCTTTGACTGAATACATTCAACTTATGACCCGCCTCAGTCGCTAAGCCATTATGACTTTGCTCTAAGCGCGCAACCAATTGAGCTTGTTTTTCGAACTTAATATTCGAAGTCTTAATCAGCTCATTCACTGTGCCCACGATCTTATTCATCTGATCAACCAAGGCTTGATTCTGTAGTTTTAGTTCGTGAATTTGACGATCGGTATTGAGGAAATTCATTCCTGAATTATCGCTTGCAGTGTCCATCGTAGACCCAGCGCTAACTCTTCTCTCTCCAAATAGATCAGGATTTAATTCTTTGTGCATTTTGCCCCTCCGTAGGACTTTTAAAAAAACTCACTCTTATATCATATTTTCTCTGGACTAAAATTTCAAATGTTCATACTTTAGCGACATAAAGGAGGCTTGCTTTGCTAAAGGTTGGACAGCTTTTAAAATTTGTTTCAGATCTTAATCCGCAAAACACGCCTACTCGCCTGTGCTTTTATAACTTTCTGCGCGGCATCGCACACCCTGAGGACTCCCTCACGCCTGAATTGATCGAAACTTTCTTCGCTTATTGCATGGATTACCCTCACTGGGCCTCAAATAAGCAGCAATTAGGCCACGAAGTGCAGTTCCTACTAGAAAACTTCAATAGCTTTTACCAACAAAAGTTCGATCTTTCCGCTATTCGCTTCCCTCAAAAGATGCAGCTTATCGAACTTGAGAACTTCTCAGACGTCGTCGAAGCCTTGGGTGCCTATCTCAAGACTCTGTGCGGCGAAAATGATAAGTTCCGCGTCCTTCCAGATCAAAATAAGCGCGCTATCGCCATCGTTTTACGCGAAAACAAAAGCCTTGAGGTTCGCTGCTTTGATAAGAAGTTCACCATTCGCAATGGGGTTCTTGAGCCTCTTCGCAAAGATTTGGTTGTTTTCTACACAGACAACCTTGAGTTGAGCCAGCAACACACCCACAAGCTGGAAGTAGCCCCGTATATCACGGCTCAGTTTACTGTGACGGGCAGTCGGATTTCTGGGTCCCTTCTAAGAGGTTATGTTTTCCAAAAACTTCAAGAAATGAAAAACGAGCCCCTTGAAGAGCAAACTCGCGTTCTTTACCCTTTAAAACGCCTAGAACAGTTCTTTGTCGATCGTAAGTCTGATCCTTATTACCAAGACATCATCAGCCAACTGGAGCGCACTTGCGCCCTGGTTCAACAAAAAGACCCTACGGCCATGAAGTGGGCCTCTGTGGTGCTCAATAAGTCTGAAACAGCCCTTGATAACGTGTTTTTAGGGGATAAGCTCATGACTCTATTGGTGAAAGACCTGCGCCATGCAATTGCTTCAAATCCCTATAAGAATATCTCCTCAAGCGATTCGAAGAGTGATATAAGCCTCCCTGAACATTTAGATGAGGCTGAAGAAGAATGTCTGAGAATAACTCCGCTGAAAGAGTTCGACTTAATAAATTAATCGCTGATAGCGGACTTGCTTCCCGTCGCCATGCTGATCGCATGATCGAAGAGGGACAGGTCACGGTAAACGGTAAAAAAGTTTACGAATTGGGTGTCAAAGTCGACCCTGCAATTGATCGTATTTTAGTTCAGGGCAAACCTCTGAGAAAACCTCTTTCTCAAAAGCTTTATCTTATGTTCAACAAACCTCCAGGAGTTTTGACAACGATGGAAGATCCATTCGATCGCCCTACCGTTGCCCACTATCTCGGTGATGTTCCGGGTCGCGTCTTCCCTGTGGGACGTCTGGATTGGGACTCTGAAGGAATGATTCTTCTGACAAACGATGGTGATTTTGCCAACAAGATCATGCACCCAAAAACAGAAGTAACAAAAACTTACTTGGTTAAATTAGATGGTAAACCAGATGCTTCTCACCTTGAAAAATTAAGAAGAGGAGTGACGATTGTTGGGGGCCGCGTGTCTGCTCGCCACATCGAGCGCATTTCTAAAGCTGGTGATAATAAATCTAAAAAATACGAGTGGTACAAGATCGTTATTACTGAGGGTAAAAACCGTCAGATCCGTCAGATGTTCCATAAAGTTGGCTTCGACGTTTTAAAACTTCAGCGCGTGGCCATTGGCCGCCTCCGCTTAGGTGCTCTTAAAGTAGGAACTCTTGTTTACCTCAATGATGCCGCTGTTGCGAGAGCCCTTTTACCGGATATTCCTGATGAAGTAAAAGCGAAGAAGGCACAAAAAGGTAAAGCACCTATTGCCAAAAAAGCGACTGCTGGCGCAGCTAAATCTGGTGCAAAAGCGGGAGCAAAAAAGACTTCCACTCGTCGCGCAGCTCCTCGCTCTGAGGACAAGCCATTCGCAAGAAAGACTGGCAAAAAAGTTTCTAAAAAATTCTAGTTCTGTCTTCTTATAAACATTCAACAGCTCTTAATTCTTTCAAAGGTTAAGAGCTGTTTTATTTTGAGGCATTTTAGTTTCTGTTTTTTTGCGCCGATAAAGACTCTATGAATACAAGCGCAAGGATTTTAGCCTTTTCGATGTTCTTAGCTCTAGCAGGTTGCTCGATGGAAGCTAATATTCAAAGCGTTGCCACATCGCCCTCAACTATCTTTAATATGTCCAAGACAAGCGGCCTTGTTTCTGGCTCTACACAGA
The DNA here is from genome assembly GCA_000525675.1 of Bdellovibrio bacteriovorus W. NCBI lineage: Bacteria > Pseudomonadati > Bdellovibrionota > Bdellovibrionia > Bdellovibrionales > Pseudobdellovibrionaceae > Bdellovibrio > Bdellovibrio bacteriovorus. The sequence continues at coordinate 2,527,711 of CP002190.1, forward strand.
CTGGAACCGCTACCGGTGGTGGTACAACCTATTTCGTGCAAAGCTCTGTCGGCAGCTATATGTCTGGCATTGATCAACAAACCACCGATGGTCAGTATCGAGTGTATAGCTCTGTTCAAGGAGCTCTCGTTTCTGGAGACAATCACTAGCCCTAAGTCCTAGGAAGTTCATTTCTCTTAAGTTTCATTTTAAGACAGCCGATAGAGGCCTTAGTGATAACCACGGAGAGGTTTTCAATGAAATACATTTTCATAGCGATGGCACTCACTCTAATAAAGAGCTATGCCTATGCCGCAGATATATATGTTGTCGATGTTCGTCGTAACATCACTTTGGCAGAAAATGATCCTGTCTATAAAGACTTTTATCTTAGCAATGCACCCGGCGCCGGTCTTAAAAAGAATATGGTTGTTACGGTCGTTCGCAAGGTCAACATTCGCGATGCCAGCGGTGCCAGTGCCGTTGGAGAGATTCAAGTCCCCGTTGGACAGCTTCGCATTATTGCTGTTTACGAAAAAGTTGCTGTGGCTCGAGAGTTCGCTCTTCTTTCAAGGGATGAACTTCCAATGCTTGAGCAAATTGGCATTATGACTGGGGACAAAATTGAAACCCAGGGCTCTTTTCAATACTCCCCGAAAAAGACCTCAGAGCATCGCCCTCTGGTTCCGGCGAACCCTGTAGAAACTGCAAAAGTTACCGAGCCCATCGCAGATAAGAGCGAAGCTGTAAACCAACCTGAAGCCGTTCAATTATCCTCTGGGGAAATGCTTGAAAAAATAGCCAAATCTAGCTACTAGATTTGGCATGAATGAAAACTCCTACTTAAGAATACGTCTGTCTCAACTTCCTGCGGAACTTGAGGAAATCATCACTTCACATTGCTTTGATTACGGCGCTACTGGCGTCACAGAAGCACTTGTCTTTAGCCAACCAGATCTTACTTACGATGCAAAACCCGTAGAAACAGCTTCATCCGATGTTGATGTTTTCTTCTCAGAAGAACCTGCAAAAGATTTTTATGATCTTCTCACGACTCACTCTATTCAGTGGAAGTCCTACACTGAAGAAAATAAAGATTGGTTAGAAGAGTGGAAAAAGGGTTTCGAAGCTTTCCGCCTTGTTGGAGACTTCTGGGTTGTGCCTTCATGGTTAACTCCACCTGCTGATTGCAAACATCCTATTTACATTGATCCGGGAATGGCATTCGGTACAGGCACTCACGCAACCACGCAAATGATGGCATTCTTCATTCATAAGGTTGCACAAAAATATCCTTCAGAGCTCAACTCTTGGAAAATGCTTGATGTCGGTACGGGTACAGCTATTCTCGCTATGCTCGCTCGCCTTGAAGGTATGGGCGAAACTGTAGGAATTGAAATTGATCCAGAAGCTCAAAGAGTGGCTCGCGAAAACATTGCACTCAATAAGCTAGATCGCATCGAGATCCCTACTAAACAGATCGAAGAAATTCGTGAAAAGTTTGATCTCGTCGTTGCCAATATTATTGATGGCGTTCTTATCAATATCAAAAAAGAACTTATGCGTGTTCTAAAGCCAGGTGGTCATATGCTACTCACTGGAATTCTTGAAGAGCGCGATAATCACTTCTTTGAAAAGTTCATCGAAGACAGTGGCCTACAAGTTGTTCGCCGTCTTGAAAAAGACGAGTGGGTTGGTTACTGGGTTCGTTCATGAGACGTTATTGGATAGAAACCAAAGATATTTTTCAAGACTCCGTCAACTTTCAAGGCGACGTCTTTCATCATATCTTTGATGTATGCCGCCAAGGCGCCGGTTCAAAATTTGAAGTCCTCACCGAAGAAAGCAAAGCTTACTTTGTTGAAGTCACCTATTTGGGCAAAAAAAACGCAACAGCAACAATTTTAGAAGAGCGTATTATTCCGGCTCTTCCCTACCCTCATATTCACGTAGCCCTTTCCATCTCTCGCTTTCCCGTGATGGATTCAGTCATGGAGAAATTGGTTGAAATGGGTGTGAAGTCCGTTCAGCCATTCTTCTCTGAATTCAGCTTTATGAGAAGTGACGATAAAATCTCTGCCAACAAGTTTGAACGCTGGCAAAAGATCGTTCGCTCCGCCACCCAGCAAAGTGGCCGTGGCGATCTTATGGAAATCAAAGATCCCGTTACCTTTAAGAAGCTCCCTGAAATCATTAACCTTTCTGCAAACTCTATGGGTCTATTTGCCTATGAGGGCGACTCTGCCCTGGATATCAAGACTTATGTAACGGAGAAGCAAAAGGAAAATTCGAAAATCGAAAACATCTGGGTTATTGTAGGAAGTGAAGGCGGTTTCTCAACACAGGAAGTGGAGAAGATGACCCTACTGGGCCTTCGCCCAGTGACTCTTGGACCTCAGATTCTCCGAGTGGAAACGGCTTGCATGGCCCTTGTATCAGCCTTAAAGTATGACTTTGGTCTGATGCGCTGAAAGGAGAAGGAATGGATCCCTTCGAAGAGTTTGAATTTAAGCCCCTCACTGACGGATTAGGTTTTCATAAAAAGAAAACAAGCACTCCACAGAATCATTCTGATGACAGTCTTTTATTCAAATCCACTAGCTTGGCAGATCAAGGCTTAGAACTGATTGAAGAAAGTGCGGTTGATCCATTACGTCCGCCACTTCCTAGAAAAAAAATCAATCCACAGCCTTCTTTAGAAGCTTCAACTTCTGACAGCTCACAAGCTGTGAATGAAATTTTAAAAACACTTCAGAGCAATAAACATTTGGAGTTCAACGCCAAGGCGAAGAACACTCCTGTTAAAGATGAGTTCAAGAAAACGACTTGGAGCTTCTCTGCGGTTCTTTTAGATTCCATGCTTGTTGTCGCGGCAAGTCTGCTTTGCATGATCATTCTTTTGCTTGTGACTAAAGTGGACCTTATCGGAAATCTTAAGAATCCAGACTCTCAAGGTATGATCTATCTTGCGACTCTTGCGATCTTCGCAGGCGTTTCATTTATTTACTTAACAATGAACCGCATTTTCTTAGGTTACACCCCTGGCGAGTGGGCCTTTGACCAACGCGTGGGTCTTCCTGAAGATTTAGACAAAGCGACTTTCTCGCTGAAGGTTCTAGTGCGCGCCGTGTTCGTAATTGCGACTGGCTTTGTGCTCTTGCCAATTATTTCTGTTTTATTTAACAAAGATATTGCTGGCTCTCTATCTGGAGCCAAACTCTATAAAAAGGCTTAATTCTATTCATGGGTAAAGTCAGTTCATGGGACAAGATCGTCGCAGACGTTGAGAGTCTGCGACAGTCCGGCAAAAAAATCGTTTTTACAAATGGTGTCTTTGATTTGTTACATGTAGGCCACGTCCGCTATCTTCAAGAAGCGCGTGCTCTTGGAGATGCCCTGGTTATTGGTGTCAATGCCGATGCCAGCGTGAAACGCCTTAAAGGCCCTACTCGCCCTGTTCAAGTGGAAGCAGATCGTGCTGAGATCCTCGCAGCTCTTCAATGTGTCGACCTGACTGTGATCTTTACTGACGACACTCCGGCCACTCTGATTGAAAAAGTACGCCCTGACATTCTTGTCAAAGGTGGTGACTGGAAAATCGAAGATATTGTCGGCGCTCCCTTTGTTCAGTCCTATGGTGGACAAGTGATGTCCCTTCAATTTATCGACGGTCGCTCAACAACCAAGATTATCGAAAAAGCTCAAATCAACAGCTAAATTTCAATCTAGCAATTTCATTCTTGTAAAGTGATTCACCTCTGGTTTCAGCCCATAAAGAAGCCGGAGGAAAAATCTATGAAAAAATCATTTCTACTTTTGGGAGCCGCTTTCACACTCGGTAGCTCCAATAGTTTGGCCCTGAGCCTCAATGAGATTGTTGGCCTTAAGCGCACGGAGTATAAATCTCCACAAGGTATTTCAGAAGTCTGCGCAACCCCTCGCAAATGGGCCGGTGCCAACTATACCGACTCCGATGCAAAAAAAGAAAACACTCTTTGTGGTTATGATTTCTATGCTACTGTCGGAATTTGCCCTAAGTATTCCTCAACCAATCCTGGGTTGATGATTATTGAACCAGATGAGAAATTTTCTAAGCAAGCCATCGACTCTTCAAGCTGTGATCTAAAAAAACTTGGCTTAAAAACCGATGCAAAATTCAAACAATCCATCACCTGCTCTTACACGCCTTCGATTCTAGGTTACTATCACCTCTCAAGAATTCTTGGTGATGTCGGCCGCGTACCTGTTTCTGTTTTCAGATCGATTGATATTAAAACCCACAAAGCACAAACCACCAAAGCTGTGAACTCTTTGCGCAATTCCAAGCTTGCGATTAAGGACTCTTGGGCAATGCTAGAGAAGGTTCATGCAAACCCACAAAACTATCCCAATCTAGTGGATCGCTCTGGTACTCAGATGTTCGGAGCGCTTTCTGATAATGTTCGCAATGAAGAACAGTACGTAGAAGTCAGCGGAGTGGGCTCTTACGATACTCGCTATGAACGCTTTATTAAACAAAGGCCGTATCAAATTGTCAGCAGCTCTTCAAGCCCACAACAACTTATTGGCAGCAATGAATTTACGCGAGTCGCTCAAACGGCCCTACAAATGAAAGACGTTTCCGATATGGTCATTATTGACACCCTCATGAACCAACAAGATCGCATAGGAAATATTCACTACAAATTTGTCTGGTATACGATCAATCCACAATCTTCAACTCTGGAAAGATTCAAGTCCAAAGCAAAAATTAAAGACGGAAAAATCACCATTCCAGCTGAAGAGAAAACTGCCATGGCGAATCGCAAAGCAGTTCTATTGAAAGAAATGATCTTAAAAGATAATGACTGCGGAGTTACTAAAACTAATATGATGAGAAAGGTTTCTGCGATCGAAGGGCTTAAACACGTCAGCTACCGCACCTATGCCAATCTCTTAACCTTTGAACAGGCTCTTGCCGGAGCTTCTGCTAAAGATTTCTTCACTAAAGAACTTCTTTTCACAGAGGCTGACTATAATCTTCTAAAACGCAACGCTCTTTTTGCTCGACAAGTACTTGTTAAAAAATGCCAATCCGGAGAACTGAAGTTTGACGTCGATCTTGAAGACTATATCCCAGGAGCAACTCCCGTTCGCAAAGCTTGCGGAAGCTAAATATTTTACCGATCTAGTTTTAACGAAAAAGTCGCAAGAGGAAATCCTTGCGACTTTTTATCGATACAAAAATCCTGGACTTTGTACGTCCGGTCTTTGATGAAGAGTCAGCATTGAGTTACCGAACTTTGAAAATGAACCTCCCATGAGTTCAAACTTTCGAATCAGATCAATAAACCAAAGTGGAATCTTCTTTTCACATTTAAGTTCTAGAACAACACAGGTTCCTGACTCTCCAAAAGACTCCGGATGATCGTAGTGAACCATCATTCTCTCTTCTGGAGTCACAGTCCAATCAAAGACCTCTTGAAAGCGAAGGTCTCGATCAAATGTCACTCGTGCATAATCATCAATTTCTGAGATATAGGCTTTGCGTCGATACTGAGTTAGAATCACAGGGCCGGTATTATACACCTCACGATAATTTAAGAACTCCATCAGGTTTTCTAAACCGTCAACTCCTGTGGGTAAATCACCATCAAGGAAAGACACCCAATCATCATTCATGTATTTGGCTCTCTTCTTGCGTACAAACTCACGGACTTTATGTTTAATTTCAAAGAAGTAAGGACCACTTTTCCCATCGCCATAAGAACGAATGCGCATGTTAAAACTATAAGCCTGAGCCATTTCCTTAGCTCTCATGAGGTAGAGACTCGGTGAATCCAGATATAAAGAGTTAATCGTATAAAAGCAGTCCTTTTCAATTTGTGAATAGTAGTCCATATGACAGTATGTTTCGACATATCGAGAGATTGGATCTACCAACTCAAGGGGAATGAGATACTTGAGTTCATAGCGTTCTAAGTTTAATGGAGATACCGCAACACTCATGAGATAGGGCCTTCTTGAAAAAGAAAATTTCTTTGCGGTTGTTTTGCGAGCAACTCACTTTCTAAAAGAAACTGAATATACTGAGTATAGAGATCTATCTGAAGATCTACGGATTCTATACACTGACTGCCTTGAGATATCTTTTCTTCAAGTTTTTCCAGAGGATCTGTAGCCGAAGTGCGTTTTAAATTTCTTTCTGAATCAATGATCTCAAAGTCTGTCAGGGTGTTCAGAAGTTTTGTTCTTAAAACACTCAATCCTTCTCTTTCTTCAAGATCCCGTTTTTTCTGCGCCCTCTTAAAAACCAATTCATTCTTTTTTTGAATAGCAGACTCGTCAGAAAATAAGAAAGGTAGCTGAATGCTGACTTGAACCTCGTACACATCTTCATCTTTCTTATTCTTCTTAGAAACTCCGATACTCTTAATCCACTGGTCTTCCTTGCCTTGAACAACTTCAATCTCTTTTTGTAGTTGATCAATCTCTTGATGCCCAAGCCTCAAACTCAAAGTTTCGATTCTTTCTAGGGGAATCTCATTCACGACAGCCTCAATTGCTTTGGCAGAAAGAAAGGGTGCTACAAAGCGGTCTTCTTCTTTAAATTTTTGCTCCCAGTGCTGAATGAGTTTCGTATTTTGCAAAATTTCATATTCCAATTGGCGAACCAAACGTTCATTTTTCAAAGTATCTAGACGAGCCTTAGTAAAAGTCTTTCCACTGGCTCTTCCCGCCTTCAAAGAAACGCCCTGCGCCTCTGTCCAGCGCTTCAGCGAATCATGCGCTGCTTGGGCGCACTTCATTTTCTCACTTAAAAGCTTGTGCTTCATAATTGCGATATAGCGAGTGTGCAACGCCCAGCTCAGAGAAAAGCTCTCAACCACTCTCTCTGCATCTTTCGAGGTGTTTCTCAGTTTCCATTCAGGATAGGACTTAAATTGAAACTTTAGGCCGACCTCAGTTTCCTTATTCGCATCCGTTTCTTGCGAAGCCGTAAGTTCCACATTACGAAAGGGGTTGGCCGTACTGGGGCTTATCCGATTTGTTTGGGAAACATAGAACTCATCTGCCCATGCAGTTTTTAAGACATCATTTGTCGTGACGGCGTTACAGGAAAAGGCCACGAGCCAAATGCCAAAACCCATAATCCAATTCATAATAGAGCCCCTAGAGCAGAAGTTTCAGAGAGAAAGAAGCCTTCTGATCCTCCGACAAGAGAAAACACCGTTTCGTCTTTAAAATAGAGACTGCGCAAGTTCTTTTGCTCGAGCGATTTTAAAGTTCGATGACTCTTTTTTGTAAAATCATACAGATGAGGCATAAACTTACCAGTCTCATCAGCGACTGCGAAGAAAACGGACTCTCCACCGGCACTGCCACTAATAATATTTTTCCCAAGAAAACCATCAAGTTTTAAATGAGCACTGGCAAAGGAAGTAAGTTTCCTTACATCTTCAAGTTTATACTTTCTAAGCTCCACTTCTTCTCTAGAAAGAATCGCCAAAATAAGTGAATCTCTGTGAAGCCAAACTTCCACATCGCTTCCCTTCAACTTCTCCTGTAAGCCCGCAAGACTCACTCTCTCTAAAACTAAAAATCGATATCCCTCTCGATGGGCTTTGATGACTTCATCAACTTTGCCAAAGCGTTTTACAAGAAAGTAGTAAGTTGATCCCAAGTTGCTCAGCCCCACAATCTCGCTCCCTTTAAGCTCTTTAAGCTCAAAGGCATGTGGAAGTACTTTTCCATTTTCTTGCAAGAGTAAGATCCCTGTGGACTGAGGGTCCTTTTGACTATAGGTCACGACGACTTTCTTTAAGTCATTCGAATAGCTTAAATTCAAAAGGCTCAAAGAATTTGAATCTAATTGAATATCCTCTGGCAAAGAGATACGGCGACTGTTCTTCGGAGAAACCTCCAAAAGTTCATCTGCCTGCGCTTCGCTCATAAGGCTGATACTTAGTTTTTTAAGGACACTGACTTTTTCGCCAACTAAGAGATTGTTGTCGGTTGGGATTTTAACGACAACCTCTCTCCCCCATGCTGTTAGAGTTTGTATTCGTAAGAGTCTTTCCGGGATAGGAACAATACGCACCCCAATACTTACGACAGTTCCTTGAATGGCGTCACCTGACGGAGATACCACTTCAACTTTTTCGCCAATCTTAAACTTCGATTGAAGGTTTTCATTTAAGTATCCATGAACGTACATTGGTCTTAAAGGAATCAAAGTCAAAATCGGATTAAAAGCCGAAACCAGTTCTCCGGCCTTAAAGTTAATGGCACCCACGGCTCCATCAACTTCAGAAAAAACAAAGAGATTCTCTAGGCGATTTTCTAAAACTTTTCTTTCGGCTTCTGCCTCTAAAAAGTCCGCCATCAAAGGGTCAGCTCCATCTGGTAGATCCATTTTCTCATTGGCTATTTTTGCGATGTGCTGACGAAGATTTATTTCGGCCATGAGCTTATCAATACGGCCCTTAAGAAGCCTTAGTTGAGACTCTAAGTTTTCCTGATTGAGCTCTAAGAGAAGATCCCCCTTATTAACAACTTGCCCAGGCAGAACATGGATCTTTTTTATTTCCACGGCACTGTCAAAATTTACCTGATACTCTTTGGAATCGGCCACGCCCAAAATGCGAATCGGCTCGAAACTTAAATACAAACCCACGACGATAATTGCAATCACCGCCCCCCACCAAGAAAAGAATAAAAGGCGATTGTCCTGTCCTACAATATCGTTCAACCAAGACCTTGGCGTGCTCCATATTCTTTTCACGGCCTATACCTCAATCACAGATTCTTGATTCATAAAGTTCACACCTCGCATTGTCTGCACCTGAGCCAGCTGATCAATAAGATGGGCTGACGTGAAGTCGTTGCGAAGTCGAATTTGATAGGAATAATCTAAACGCCCACCTTGAGCAGTTTCACGGATCGTAGCCAAAGCAAAATGCCGGCATTGATTCTCGAGGATGAGTTCCACTTGCTTTTGTGCCTCTAGATTTCTTTCCATATTAAATCGCAACAAACCATCAAACTGTGGTCCCGTCGCAAAGTTAGCACCTCTTAAAACAAGCAATGCGCTAGCAAAACAAGCTGTTCCTAAGATGGCAATTCCATAGGCATGAACTCCAGAAGCAAGTCCGATAGCAAGAGAGGCAAAGATAAAAAACATATCTCGTGGATCTTTGACATTGGTTCTAAATCTTAAAAGAGACAATGCTCCGATCATCCCGATCCCTCTTGCCACATTGTCCCCGATGGCCTGCATCGCTATGGCGATGACAATTGGAAGCAAAACAAGTCCGTGCAGAAAGTTCAACGAATAGGAGAGTCCCTTAAAGGTGCGCACGTAAATAATCGCAAGAACAGTTCCCAAAACAAAACTTAGCAAAAAAGCATAAACCGCAGAAATCCATGTTGGATTCATAAACGATGAATTTAGAATGGCAAAATCCAGCATTTCATTTTCCTTTTTTTAGAAAATTCACACCGGATATATAAGACTTGTATTGATAGTTTATAAAGGACTAGGACGAGGACCTGCGATGTAACAAGAAGAATTCAAAGATGAATTACATCTCTGCAAAGAAGCCTCTAAAAGCGATAGCCTAACTTTGCACCATAGAAAGAATCTTCATAGCGATTGATCTCAACTGCCGCAAAAAATCCCGACAAAGAAAAGCTCATTCCTAAAAGACTATGCGTCTTCATAATACTATGTTCAACAGTAACACCTTCAGCGGTAATTCCATTACTGCCTCCGATGAATTGTGCCGATCCTCGCACCTGACCAATTCCAATGTAGGCTGCCACTCGATCAACACTCACTGTCGCTAATAAATCGCCACCAAAAGAGGATGCGTTGACGAGATTCGCGAAGTTTGCCCCACCTGCATATAGAGACATACTCAAAGCAAACGGAAAGTATGAAGACTCATAGAAACCCCAGCGCAACTGAGCACCATAGGTTTGAATTCCCGATTCTTGGCGAAGAGGCGTGAAGTATACAAATGTGTCGACGTTGTGGTGAATCCCTTTTCCTAGCATGAGCGTGTTGTAGGAAAAACTGTCCTTGTTGGGACTCTTTCCACCTAACTCTGCGAGATCCTCTGTAGGGATGAACTCGGCAGATAAACCGAATTCGATGCCGGAGTAGCCACCCAATGGGTAAGGATTTCCTAAAATTTTAGGTGCAGTACCTAAAGCCAAAATTTCTGTGGCACGAAGACGATCCGACGCATTTAAGTTCTTTGGTAAAACGAAAGCCGCATGGACTTGCTGGGTAAGTAGAATAACTATGGAAAGAATAAAAAACTTCACAATGGGCCTCTTCGATTCTTCTATCTCGTGCCCATTGTTACACATTTCAAATATGTGTCACTATTAAAGAGAGGCGACTGCCTGCTGCATCTGACTCAATGCCACCAAGGCTTGAGAAGAAATTACCGAATTTCCACTTCCCGAAAGAGTTTGGAAAATTGGAATGAACTTATTGAATTCCTCGACTGTTGTGATTTTCCCATCGCCACGTTGATCACGTGGATCAGAAGCAACATTTTGTCCTGATTTAGCCTTTGCATAACCATTCATCACAACCTGAAGTGCGATCTCTACCACTTCGGGATTTTTAGCTTGTAAAGCCCCTGCTAGTGCAGAAAAACGGCTCGCAATTGCAAAACCTTCTAAAAATTCGTGAAGCTCACCTTGGTATTCAGCAGGTACTTGCTCTAAGTATTGTGCCGCTAAAGTAAAGCTTGTTGCTGTATAGGCTGCTTTAACAAGAACAACTGCCATCTCAAGACGGTCTGGACGACCATCAACGAAAAGTTCCTCAGTAATCGCATAATAGCTACTTGAATCCAAATCACCACTGCGAAATGCTGAAATCATTTTTTGAATATTTTCAACTGTAGGCGCCGCAAGAATAAGAGTTCTCCATTGATCTCCAGTTTTCTTTTCACCTTGCTGCTCGACATTTCCAGAATCGCTGCCGACCTTACCTTGATTCTGGTCAGCTATTGCAACTCCTGTGCGTTGGTTGGCTTGCCCATTGGCCCAACCATCTTCGCCACCGAGAGCTGTTGCCCCAGAGGCTGGAATGATTGTCACATCCATTTTCTTAGCTGGAGGTAACGCCGATACACGCTTTGCAACTTGTGTTTTTTTCGTCTGTACAACAGGTGGAGCCTTCTTAGCGTCTTCTTTGGCCTTAGCATCCTTGGCTGCAACTTTTTTCTTATCAAATGGATTAACGTATTTTCTTTCTACTTCACGATCACCCAAACTAAAAAGCGCAGAGAGGAAGCTTACTTTTGGGCGTGGCATTTCATAGACGACGTCTTGTTCGTTTTGAACTGGAGATAATGAGGCCTTGTTCACATGAACCAGTCCCATCACGATAATTACGCCCAAGCCAGCCATTGAAATTTCTAGTTTTTTATCTGCTATGCTCATAGGGCCTCCTGTTCTTAATATCTTTAAGAGCAGTGCCTGTGCCATCTTGAATTGCGTTTAAATGTGGATAGAGTGTCTCAACTTGATCGAGAGACAATTAGAGCAATCAGCTGTCTACTTCTTAGGCGATCCAGGGCAGAAGCCAGGACGTGGGCCAATCGAGGGGAACTCTCGGCAAGTATCAGGGCGTTTCTCGTAAACAGTACATAGACGTGTGGTCGAATCTAAAAACAGACAATCTCTATTTGCCTTCTGAGTCAGCATAAAAAACTCCGTCCCAGATCGATACGAAGAAATAATGCCTTCTTTAGTCAGTCTTTTTGCGAGCTTTTTAATAGAGGCTGAAGCTTCATCTTCAGTGGTAAGTCCTAAGCGGATGAGATCAGAAAGTCGGATTTCGACGGGCATGGTGCAACACCCGCCGAAACAGCCCTCGCACATCTCTGTGCGATAGGGCTTCCATGTAGAAGGGCGATCAATATCAGGTCTTTTCATAAATCCTAAGGAAGACGTTTCTTCACCAGCTTGCTGTTTGTTCTAGCTTTAGCATCAGAAGATTGAAGTAATACAATGCTGTAACCACGTTTGTGAAGCTCTTTTAAGAACTCTGGCATAATCTCAGCCGTTCTTCTTTGGATATCATGGAAAAGAACTACTCCACGACCACGAGCCTCAATACGAGAAATTGTATTTCTTAATAGAGTCTCATTTGATTGAGCTTTCCAGTCTTCAGAGTCAATCGCCCAGAAGAAATCACCTACTGAGTTTTGACGTAAGAAATTCTTCAATTCAGGAGAAGACTCACCGTATGGGAAACGGAAGAATGGATCTACGAAGCCAAGAGTGTCATAGACCGCTTGATGCGCGCCTCTGATCTCTGCTGAAGCTTCTTCAAGAGTCAGGTTCTTACCGTTTGTTTTACGGCAAGCTACACTGTTACCTAGACACGCATGAGTCATAGAGTGAGAACCCACCGCATGTCCATCAGCTGCAACACGCTTTACGATCTCTGGGTTTGAACGAACGTTACGACCTAAAAGGAAGAAGATCCCCTTTGCGTTTACTTCTTTCAATGATCTCAAAATAGAGTCTGTATAAACTCCACTTGGTCCGTCATCGAACGTGATAACTACTTCTTTACGGCCTACATCTCCACTGATGGCATAGTAACCATTCGTCGTATCACGATACTGAACGTTATCTGCAAATTTAAAGGCATTGCGAGAACCCGTTAAAGACATTGGATTCACAGGTACAGAAAGCGTCGCTCTCTCACCTTCATAGTATTTTTCGATTTTTTCTAGCAACTCATCCTTACAGTCATTGAGTAAGGCACGGTTGGCTTCGTCACGAATATCATTATCAAATAAAGTAAGCTTCTCACCTTCTAAAAGGTTCAACTCTTTACAGATCTCAGCAGAAAGTTGTGCTTGGCGCTCGCTATCCATCATCATGTCGTCGCGCCATTGCTTGAAAAGAACTTCAGGATGGTTGGGCGATGTCTCCCACTCCATATAGCTAGTTGCATTCTTATTGTCCTCTACAGACTGCTGAATGCTTTTGCTGACTTGGTTTCCACAACCTACTAAGGCTGAGGCCGATAACATCATCATTCCACCTAATAAAACTCTTTTCATCTTGCACCTTCTATTGTGTTAAATCTGTCCCTTGTCCTACATTTAGAACATTCCAAGCAACTTTATGCTGCTCTTCTCCTTGTTCTTTCTCGTTCTTCGCATCCGGCTTTTTTAAACTAAATTTAATCTTAGAGTTTTCGATAATGACCCGAGGGTCGGTGGAGTTATTATCGAAAATAACCAAGTTTCTAGAGGCTTGCGCTGTAACCACATGCGGATTCCAAAGGTATTTAAAGTAAATCACCAGTGAACCCGCAAACTGACTCAAAATGAGAGCCAGCAGTCCTAAGCTAAGAAGTCCAATCTGTGGAAGAGTATTCTCCCATCTTGCGAGCTCCAAAACTTCAAATCGTGAACCGATCGAAAGCTTTTGAGCTTCGAGCTTTGCCAACGCGCCACTAAGTTCTTTGTAGCGGTTAAACTCAAACTCTGACTTCTTCTTTAAGTCCTCTACCATTTGCTGTGCAAACGGTAGGCCACGCACCTCGTTCTTAATACGGGCAGTAGTGGCCTGAACCTGTGTCAATTTTTCTGACAGGAGACTATTTTCGATCTTCAATGACTCAATTTTCCCACCCACACCATACAGCGTGCTTTCCCGCTGACCGTTGCGTCCTTTATCTAAATAATGGATGAGGCGTTGATTCTCGGAGATCTTAAGTTTGATCTCATTCGCTCGAACGATCAATTCTGAGACATATTCACCCATCTTATCTTTAGATGCTAAAGGTAAGAGGTTTTCATCTTTGTTTTGCAACTCTGCAAGCTGCTTACTAAAATTAGCAAGCTTCACATCTGCATCTTTACGCTGTTGGGTCATGAACTCTTCGACACGGCTAATCTCTGCAAGCTCTCTCACACGCAAGGTCTCTGCTGAAAGCTCAGAAGCCGTATTCGCCAAGAAAAGCGAGACCTCTCGAAAAGGAGTCAGTGCTTCGACTTTGATTTCAAACTCTGAGCTTAAAGAAAACTTAGTCCAACGATCCAGCCTCTGAAGGAAGGCTACTCTCTCTTCAGGGCTGTTAAGATTGCCCATTAGATCACTCTTTAAAAGTTCGAATCCTTTTTTTTCCTCCAAAGTAATTTTAGGACTCATTCCTCGGGCTTGAATACGCTGTGCGAGAGAGTCATAGAACTCCCGTGTCTTTAAGTATTCAAGGTGCTTCGATAATAAACTATTCCCCTTCTTAGATTCTTGCAGTGCCTTCGAAAGACCGAAGAACTGCGTCGAGAAGGCTTGCATCGCCGAGTTTTGAGAGTCATTGATCACAATGCTGGATGTTGCCACATAGGGCACCTTCACAGCATAGTAAGCGGCACAGACTCCAAAGATTCCTACCAGAAAAAGTAAGAACATGCGCCAATGAGAAATATAAAGTCTGATAATTTCGCCAACACTTAATTCTGGCTCGATATGCTGATTGCCCATATAGACCCCTCTTGAAAAACTGCGATTCAAAATGGTGAATTGAATAGCCCTTGTTTTCCCACTTTCTGAAGTCTTTGGCTCGTGTTTATTCCGCAATAAATATTGCATGCGTGAAACCTACACGCAGGAAATGATTTGTTCGTTGAAAACTCGCAGGACACAGCGAATTTATTTTGCCGTGACATCTCTTTCTTGAGGAGGCTCGTAGGTCCAACTGACTGAAGCTGCTGCTACAAAACCAAAAACTAACCAGTACAACCTGTCTGCCATTCCACCCAAAGATAGATGGATATGGTAAATAATCAGAATGGGGATATGGGCGCATAGATAAATTGCAACTTGTCGTTTAAAAAGGTCCGGAGACTTTAAAGCCTTAAGCCCTCCAATAGTCATAAGCACTAAAGCAATGACTCCCATAAATAACAGAGGCCAACCACCAATCACCCCGGCGGAGATTAAAATATTGTGGGGATCTTTCATGGCATTGTAACTAGTGACACTGACTTCTTCGCCAGCGGCAAACTTTGATGCCAAACCATGACCAAGCCACTGTGACTCTCTAAACATCTGCGCTCCACGCTCCACTTCCTCCCAACGAGAAGCAACTCCATCTTGAGCTTCACGTCCTCCAAGGGCGGCCTTTCCCATAGCGACAGATCTAACAAAGTCATAGGCCTTTAAGCCAAACAACATGGTAAAGGAAAGTGACAACGTAATAAAAGCAAACTTAAAGAGACGCCCTTGATTGGTTTTAGTTCTATGCAAAATCATTGTGAGAATAAATGCTGCGACGGCGGCTGCGGCTGATGAGCGAGTGCCTGTCAAAATGATTGCAAAAAAACTTGCCCCAATGATAAGTGCATTCCAAAGACGCTCTGTGCGACTCTTGGAATCTATAAAAGTTGTCAGAGAAAAAATAAAGGCCACAGTGGCACAAGTCACCATGTGAGGGATGTGTTTAAACACACCAATAAAACGCCCTCCTTTAAACGCGGCACCTTTAGAAAAGAAAAGCATCGCTAAGGAAATTAACACCAACACACCGGCCCAGCGTTGGATAAACTTGACGAAGCTTTTCGCATCCCATGCACTCGGAATAACTAAACCACAAATTAAAACCATAAAAACAGACGTCACCAAGGCGGCAAGATCCATTAAGCGCGACTCGCCTCTATAGACATAGTTCATCTGTAAAAATGTTTGCGCCACTAAAAGAAGAATCAGTAGCAAACAAAAAAGCTTATAAAAACCACTGAGATGATTTCGATTCTTCATCCTCATCCACAGAAATAATAAAGGCACTCCTGTTAAAAAACTTAAGACCACATTCAAATAGGGATGCATCCCCGCCTGAAAAAGAACGAACGAAAACGAGCGCGGCACTGGTAAGAAACCTGCCAGCGAAACCTTGGATATAAATACCAAAGAGACAAATGCCTTTATTAAAAAAACAATGCGCCCGTCTAACTTTCGCATGCTCTAGCCACTACTTGTCCGTATTCTTATCGATAAGAACAGCTGTAAGTACGATTCCTAATACGACGGATGCAATTGTTATGTTTCGTGAGGCCTCCGAACTTATCCACGGAGTTCGTGGCGGTACATATATAAAGTCGTCCTGCTGAAGCTTTAAGTTTTTGGCGCCACCATACTTAATAATCTTCTCAGCATTGATCTCATAGGCTCCTTGGTATTCATTGATAGCTTTTGAGTTCAAATCCGCCCAAGCTTTAGGCTCCGTCTTTCTCACAAGAACCTCAGAAAGATCTCCCCCGTTAGTTGTTCCCCCTGCCAGCGTGATGAGTTTCAACAAGTCGGTATTTGTAGGAATATAGTAGATCCCCGGCTTATTCACTGCCCCTAGAAGTTGCACTGTTATTAATGATTCTTTCTGGGAGGACCTAAAGATGTATTCTGATGATTGCTGAGGCGGATGGATGTCATTAAGAAGTCCATACTCCTGAGCGTAGGCAGAGTTTACGCAAGTGAGAGTTACAACGTTTGCCATGATGAACCTTAAAATCTTCTGCAAAGGCATTCTTCCTCCTATAAGCAAAGCACACTGGACCTAAATCGAGAGGAATGTCAGTCCGACAAATTTCGATGACTTGACTTCCGTCTGTGTCGCACAATGGATACTATGACGACGACTACAGTTCCTGAACACGAAAAGCTTTTTGATGAAATTTGTAACAAACTAAACGAACTTGGCAATGCTCAAGGCGAAGAGGTTGTCACAGAACAACCCAAGTATGAGAAAATGCAAGTTCAGATGAAGAAGTTTCACTCTGAATTACAAGGTAGTCAGGAAGAACTCAGAGAGAAAATCAAATCTCTTGAGAATGTTTCTTACGGACCTGAAACGTTGGATGCTCAGTTGAAGCAACTCGTAGATCAACTGTCGGCTGAAAGAGCTAACAATACAAAATTGAGTGCAGACCTAGCGCGTTCTCTCGAACTGAGCCTGCAGCTTCAACTTGAAATCCAAGGTCTTAAAGCGCGCGCTATGCAAATGCAAAGCGAAGAGAAGAAATACAGCCAAGCACTCTTCGATAAGAACCGCGCTTTGCAGCGTGATTTGGAATTGAATCTAGCCCTTAAAGACGAAACAGCGATGGAGTTAGCTAAAGCTAAAAGTGCTTTCGCTAAAGAACATGAACACTGGGTTGAGCAAAAAAATCAGTTTGAACTTTATATTCAATCTTTAAAAGACGAGAAGCAAAGTCTTGAAGGACAAATTGAAGAACTCAAAACTGAAGTTCAGGCTCGTGATGAAGAGATTGTTTCTTTGAACGAAGAAATCGAGAAGATATCTACATCATTCAGTGAAGTAGAGGCCTCGGCTCAACAACAGAACGAAGTTCTTAAAAATCTAATGTCTGTTGCTGAAACAAAAATTATTGAGATGAAGTTGGCTCTGGATAAGAAGGCTTTAGAAGCTCAAGACTACTACAGCCATCTTCAGCAGGCTCTGCCTCAATTGAACGTTTTAAAGCAAGAAAACGGCGCTCTGAAAGAGTATGTAGCCAAACTAAACTACTACCACCAACAAGCGCAGCAAGCTCAAAACGCTGTGGCGCAAATGGCTCAAGCCGCGGCAGCGCAAGTTCAAACGACGCCAGCGATCAACGGCCCTGTTGGTAACGCCTAAAGAGATCTATAAAACGCAAAAAGCCCCTTCAAATCGAAGGGGCTTTTTTTGTCTAAATTTCTAATTATTTAATTTCCATATTCACAACATTTTCAGGCAGTAGCGGATAAGCTCTTTCGTTTAAAACCTTCTTCGCCGTTCTTCCACTGATACGGAAGTAAGGAATATTGGTTTTTACGTTTCCAAGTCCCACTTTCTTAAATGGGTTTTGAGAGTCATACCAGCTCATATAGCCAGAGAAGAAATCAAAACGACCACGTCCCTTAATCGCTCTTCCCTGATCGCGAATCACAAAGTAACCATCGTGCTTTGATCCATCAGGTAGTTCCAAACCCACGATGGATGGAATATAAATCACTTCGCCAGGTTTGTAGATTGCAAGATCCGCCGCCAATGTATAGAAAGGATCTAGGCAAGAACTCTTCACGCCATAACCGAATGGACATTTCTCTTCGTCCACTTCAAAGTAGCGCTCCTGTCCATTAAACTTACCAATAATATTATAAGTATGAAGTTTTCCGTCCTGAATAATTCCACAAGAACCCTGAAGCGAACACGCACTCATCGTTTTTGAACAGATCTCTAAAAGCTTTTTTCCACCAGCTCCATAAAGAGTTCTTTTTTGATCCTTAGAACATCCATTAGTGTCTTCATTGATAACTGCAAAATAATAAACCGTAGGTTTTAGAACACCTGGGCCATCCATTTCACTCTTAGGAGGAGGGGTAAATACAATCTCACCCTGTTCTTCAATAACATCTTCTTCACTTACCTTTTCCTCACTCGCCTCATCAGCATAACTATAAGAGAAAGCTTCGCGAGTAGAAAGAGCCTCTTGCGATTCAACAGAAGAGTCCACCCAAGATGCAGCTTGGAAACCAGAGTTATTAAGATCCGCGCATCCGACTAGTCCTAGCAGACTGGATATAAATAAAATGGATTTCAAATTATTTCGGCAATTCATCTTCGTCCCTTTCAAATGAACTCAAGGCCTAAATTACCAAAAAATCATAGAAGTGCTCTTAGTTTCGGAATGCATGAAAAGATGAAATTTTGAGTGCCGAAGATTGGCGCTCCTAAGGATAATTTCAAGGGCAAAGCCAGCTATAAACCGCTTAAATTTGAGCCTAAGCAAAAGCGACAAGAATTGTCCCTTCCCTTTACTTCTTTCCTACCGCGTGAAATTTAAAAAAGAGGAACATATTCTTTTCCTTTTTTGAAAAGTTATTGTCACTGGCTATCACTAAAATACGATGCTTCTGCCCCTTGACCGGCAGCCAAGCCATGGCCTCGTAGTTCTGCTTTTTCTGATCAGCATTCAAACTCGTCAATTTACTGAGATCTGCAATCAAGGTTTTCTTAACCGGCTGATACTTTGCTTTTTTAAGACTCTCCAAAGTGGCCACATCAGTGGCTCCTTCGATTTCCGCTAGATATAAAGAGGATCTATAGGAAAGACCTTGCGCAGAAAAGTTAAGCCCTCTCTCAAGAATTAGGATTTTCCCAGGTTCATAAAAAAGAATCTCAGAGACTCCTCGGAAAATTTCCTTACCGTCCTCGTCTGACGAATGAGCATCTAAGAGATAGACGTATTCACGCCCCACCTCGTAGGCATCCTTGTTTTTTTTCCAGTAAGCCAGGCGCAAGGGCTGAGCGCGGTCCTCGTTATCGAAATCAGTATCTTGATAAAGAGATCTCTCCGGTATCGTGAAAAAGTTCAAACAGTCAGACTCGCAGGTAAGCCCCTCGAAACCCGCATTATTTAAAATGCCCCGTGTTTGCATCCCTGTGCTTTCAGGGACAAAACGCTTCGGCAATTCAACCTCACTCAACCATTGCCCCTCTTTATTAACCACAAAAATGCGGGGACTCTGTCGGGGCTTTAAGTTGTTATCCCCTTCACTAGACACGATAAAAGAATCTGCCCCTGCAGAGATCGCCTCTAAATCCAAACTTGCCGAAGCAAACTGTTTTTGACTCTGATCTTTTAGTACAACTTGTTGGATATTTTCTAAAGAATACTTACCGGATTTTTCTTTCACATCCATCGAGTAAATGCGATAGGGCCCCTTCACTCCTCGATCATCAGAAACTGCCCATAACTTTTTATCTAAAACAGTTAGTCCCGAAACTCCTCCAAAACTTGTTGATTGCACCTTGAAAGAATAGGGAATTTCAAAAGAGTTTAAAAACTCAAGACTATAAGCGAAAGATGAACTTGCAAAAAAATAGATAACTAAAAAATAGAGAGCCCTGTGTGCCATGAAAAAAACTATAACATTGCAGGGCTTTAGAGTGCGATGAAAGAAATCATCATATCTAAGAGTCAGGACCTGAGTTTTAATACTTCAGGCCCTCTTAAAGTCTAAAAAGAAACTAACTTCTCCAGCGAAGTTCTGTGGCTTTTACTGGGTTCACAAATTCTCGCTTCTGCTCTTGTGCCTCATGGAACTCAGTCTTTAAAGAGTAGTACCATTTAGCTTGAGTATCGGCATCCTTGATCAGCATTAAGCTAGGATCGTATTTCAAGCCATCTTGTTGCTTCGTCACCGCATCCATATCCTGTCCCAAGAAGTTCTTAGAAAAGATATGAAGAGCCGGTTTCAAAAGGCTCAACCAAGGGATGTCCCAGTAAGCAAGCTGCGTAACACGCGTGTTCACTTCATCCACTGGAGTCAGAGCTGTTACAGAATAAAAATTTCTCTTACCCACTTGAATATGTTCAACACGAATGCACGGAAGAGAGAACGTAATCTCTGTCGTCGGTGCTCCGCCTAGAATCTTATAGGCTTTAGAGTTTTTAGAGGGAGTGTGGCGCACCATCTGAAAACCATAATCTACCGGAGCAAAATTCTTCTTTTTCTCCAGCATTGTTTTTTCAGAGCGCCAGAACCAGCTCTTATGCACATAGGGTCCATGTGCAGGGTCCATCAAACCAATCACAGCATGATCGACATGACATGGAAAATTCACCACATAGGTTAGATTTGGCTTCACTTCAGAATCAAACGCCTGCAAGCGAGGAATCTTAGGCGCACTTTCAGGCTCGGCGTTTTTATCTCCTACAAAAATCCAAATCAGTCCTTGGGACTCATAGACTGGATAACTGCGAACTTTAATTTTATTCGGATTTAAATCTTGTCCTGGGCATAGAGAAGGAATTTCTGTGCACATGCCAGAGCCATCAAATTTCCAACCGTGATAAGGACACTCAATAGTGTCATTAACCATGCGACCATAGCTAAGAGGAATTCCACGATGAGGGCAGATATCACGAATGGCCTTTGCAACCCCTTGAGTATCACGGAAGAATACAACCGGTTCGCCAAGAATTTTGCGACTCAAGGCCTTACCAGCTTTTAGTTCTTGTGAAGGCAATCCCACATACCAAACGTTCTTAAGAAATCCACTATACATCAGTAACGTCCTAACTATTTCAGATTTGCCCGTAACATAGCTAAATGGCAGGTATTCTTCAAGAGACTTGCAATAGTCATTGGGCCCACACCGCCAGGGACTGGGGTCGCTGCTTGGGCCCAGCCCTCTAGCTCCTCAAAGCGCACATCTCCGCAAAGTTTTTTCGAAGAATCTCTATGAATACCGACGTCTACAACGACGGCGCCTTTTTTAAAGTCATCTTTACCAAATAAACGCGCTTTTCCTGCGGCGACCACAACAATATCGGACTCCT
The DNA here is from genome assembly GCA_000525675.1 of Bdellovibrio bacteriovorus W. NCBI lineage: Bacteria > Pseudomonadati > Bdellovibrionota > Bdellovibrionia > Bdellovibrionales > Pseudobdellovibrionaceae > Bdellovibrio > Bdellovibrio bacteriovorus. The sequence goes on from CP002190.1 coordinate 2,549,043, forward strand.
GAAGAACGCTGCGAATATTTTGAGTTTTAGAGTGACACACTGTCACCGTCGCATTCGCTCGGGTCATGAGCTGCGCCATGGGTTTTCCGACGATATTGCTTCTTCCCACAACAGCAACGCGCTTGCCTTCAACTTTGATATTGTAGTTTTCTAAGATCGCCATAACTCCCTCTGGAGTGCATGGGCGAACAAGATCTTTCCCTGCAAAGAAGTATCCTAATGAAAGATAAGTTAAACCGTCTGCATCCTTTTCTGGAGCCACCGTTTTTAATACTTCAAATGAGGAGATATGAGAAGGGAGAGGGAATTGAACCAAAATTCCATCAACACCGTCGTCTGCATTGAGCTTCTTAATAAGGGATAAAACCTCTTCCTGCGAGGTTTCTGCTGGTAGCTCATAAATTCCAGAGGTCATACCAATGGATTCACAGGCCTTTTTCTTATTACGAACATAGACATGACTGGCTTCATCATCTCCGACTATGACCACTGACAAATGGGGAGAGCGTCCTTTTTGAGCAGCAAATCTCTCAACTATCGGAATTAAATCTGATTTCACCTTCTTGGCGACCTCTGTACCATTCAAGACGAGCATCAGGGACCTCCTTACTTGCAAATCAAATTTCACTTATTAAATAAATAATTTCAATGGTTTATTCCACAATGCGAGGCTTCTGAACACGATCTTGATAATCACTAGAAAAGCTTCAAAAAATCCACGTCTCTACCTTATAACACCGTTTAATTTCATCTGAGCATTTTATCCTTGCTACGAGACTCCGCTCTGGGGTACAAACCCTTTAAAACACTAGGGGATTTTCAGAAATGGCTGATAAAGTAAAACTCTCAAAAGACGGCAGTTCCATCGACTTCGTTCAGTCGGACAGCCTTCCTACATCTCTTAAAAAATTTAGACAAAGCCCTGAAATCGAAGGTTTCTACCGCTTTATCTACGAGAACGACCTACAAAAAGAAACTTTTGAAATCCTAGATAAGATCATTCGTGATCGTAAATCGAAAAAAGCAGATGCTAAAAAAGAAGCCGCTGCAGCTGCCAAAGAAGAAAAGTCAGCAAAGAAAGCCCGCAAAAAATAATCTATTCTCAAAGCTGGAACTCAATATAAAAAGCCCTATCTGTAAAAAGAAGGGCTTTTTCGTTTCTCGGACACTCTCTCCAATCTAACAAGAGCTCTCCCTGTCCATCTCTCTTGCTAATCAGAAACTCCAAACCAAGGAGTTTTCATGCAACCTCAAAAGATTATCAAAAATAAAAAAGGCCAAGGCCTCATTGAGTACCTAGTTATCGTTGCCATTGTCGCCATCGGAAGTATGGCCGTTGTTAAGGTGGTCGGCGCAAATGTCAGTGCAAAATTCGGCAATATCGCCAATGTTCTTGGAGGTAAAGCAGCTAGCACAAATATCACTACCCATGAAGTCACAGAGTCCATGACGAAAAAGAAAGACTTCGCAAATTTTTTTGATGGAGCTTCCAACCCCTCTAAAAAAAATGACCGCTAAAGGCCAAAGCACTATCGAAGCTGCCTTGGCTCTTCCACTTGTCGTCGTTCTCATTATGACTCTGACGACAATTTGCTACAGGGCCAGCGTCTATTTCTGGGCAGAGCATCAGCTTCACGAGGCCATTCTCTGTCTTGATAGTAGCTCTGAACGGGCGTGCGAAAACGACTTCTCACCCAGAATCAAAAAACTTTTACTCTTTAAAGAAGATCTAACAATCAGTCTGCGCAAGTCTCACAACTATTCAACGGGTGAGTTGCAAATAAAATTAAAACCTCTGATCTATATCAAACAACGACGCTATGAAAAAAAATGATAAAGGATTCATTCTAATATCACTACTAACGGTTCTCCCCGTCTTGCTCGCTCTCGTTTTAGCTACTCTTTCGATGATCGACGTTCTAAAAAAAGACCTGGAGGTTAAGTATATCTGCCGCACAGAGCTTCTAGCTGCACAGAAAGAAAATGAGAAAAATATTCTCAGCCTTCTTAAACTCAATAGACGCGCCGAAAGCCTCAAGCAAAAGAAGACCGCTGCTGAAAGAGCTTTGTTTTTAGCCAAGGCACGCTTAGACCCCTTAGGAATAGCTGCTAGCAAAGCCCTACTTGCCTTTATCCACTCACAACAACTAGCTCTTGCAGCTGAACAAAAGGCTTTGATTGCAATAGCTAATCAAAGCATTCAGCTTCGCCAGAGAAACCTCGAAAGCAAAATTCGCTCTATCTTTAAAAGTAGTTCTCAGGCCTCGATGTCCTATCGCCTCACATCTCTCAGATCTTCTAAAACACTTTTAGCAGTTCGTCCGGTGAAAGCGGACATTGCTCCGAGCTATGAGAGAGTTCCTAATTTTTCTAAGGCTCAAAGCATGGAACTCCACTGGCAGTATGAACAAAGTCCCCACCGAGTCTTTTCAAATTTCTTAAAATACTCAGGGTCCAATGAATACATCTGTATCGCTACACTAAAAAAATCGAGGGATCAATGGATCGCAAAAATTCACAAGGGCAAATATTTATAGAGCTCTGCCTAGTTCTGGCTGCCGTGCTCCTGATCACCTTCATGGGAGCACAGAGCTTTAAGGATATCTCAACAGACACTGGTAAATTTCAAATGACGACGAGGTCGAAATGAAGAAGTATTTAAAAATTATTAAAGAAAATCAGATGATCCTAGGCTTTGCTGTTTTGGGCCTTCTCTCGCTCCTATTTAGTTTGCGTGAACCTGCGCAAGAGGCAAATACCGAGGGTGTCTATGAGTCAGTAGACACTTTTATTCCCAAAGGCTTTGTCCTGATTCCCATTGAGTTGCAAAACGCTGATTCCCTCTCATCCATCGTAGGACAGATGGGTGGAGTTGTAGATCTTTACACTGTTCGCTCTGAAGGACATAAAGGGGGACTAAAAATAGGAACGCGCTTGAAAATTCTCAAAGCCCCTCTAAATCCCCAGCAATACGCTGTCTTAGTACCAGAGCTCGAAAGCTCTAAGGTGCTGGCCTTTGCTGGCCCCTTTATGGCTGTGATTCAAAACCCCGACGAAAAAGGCTCTGAACTCACCTCTCATCAGAATCGTGCCCCGAAAGTGCAAATTCACTATAGCAATTAAGGAACTCGCCATGAAAAAAATGATCTCATACTTAATTTCTTTCTCTTTTATTTTATCTCCTCTAGCTAACGCGGCTGTGGTTATTAAAAACAAAGAGGTTTCGTCGCAAGAGTTTAAAAACTTTTTAGAAAAGAATCCTCAAGCTATTTCAGTGAGCCGGTACTATTTTGAAAAGTGGTTTCAGGAAATGAAAAATCGCCAATCCATTTTTGAAATAGCCAGTTTATCTGAAGCGGACTTTGCGACACAGGCTTCTGAAATTGAATCGCAAAGAAGACTTTATCCGTTGTCGCCCGATGAAATGCGCTTCGTGAACTCTCTTGCTGAAAAAAATCTCGACAAGCCTGAAGCGCAAATGCTGTACTGCCTGAGCTCCCCCTTCAATCCCACTGAAGCAAGTCGTATTCCGTGCAGTGAAAAAATCATCCATTTAAAAGCCTTACAAAAAGCCTTCCCAGAGGTTCAATCTTTTATGATTGAAGGCTTTTTGATAAACGATGAGCGACCTTTTAAAGTTGCACAGAATCAATCCTATAACTGGATTCTTCTATCCGATGCCCACAACCCTATTCAATTCTTTGGCACCTACGAGAATCTTCTCCAACAACGCTTTGAATGGTCTCCCATTATTACAGGAAGTTGCGATCGTTTTACAATTCATAGCCCCGATTCACTTTTAAGAATTTCGGCGCAAGTTTACTTTTCGTCTGAGTGTCTGCGAGAAACGCAAAAATCCAATGCTGAAATAAGTTTTGAAAAGGAATCTCGCACCGCTATTTGGGTCACTGGCGCTATTGTTCTCGGGGCCATTGCTTACTCTTTAAAAGATAAGCGAGTCTCCATTGACGTTCTTAGATTTTAATTTCTTTCCCGCAGAAGACAATTTCCTTAACTTCTCTATTTTCAAAAACAGTGAACGAGTCCGCGAAAGAAACATCAGGATGAGAGTGATATTTTCCAATATCATCATTGAGTTTACGAATACCTTCTTTTGCGCTCATTTCTAAAGCATCAAAATTACTCCAAAAGGAGCTGGCTTCGATAGGACTATCGCAACCAAAAAAAGTAGGGATCTTGGCGACTCTTAAGGCTTCCATGGGGAATGCGTACTTATAAAGATCGCCAATTTTTTCTTGCAACCACGCTCTATCACTCAGCCAATGACAGGGCTGCATATAACAAGTTACGTGCAATGGTTTCATCATTTGAATTGTCTCTGGGCGTAGAATTTGTGCGTGCTCAAGATTCAAGCGACCGACAGCACCCTTCGCAGAAACCTCGCGTGCCACAGAGACAACTTCATGCGCTGCCTGATCTCCAATGACATGCACGGAAAATTCTAAACCTTTTTGCCACGTCTCTACGATGACTGTGGCTAGATCTTCACGACTCCAAAGCCTCATCCCTTGATTGCCGTTGGCGATATTTCTATAGGGATGCGAGAGCAGAGCAGTTTCTGAACCCAGCGTTCCGTCATAAAAAAGCTTGATGCCTTTCAAACGCAGCGTTGCTGTTTCTTGCTTTTTTGATTCACAGGCATTTTCTAACACACTGTGAAAATCAGAAATCTCGTGGGTGGTGTAGTTCTGCTCAATCGCGACTGTTAATTCTTCTGCCAAAGACATCATGTGAAGTCTTTGCCAAAGATCTTTCGTGCACGACATATCTCGAACATGTGTAAATCCAGCCTTATTATAGACGGAACAAGCTTTTAAAATATGAAGCCTTTGCTGATCAGAGGTGTACGCAGGCAGAGAGTCCCAAGCCTTCAAATGCTCAGTCTCAATAAGCACGCCGGATTCTGATTCAATCCCTAGCTTTTCTAAAGCCAAACTATTGAGCCAGCTACTGTGGCCGTCCTTACGCATGAAAAACACAGGCGCATCCGGAAAGTATTTATCTAAAACTTTTTTATGAATAGAAAAACTAAGAACGTCTTTATCCCAACCAAAACCCAAAATCCAATCTGAGCGAAAGCTGGCCGATGTCACCTGGAGATTTTGCAGATCATTTTCAGAACGAATCCCATGAAGCGATAAACCAGATGAGAACTCACCCGTTGCTATAAAATGCGTATGACTATCGTAAAGACGAGGGATTTTTAAATGCATAAGGCCCTCATCTTATCAGAGGGCCTTATCTTTATATAGTTGAAATTAGTTTTTTACTTATCGAGCAGAAGGAATTGGAGCAGTTCCTGTTCCTGTAGCTGAACCTACTGGCAAGCTATTCATACCGCCGCCTGGCAATGGTGTAATTCCATTATTGTTAGGATATCCAATGTATCCGCCGCCGCCGATACCGCCGCCAATAGAACCACCAATAGAGCCACCTAAGTAACTAGTGCCACCGAACTGCACTTGTTGGATTTTGTAAACCAAAGAGTAAAGCTCTTGTTGTAAACCTGCCACAACTTGTTGGCGTTGCATTTGCTGCTGCATGTAGCTCTGCTGTTGTTGCATATAGGATTGATATTGCTGCATTTGCATTTGCATCATTTGCTGTTGCATCTGCATTGCACCTAATCCGCCATCCATTGAGCCCATCATTGGCATACCCATCATGCCACCCATTGCTCCACCAGCCATCATACCCATTGGCATACCCATCATACCGCCACCCATCATGTTGCCCATAGGCATTCCCATGACACCACCGATACCGCCACCAATCATCGCACCCATAGGCATACCCATCATATTACCCATTGGCATGCCCATCATTCCGCCGCCCATCATGCTACCCATTGGCATACCCATCATACCGCCACCCATCATGCTACCCATAGGCATTCCCATGACACCGCCGATACCGCCACCAATCATCGCCCCCATAGGCATACCCATCATATTACCCATTGGCATGCCCATCATTCCGCCGCCCATCATGCTACCCATTGGCATACCCATCATACCGCCGCCCATCATGTTGCCCATAGGCATTCCCATGACACCGCCGATACCGCCACCAATCATCGCACCCATAGGCATACCCATCATATTACCCATAGGCATACCCATCATGCCGCCCATCATCGGGTAGCCCATAGCCACCCGGGTATGGTCCGCCCATTCCCCAAGGTCCGGCCATACCCCAAGGCCCCATTCCCGGCATGTAAATGCCGCCACCGATACCGCCCATGCCCATGCCGCCCATCGCATACGGGTTACCCCACATGCCTGAACCATTCATACCACCGTAAGGGCCCATCATTCCGTATGCGCCGCCATTTTGACCGGCACAACCGAAGCCACCAGCTCCAATGCCGCCACCTACGGCGCCGTAAATTCCACTACCACCACCAATTGCTTGCCCAATGCCTTGAGCTAAGAATGGAAATCCGTATCCCCATGCTGGGTAAGGATCTGTTGGCCAGCCAATATTAGCATTGGCTTGAGTTGCCATTTTATTTGTCTGATAGCCCATGTATGTTGCTGCCAAACCAAGACCGATGTTTCCAACAACAGAGCCCCAATCAGTTTCTGGTTTTTGATACGTATAACCTGAACCTTGAACCATACAGTCGATACAGATTCCGCCCTCTGACTGCGAACGCTGTCTTTCACGCTGTTCATCAGCATAATTGGCTTTAGCATCTGAGATATCATCTTTTGCATTACGAATAAGGTTTTCTAAAGATTCAATTTCACGTTGAAGTTTATTGGCTTGAATATGTGCTTTACGATAATCAACAAGACCCTTTTTACAATCTTGGGCTGTTGCACGTCCTTTTTCAGGCTGGCGGAAACGAGCCCCATCACACACTGTTCCTGAAACCGACCCTGCTTTGTTGCTATCACAAAGAACTGCCCACTCGCTCACGGTGAATGCACGAACATCACGTGACGCTGGCGCCTGAACAGAGGTGTTGCCAATCTCTGCTTGGACGATGGGTTCATCCTGTTGCCCCAAACCTCGATATTCTTTACAGCTCACATTGTTTTCGATGTGATCAAATACCAACTCTGAGAATTCATCTGAAACCACTTGCTCAACATTTTTACGAGCACGGTCCATCGTATTATTAACGAGTCTTTTCTTTTCAGATTTTTTTGTACGTAATTGCTTTTCAGCTTCACGAATATTTTCCTGAGCTTCTTTGATTTCATCAAGGTAGCTAGAAGAACCGGCCGCAGAACCATAGTTATAAGGGCAAGACTGCATCCCACCGTACATCCCAGTTCCCCACATCTGTGCGTTTGCACCGAATGAAAAACCTGTGATTAAACTTAGTGGAGCTACTATGCGCATCCAAAACTTCATATACGATCTCCTGAAAAGGATAAAAACTTTTACGTCTCTCTCATCGTCAGGAAGTGATACAGACTTGACTCATTTCTGAGCAAAAGCCTGAACTTAGAAAAATATCTAGACCGGAGTCTAGGTATAATGCTGGCCCATCATCATCCATGACAATGCTTAAGAGCATAAAATACTTTGCAACGCTCTACTTCAAATCCTACACTACAATATATGACGAAGCACACAATTCTTTGTGTAGATGATGAAATTGATAACGTAGATGCCCTAGAGCGCCTTTTCCGCAAGAAGTATTCTGTACTAAAGGCGACCTCAGGTGCTGATGCACTCGCACTGCTCGACAAACATCCAGGGCCAATTTCACTCATCATCACGGATCAGCGAATGCCTGAAATGACAGGTGTCGAATTCTTAGAGAAAACTCTGGAGTCTCATCCTGAGACAATTCGAATTCTGTTAACAGGGTACACTGATCTTGAATCAGTTATCATGGCTGTGAACAAAGGACAGATTTTCAGGTACATCACAAAACCTTGGGACCCCGTAGATCTGAATAATACTGTTGAACACGCCATCGAGCGTTTTGCTCTGGGGCAAGAATTAAAACAAAAAAACAACGAGCTTGCTCAGGCGCTTGAAGATTTAAAGAGTTTGGACCAAGCCAAATCTAACTTCATGATTTTGATTAATCACGAACTTAAAACACCACTGACTTCTATTTTAAGTTTTGCAGCTCTCCTCAAAGAATCTTCCCTCTCTGATGAAGATACGTTGATGGTGAATCGTATCAACAAAAGTGCGGAGCGATTAAAATCCCTGATCGATGACGTTCTTCTAATCGTCAGGGCAGAAACAAATCAACTCAAGCTCGATCTTCAAGAGATATCTATCGAGAATCTTGAAAATGAACTTTTGCCTGAACATCAAAGACTGGCGACAAATAAAAACATCACATTCGCCGCGGACTATGCTCCGGTTACAGTAAAAGCCGACTCTCGATTGATCAAACAAGTTTGCTCTCGTCTCTTACATAATGCTGTTAAATTTTGTGAGGATGGAACGACGATTGAGATTAAAACAAAGGTCTCTGGAAATTACTTGCAGATTCATTTCAAAAACAGAGGCCCACAAATTCCTACCAAGGTTATTCAGAAAATAACTGAACCCTTCTATATTGATGAAGATGTTATGCATCACTCAACGGGAACGGGCTTGGGTCTTAGTATTTGCCAAGCCATTTTAAAAACTCACTCATCATCTTTAGATTTCTTAAATACAGATGAAGGAGTTAAAGTGGGTTTTGAGCTTCCCCTTGCCCGTCCGGTTTCTTAGATGTCCGAACGTCGAAGTTAAAGATTCTAAAATCCTTTTGTAATTAGGCCGAAGCTTTTTGCTTAGGTCTAATTATGAAAACACTTATCTTTCTTTTTTCTACTTTCCTTTCAAATATTGCATTTTCTCAATCCCTGATTATGTCCCTCGGAGACACCCGTGCACTCCCCTTAACTGCCACTAACGTTTGGGTGCAAAATCGCGAAATCATCAAAGCTGAAGCCTCTTTGAATGATTTGAAAATCACCGCCCTGTCCTTGGGAAGAACGACCCTAAAAATCGGCAAGCAACATTTTGTTATACAGGTTATTCACCCCTCTCAAGAAAGCTCCCTCAAGGAACTCTCTCAAACCACTGAAAAAATGGTCGGACTTCATGTTGAAGTTGCTCAAGGCAATGTACAGGTTCGAGGAACTCTTTATCGTTTTAAAGATTGGCAAGAAATCTCAAAAATTGCCGAGAAAAACAAATTCACCTTCCGAATGAAAGCAGAGCTTATCGGCGCAGCAAAAAGTGAAGCGCAGAATTACTTTGAAGCAAAACTTAAAGAGGCTCACCTACCGCCACAAAAAGTTATTTTTTCTTCAGGAGCAGAGGTCAGAGTAAATACGGAGGCCCTTCTATTTTCAAAGTATCAAGAGATCTTCGAACCTTTCGGCGTACAAATCTTGAAGGATGAAACCCATCTAGATATTCAGCCCACCGTGAAAGTAGAAATCACCGTTGCGGAAGTTCGCAAAAGTGCCGCCCTTAGCTACGGTATGAAGTGGCCACAAAGCTATCGAGCCAATGTCCTTGGGGATGGCCAAAGTGAGATTGAAAAGCTTGCCTTTGAAGCTACCGCATTTGAAAGTCAGGGCTTAGGAAAAATCTTAGCCAGTCCTAACATTCTATGCAAAAGCGGCAAAGAAGCCGAGTTTTTAGCTGGTGGCGAGTTTCCAATAAAAATCGTGCAATACCGCAATCAAGATGTTCTCTGGAAACGCTATGGTATCCTTTTGAAAGTACGACCCTTGGCAGATACATCTGGAAGAATCAGTCTATCGATTGATACCGAAATCACAACACTCGATGAAGCTAGGACAGTTGATAATATTCCGGGGCTTCTAACCAACAAAGTCTCAAGCCACTTTGATATTACCAAACCACAAACAATTGCACTTTCGGGTCTATTGAAAAACGACAATGGAAAAAACTCTGACGGTGTTCCTTGGCTCGGGCGCTTACCGATCTTAGGTCCTCTATTTGCGAGCAAGGCGTTTCGTAATAATGAAACTGAATTAGTTATTTTCGTACGCCCTTCTATTTACGAAGAACGCCGCGATAGCGAGTTTCAAGAAGCATCTCCTCAACACCTTTCTCATAAAGGGCTTAACTAATGTCGCCACAAAAAGTATTTTTAGAAATTGAAGATAAGATTAAGAAGATTCCCTTCAATGAATTTCTCATGTCCGATGATGATGAACAAAGTCACCGCGAAAAAGCGATCTCGCAGTTAATTCTAACAAATATAGAGGTTCACCCTCCAGAGGTAAAACAACGTCTGCATGATGAATTCTATGGCTTTGGCCCCTTAGAATCTCTGATGCGCGACCCTTCTATCAATGAAATCATCGTCAATAACGAATCCACAATATGGTTTGAAAAAAATGGCCAACTGCAATTAGCCGATGATCTTTTTTATTCATTAGTTTCCTATCGCAATATTATTGAGCGCATCTCGCAGAAGGCCAACACGCACCTTACAACTGAGCATCCGCGTGCAGAGGGGCATTTTGGTAATTTTCGTATCACTTTGATTGGCCCTTCATTAACAGGTGGAAAAGTCTATGTCAGTTTACGCCAACATCCGAATTCCACTTGGAGCTTAGATAAACTCTTAGAGCGTCAATGGTGCAACGTCGAACAAGCTGAAGTTCTAAAGGACATCATCGCAAAACATAAAAACTTTCTGATCGTAGGCGCAACAAGTGCTGGGAAGACTTCTGTCACCAACGCCCTTCTTGGCTTAATGAAACCTGAAGAACGATCCGTCATTATTGAAGATACCAGCGAACTTGCCCTCCCCAATCAGGCGAGTATCAAACTCTTAACTCGCTTTGACCCACAGGGCATTCTGCCCGAGGTTCGCCAAGAAGATCTTTTAAAAAGTACCCTGCGCCTAAGACCTGATCGAATTATTATGGGAGAAGTTAGGGGCTCTGAGGCCAAAGACTTTCTCATGGCGCTTGCGACTGGACACGGCGGGAGCTTTGGAACCTTGCACGCGCAAGACCCAGCCCAAGCTTTGATTCGACTTGAAATGCTCATTCAAATGGGTGCTCCTCAATGGAGTCTTATTGCCATTCGTCGTCTTATTCATATGTCTTTAAATTATATAATTGTTGCCGGTCGCAATCGGGACAACCAACGAATCCTCAAGGGAGTATTTAGAATATGCTCCCTTGAAGAAAATGGATTTTTAATTGAACAAGTCTGTTAGCTATTCTTGAACTGGTTTTAGAGAGGGGCGAAGTTCCGGTTCAACAAGAAAGAGACTTGGGGCATTTTGCTGTGTCGAAGTAGCCATCTCTTCAGATTTGGCCGCTTCCCCAGGCTGCTTATGGAGATCTACTTTGGCGAAGAATCGATTATTAAGCTCCTCGATCACTTTCGCTTTTTTTCCTTCAGCTGTGTTCGTGTAAGTTGTCGGAGCACTCATCGGTGGAGGCATGGGTTCGAAGAACTCTCCGCCTTGACGAATACTTTCAATTTCCTTACTAAGAGTCAGACGATCCCCTAGTGAGTTTCGTCCATCCGGCCTCCCCATACTTGGGGCCCCTGGGCGCGCGGGTTGAGATGCCGAAACGTCCGCAAAGCGAGTGCGCGCACTGGGTGGTAAAATTCCACTGATCTTATCCATGTCACACCTCCGTGTGTTCTCTTGAAGCTTCATCCATGAAACTCCATACAAGGCGTATCGGATTGAGATGTATTAACTTGAGACTTTTTTTACGCCGAAGCTTAGTTCTTATGCAAACTAGCCTTTAGCCTCGGGCCACTTAAGCAAAACCCACGGGCTGATTGGATAACCCATCAAGCGTTCACAGCTTTGTTTGATTTCGGGGACATCCACCCCGCCCCAGAAAGTACGGCCGATCAGAAAACTCTGGGAAAACTCCATCCATCCTGGGAATTTACCAACGGCGATAGGGGCTAACTCGTTGATCGCCTCCCATGCCTGATCCGCCGTGAAATAACCTGCCATAAAATAAAGACGAACAACATGGATATAACGAGCCATGTCCCAACCGAGGATCCCTTCTCGTCCTAAATATTTATGCGTGCTCTGAATCCACTGCGCGAGTTTGTAAAGATCCTCATCGCTCATTTGGATGTCTTGAGGGTTCTCAAAATCAAAAACAAAAATTTGCTTAAATTTTTCAAGACTTGCAGAATCTATTTTCCCAGAAGCCGGCAAAGCTGAACGTAAGACGTTAAACTTCGTACGATGTCCTTGCTCGCGAATTTCTTTAAGGGCCGCTCTTGCGCTCAAACTATCGCGTACATTCCAATGAAGATCTAAGATCTCCAGAGTCTCAGATTGAAGTTCTTCTTCAAAACCCATGTTCAGGGAAAAGAAAAATGTCCCTACTTCTTTTAGTGCGGCCTGAACCTCTTCTTGGTTCTGCTCAGGGTCATGAAGGCTTTCCGCATCGATGCGTTGTAGCAACTCATCTAGAATATGGTTTTCCTCAACGAAGGCTGCCCCCAAGCTCATCAAAAACTTCTCTATATCATTGCTCGCGATTGTTTTTTGCATGAAGACCCTTTTCCAGCGTTTCAGTTTCTTTTCGATGGTCTTGATGATAGTTTGTTATTGGAATTTCTCAACTATAAAGGGCACAGGACAATGTTAAAAAAAGTCATTTTAGGGCTGGCAGCTTTGTTTTTTATTTTCATTGGCGGCCTCATCCTTCTTATGAGTTATGCCTTTAATAATCCAGATAGAATTTTCGATGCCCTGACAAGCGTCACCGATCGCGTAATGCAGGGACAACCTTACGAAGAAAACGGAGAGTTCTTTCTTCAAGGAATTGAAACACTCAATATCCAATCACGTAGTGTGCCTGTTAAAATCTTCAATCACACGGGAAATACAATGAAGATCAAACTTCAAGGCAAAGTTCCTCGTTTTGATAAAGGGCCTTTTATTGCAGAAAACCTTTTGAACTCTAGCTTAGCCTTACAAATCCAAGAACCTCTGGCCAGCAACTGGATGAATTTAAATATCAATGGTGAAGAGTATAGCGCTAGTACCGACTCTGAACTGACTGCTTCGATATATATTCCTGAGTCCTACGCTGGTAAATTAGAAATCGGGACAGCTTCTGCGAGTATCGATATGACGATTGGTGAAAGTAAAATCTATGAGATTGAAATTCAAACGAAGTCAGGTGAAATCAAAAATGATTACGCCCCTTCGGCACCAACGGCTGATGCGAAAGTCTCTCCTGTGGTTTTAAAATCCATCAGCGGAAACATATCTGTTCATAACTAAAATTTATTCTAAAATTTTGCATTAAATATTTAAATGAGGGCACCTTGGAAATTCGTTTTAATCCCACTTTGTTTTATCTCATTATTAAAATTCTTTTTATCTCGATACTTTTTGTTCTTCTTTGGAAGGCCATCACATTCCTTCGGGGAAAGTTTGAATCGTGGTTCAAAGGCAAGCTCGATTCAAAACTTACAAAGCTCACCCAAAAAAACTTTCTAAATATCGACCCTGTGGTCATTCGCCACAGTCTAATGGCGACAATCAAGGCCTGCGTGTTTTTTCTTCGCGCTTGCTTGATATATTTATTTGGGACTTCTTTACTTCTATCGATTCCTTATACTCAAACTTGGTCTGAACAAATCATTGAGTATATTCTCTCCCCCTTACGCTGGCTGGGAGCCGGAGTTATCTCCATTGTACCGAATATTTTCTTTATCTCTGTCATCGCTTTCGTGACTCACTATCTTCTGAAAGTCGTTAAGGTCTTCTTCACTTCAGTCAAGGAAGGGCGAATTCAGCTTCAGGGATTTCATACAGATTGGGCAGACTCTACTTATCACATTATTCGAGTATTAGTTTTTGTTTTCGCAGCCGTCATCTGTTTCCCCTATATTCCGGGCTCTGACTCTCCGGCATTCAAAGGCCTTTCGGTTTTCTTAGGGGTTTTAGTTTCTCTTGGTTCATCTTCTGCCATTAGCAATATGATGTCTGGCCTAGTAATAACCTACATGCGTCCTTTCAGAGTTGGTGACCGCGTTCAAATCGTCAACGTTGTCGGAGACATTGTTGAGAAGAATCTACTTGTGACTCGCGTACGTACAGCCCGTAACGTGGACGTGACGGTGCCTAACTCTATGATTCTCTCAAACCACATTACGAATTATAGCTTTCAAGCAGAAGGCAAGGGAGTGATTATGATTGCTACCGTTACCATCGGTTACGATGTCCCTTGGCAAAAAGTCCATCAAGCTCTTTTAGAAGCCGCTAAGAACACAGAGTTCATTATCGATTCGCCAAAGTCTTTCGTTCTTCAGACAGCTCTTAATGATTTCCACGTTTCCTATGAACTCAATGCTTGGACAAAAAATCCACAAAAGATGGGCGCCATTAACTCAGATTTGAACAAGAATATCTTAGATGCTTGTGCACGACACGGAATCGAAATCATGTCGCCGCACTTTGTAGCCAATCGCGATGGATCTAACAAAGTACTTCCAATTGAATAAAAAAAAAGCCCCAACCTGAATGAGTTGGGGCTTTTTTTTTGCTTTCGATTTGTTTTCTTAAGCTTTCGTTTCTTCTAAATTGCGTTCAGCCTGTGGGCTTAAACGAATTCCAACTTCGACAAGTTGATCACGGCTTACTTCACTTGGACACTCAGCCATAATATCAGAAGCCTTTGCTGTTTTCGGGAAGGCAATCACTTCACGGATTGCATCCGTTCCGCAAAGAAGCATAACTAGACGATCTAAACCCCAAGCAATCCCACCATGTGGAGGAGCTCCATAGCTAAGAGCATCTAGCAAGAATCCAAATTTTGCTTCTTGCTCTTCTTTACCCATGCCTAAAAGTTTAAACATGGCCTGCTGAAGTTCAGAGCGATAGATACGAATACTTCCGCCACCCATTTCATAACCGTTACATACAAGGTCATAGGCTTTTGCAAGCATCTGTCCGTAAGAGCCTTCTTTGCCTTCGATTAGATCTTGAACAAACTCATCCTTCGGAGATGTGAACGGATGATGACGAGAAACCCAACGCTTTTCTTCTGGAGAATATTCAAATGCTGGGAAGTCCACAACCCATAGGAAATGATCCTTCGTTGTATCAATCAACCCTAGTTCTTTGCCAAGGTGCAAACGCAAAGCTGATAATGAAGCACACGCCACATCAAAATCATCGGCAACAACAAGAACGCAATCTCCCGCTTTACCACCTGCTTTAGCGAAAATTTCTGCAAGCTTTTCTGGAGTGAAGAACTTAGATACAGGAGAAACAAATGAACCATCTGCTTCATTCTTAATCCACACAAGTCCTTTGGCTCCACCGCGTTTAGCAATATCTGTCAATTTATCAAACTGCCCACGGGTAAAAGCTCCCCCCTTAGGCACAGCAAGACCTCTGACGATTCCAGAGCGAGCAATGACGTCGTCAAATACTTTAAAACCACTGTTTGTAACAACAGAGGCTAAGTCTTGAATCTCCATCGCAAAGCGCGTGTCTGGCTTATCACTGCCAAAGCGATCCATCGCCTCTTGGAAAGACATTCTAGGAACTGCGCCAATATCGACACCTTTGATTTCTTTCCAAATCATGCGCAACATTTCTTCATTCAGTTGCATGATATCTTCCTGATCAATGAAAGACATCTCCATATCGATCTGAGAAAACTCAGGTTGACGGTCTGCACGTAAGTCTTCATCACGGAAGCAACGAGCAATCTGGAAATAACGATCGTAACCAGAAACCATCAACAATTGTTTTAAGATTTGTGGTGACTGAGGAAGGGCATAGAAAGTTCCTTGGTTCACACGTGATGGAACTAAATAGTCACGCGCGCCCTCTGGAGTAGACTTAAATAGAATTGGTGTCTCGACTTCAAGGAAGCCCTTTTCAGAAAGGAAACGACGAACCAATTGAGTTACTTTATGACGAGTCACTAAGTTGTACGTCAAACGTGGAGAGCGCAGATCTAAGTAACGATGTTTCAAACGCAAAGTTTCATTAACGTTTTGATCATCGACTTGGAAAGGAGGCACCGCAGACTCGTTAAGAATTTCGCAGCGAAGCGCTTCGATCTCAATTTCACCTGTGGACATTTTTGCGTTCTTCATACCTTCAGGGCGAGCACGAACCACACCCTCAACAGCCAATACAAATTCTCCACGAAGATTTTTTGCAGCGGATGTCTCTGCGTTATTAGGATCTAAAACTACCTGTACTTTACCTTCACGATCTCTGAGATCAATAAAGACAAGACTTCCGTGGTCGCGACGAACGTCCACCCATCCCATAAGGACAACTTTTTGTCCCGCTTGGGCCAATCCTAATTTACCGCAATAATGTGTTCTCTTAAGGTCTTTTACAAACTTCATATAATCACCCTATCTATGACGCACAGATTTACATATTGTCCTCTTACAGTCAAAAAACATATTCGTAAGACTTCGTCTTTAAGACGGCTGGTCGTAGCTAATACTCTTCAAATTACCGCTGAAATATTTTATAGTGAGAGAGTCTTTTTTAGAAACTGAACGGTACATGTCGTCGAAAAGAGGAGCCATGCCAAAATTCACAATTGATCATCAAAGTAAACACAACCCTGAAGAAGCCTACGAAAAGATCAAAGAGTTTCTTGAAAATGATCAGGACATTCGACGCTTCGATCCAAAACTGCAATGTTCCTTCAACGATGGCTCCAAAAAGGCGTCTATGAAAGGTTCTCAGTTTAAAGCGGATATGGAAGTTCTCTCTTCTGGAGATGGCTGTAAGGTTTCTGTCACAGTGGATCTGCCATTGATGCTGACGCCTTTTAAGGGTAAAGTGCAGGACACTCTTCAAAGGAAGCTAACTAAGTATCTTGGATAGGACAAATGGCTAAGACCAAGAAAAGCACTCCCGCATCTGGTTCTGAGAAGAAGACAAAAAAATCTCCCTCAGAGTCGCCGACAAAATCAAAAAAAAGGGCTGCCACAGCAGAACCCTCTAAATCTGTCGTGGCCGAAATCGTGGATGACGATTCTTATGAAAGCCATGAAGACTCCGATTCTGATATTGAAACCAATCGCGTAGAGGTTATCGAAGCCCCCTACGCCGCCGATGATGAATTTGAAGAGCCCACAATTGAGAGGGCTCTATCGATTCCATCGGAAGCTAAAACACTCGCAACAACCGATCCTCTTACTTTGTATTTAAGTGAAATCAGTAGATATCGTGTTTTGACTCGCGAAGAAGAGATGGATCTTGCCAAAAAATACATTGAAACCAAGGACCCAGAGATTGCCGAAACCCTGGTAAAATCAAATCTGCGCTTCGTTGTTAAAGTCGCGGCAGAATACTCTAAATTTGGCTCTAAAATGATCGACCTTATCCAAGAAGGAAACGTCGGCTTGATGCATGCGGTGAGAGAGTTTAATCCCTATAAAGGGGCGCGCCTTATCACCTACGCCGTATGGTGGATTCGTGGATACATTCAAGAGTATCTAATGCGTCAGTACTCTTTGGTGCGCATAGGAACGACCCAAAACCAAAGAAAACTTTTCTATCAATTACAAAAAGAGAAAGATGCACTCGATGCTATGGGTATTGAGCCCAACTTAACTCTTATCAGCAGTCGACTTGGAATTCCAGAAAACGAAGTTCGCGATATGGCGATGAGAATGTCTGGAAGAGATCTGAGTTTAGATCGTCCCGTGAATGATGAATCCGGCGCAAGCTTTGGTGAAATGCAAAGTAACGAGGACGCCTCTGACCTTGAAGACCAGCTTGGCAAGGCACAAGAACTAAGTCTTCTAAAAACCGCCATTGAAGAACTTCGCCCTGAACTCTCTGAAAGAGAACTTATCATCTTAGATGAAAGAATTCTAAGCGACGCCCCACTCACTCTCCAAGAAATCGGAGAAAAACACGGAATCACACGCGAAGCTGTTCGCCAAATGGAAGTCCGCGTGATGAAGAAGATCCGTAATAAACTCGAAGAGAAACATAGCTAACTAAGAAAGACCGCCCGCAAGAGGGAAGTTCCCCTATGAAAGGGACGCCCTCCATGGCTCAACCGGCTGTCTTGACCGCCTTCAGCGGTCGCGGGCATCGTGCCCGCCGGAGCCCTTGCATAGGGGAACTTCCCTCTCGCAGGCTCATTCTTATTTCGACATACTTTCTTTTTTTTCAGCTTACAAAGCCAAATCATCCAGTGAAAGAGCTATGGCACTAGCACCGCTAACTAATGGGTGTTCAACACAAGAATTTGCGATGGGGCCAGAGTAAGTTCATGGTCGAAAGTCGCCTGTCTCCATGGGAGCTTCTCTCGCTCTTAACCAGAAAAGCTAAGAACGGTCAAAAAGGTTCAAATGCAAGGCGGAGGGTTTCGATTGAAGCGGAGGCGTACTTCAAGTACGTCGCAGCGAAAAGCGAGGCCCGACAACGAAGCAGTTGGGCCTTTTTCACCGTTCTGGGTTAAGCGATTTCTAGTTCGCCTGCGCCAATAGTAGATGATAATTTTACGCGAAGTCTTGTCACTGCTTGAGCATGCAACTGAGAAACGCGGGATTCTGTGACACGAAGAACTTGACCGATTTCTTTTAGGTTGAGGTCTTCATAGTAGTAAAGGGAAAGTACCAGGCGTTGTCTCTCTGGCAATTCTTCGATAGCTTGAGCTACAACTTCTTTGATATTCTTTACATTTAATTGATTGAATGGACTGTTCGTGCGTGAACCTTCCAAAATATCCATGATGGATTTTTTGTCGGTATTGCTAAACGTCGTTGCTTGGTCAATCGGTAGAAGACTGACTGGGCGAACTTGATTTACTAGATCATGGAATTCATCAATAGACACGTTCAAGGCTTTAGCAACTTCTTCATCTGTTGGTGAGCGACCTAGATCGGCTTCCAATTGAATCATCGTTTTATCAAGAAGTTTTGCCTTATCGCGAATTGAGCGAGGCACCCAGTCTTGGGCACGAAGTTCGTCAAGGATCGCTCCACGAACACGGAACTCAGCGTAGGTTTTAAACTTATTATCGCGGCTGGAATCGTATTTCTCGATCGCATCCATCAAGCCAATAACACCTGCAGAGATCAAATCGTCTAACTCAATATTCGAAGGTAAGCGCACAGCAATTTTTTGCGCAATGAACTTAATCAATGGTGCATATTCTCGAATGAGTTCATCTTTTTGATTAGCAGCAATTTTCTTGGGCTCTTCTTTATACTTCTTCAACAATGCCGCGTTTTTCGCCATAATTTCCCTCACGAAGTCTATGTTAGCAAACAGGTCCTTGAGCTGAAAGTCCAATTCTTCTAGGCACACCCAACGACTTGGTCCCAGAACATCTGCATTCCACCTGTTGTTTCAATCCATTGAGTGTTTCTATCCATTTGTGCACTTATTTTACGCAAAGCTTGCGAAGAAAGGGCTCCGATTTCGTGTCTCACAACGAGACGCTGCATCTGATTGGCTTTCTTCAGAACTGGATCTTGAGGAATTGTGCCCCAGTAATCCAAACCTACGACAAGGAAGCGATTCACAACATCGTTGAAACGCTTATAAAGAGCTAATCCCTCTTCTTCGTCCTTCACCATATTGCAGATGATCGAGAAGTGATTCACTTTGTAGTTGCTATGTAAAACCTTAATAAGCGCATAAGCATCTGCAAAACTTGCAGGATCTGGCGTGATAACTACAGAAACTGTTTGAGCCGCAGAATTTAAAAATAAAACGTTATCCGCAATTCCAGGAGCTGTATCAATCAGAAGATAGTCAAAACCGTGAGGCAAACTCCCCACGGCTTCCATCATCGCACGGCGCTCGAAGTGGTTCATATTATTGAACTCAAGAACTCCACTTCCGCCAGGAATCAAAAAGACATTTTTAGAAACTTCTAAGAGGATATCATTCATCTCTTTGCGACCTGCTAAGATGTCATGAATATTTCCTTGGCTGCGAATTCCAAAAAGAATATCCACGTTCGCAAGTCCCAAATCCCCATCTAGGATTAGAACTTTCTTTCCCTGCTGAGCAAGGCAAAGTGCCAAGTTAGAAACAACCGTCGTTTTACCGACGCCACCTTTTCCTGACGTGATGCTGATCGTGCGCGTTCTTTGTAAAGAAAAAGAATTCATTCGACTCATACCGCTTCCGAATCTAATTGTTTATTCACTTTAGTAATCTTGAAAATCAAATCCAAAAGACGCTCTTTAGAGGCGTATTCAAAGTCTTCTGGCACTCGTGGACCAATCCCGAATGAATGAAGAGGAATATCGAATCTCTTCATAAAATTATAGATCGTACCGTGCTGAGTGGACTCATCTAAGCTAGTGAAGATCACATCTTTGTAGCCGACAACCGAGTAGCGTCGACCAAGCTCTGTCGCATCACAATCTTTTGTGTTTGTAGAAAGAGTTAAATGCACCTGTGGATTTAAAACTGCAGGTGGCAATAGAGATTTCAACATATGAATCTCGTCGTTGTTTTTAAGGCTTAAGCCCGCAAAATCAACAAGCACGCAGTCTACGTTTTGCAGATAGCGCATTAAGTTCGTCCAATCATTTTGGGAACGAATCACAGAAAATGGAACGTTCAAAATCTGCGCATAGATCTTCATTTGCTCAGCAGCACCTACTTTAAAGGTATCTGTAGTAAATAAAGCGATTTTCTTACCTTCACGCACCACCATTTGGCTGGCCATTTTAATAAGCGAAGAAGTTTTACCACTTCCTGAAGGCCCTACAAAACAGTGGATCTTTCCGGCGTTTGGATTTTTTGCAATTAGAGTTGTATCCAAAACATAGCGAGCCACCCACGCTTCAACGAGGGCCTTGTTCTTAAGCTTTAGTACTGGCAAAGAATCTTGAGCTACTGTCAGAATCTCAGCCGCGATTTCTTTTGAAATTCCTGAGGAAGTTAGCTTTTCAAAAACAAAACTAAGATCGTAATTAATGCCATAGTCTGCTCCTGGGTGAGCTCCCACAAAGGACTGAGGCATTTGTTGAAAATGACTGATCACCTGTTTCAAACTGGCAATTTCATTTTTCAGAGCCATGATCTCGGCATTTTCCATAGCTACCGGCGCTGGCGTTGCGGCCTTTGCTGGAGCAGATTTTTTAGGTTCCGCTGGAGCTGGCATTTCGCCTTTTAAAATCAAATCTTGTTCTTTAAAGGCGTTTAAGGCTCTGCGCGGATTGGCGCGAAGCTTTTCTTCAACAACTTGTTTTTGGCGATTCATTTCGCCTTCATCTTCGATATCAATATATCTTCTTTGCGTAATTCCGTTAGAAGAGCTATTTGCCGCCGCCGCTGCGCGAGCCTGATGCTGAGGCTGTGGCGCTGTGTGCTTTTGGATCATTTTATTGATTAGCTCTTTTTGTTGGCGAGCCGAAATACGATTGAAAACCTCGCGGTCTTCATCGCGAAGCTTAGATTCTGCAAATTTCTTTTTTTGCAAAGTTTCTTCTGAAACGGCAGCCGTGATTTCCACACTGCCTTCCCCAACAAGTCCATAACTGCGATGATTGTCTCTAGCAGACAAAATAATCGCATCTGGACCGAGTTGGCTTTTCACCATCTCAAGAGCCTCTTTCATTGTACGGGCTTCAAACTTCTTAACCTGCATGGCTTAGCTCCACGAGTGCTACAGATTGAACATCAGCATCAGATGACAATTCATTGTGAGATAAAACAACTAACTGAGGGATGAATCGTGACGTCAACTTATGGATGTGACGGCGCGAAGTTGGACTTGTTAACAGAATTGGCTGACTTGCCACCTCTGGGTGTCCCTCTACGGTCCTTGCAATTTCATTAATCAATGCATGTGCAGTGCTTGGGTCCATAACTAATTGAACCCCTTGCTCAGTTTGCAGAAGTGAATTTGCAATCAGTTCTTCAATATGCGGATGCAAAGTCATCACAGGAATGTTGCCCTGATCTGTTGTGTATTTTGCAGTGATTCCACGAGCTAAGTTTCTGCGAACTTGCTCTGTTAGAACTTCGATATCCTTATGGCGAGGAGCTTCGTCCGCTAATGTTTCAAAGATCGTTAAGAGATCACGGATAGAAACCTGTTCACGCAGAAGATTTTGCATAACTCGGACCACGGACCCCAACGGCAATAGATCTGGGATAAGCTCTTCAACAACTTTAGGGTGAGACTTTTTAAAGTTTTCAATAAGTGAAGCGGCTTCCTGACGTCCCAATAGCTCATGAGCATGGGTGCGAATGATCTCTGTTAGATGTGTTGCCATCACTGTTGGTAGATCTACAACTGTGTAACCTGCAAACTCCGCATCATCTTTACGGCTTGGAGAAATCCAAAGAGCATCCAATCCGAATGCTGGCTCTTTTGTAGGAATACCTTCAATGCGTTCTGCCACGTTGCCAGGGTCCATCGCCAACATGGAATCAGGGCGAAGGACTCCCCCGCCCACGCGATTGCCTTTAATCATCAGACGATACTCACCTGGAGCTAGCTGCAAGTTGTCGCGGATATGAATACTTGGAACTAAAATACCTAAATCCAAGGCAAACTGCTTACGGATGCTAGTGATTCGCTCAATCAAATCACCACTTTGATCAGATTCAACAACACTGATAAGTCCGTAACCAACTTCCAACTCGACAAGATCCAGTGGCAACATCGTTTCGATGCTTTCTTTCTTTGGAGCAGAAAGAGCTGCCGCCTCTTGCTTGCGTTCTTGTTCAGCTTTTTCAACACGAAGCTTTTGAATCAACCAAGAAGTTCCGCAAAGAAGTGAACCCATTAGAAGGAATGGAAGAGTTGGCAATCCTGGTACTAGCCCTAGGAAAACAAGAACCCCACCTGCGATCATCACAGCGCGTGGTTTTACGAATAGTTGTCCAGTGACTTCTTGGCCGACGTCTTTTTCAGAGTTTGAAGTACGAGTAACGATAATACCGGCAGCTGTTGAAATCACAAGTGCAGGGATTTGGCTCAGTAGACCATCCCCGATTGTTAACATCGTGTAGTATTTAGCAGCCGTGCTTACATCAAGACCTTTTTGAATAACACCAATTGCTAAACCACCCAGAATATTGATGATCGTAATGATGATACCAGCAATAGCATCTCCACGAACGAATTTCGAGGCACCATCCATGGCCCCGTAAAAATCTGCTTCGCCTTCGATTTGTCTTCTACGTTTACGAGCTTCCGCCTCAGTAATGTGACCAGCGTTTAACTCCGCATCGATCGACATCTGCTTACCTGGCATCGCATCCAACGTGAAACGTGCTGCAACCTCAGCCACACGTCCCGAACCCTTAGTGATAACCATGAAGTTGATAATCATCAAAATCACGAACATCACAAAACCGATGACATAGTTTCCACCAACAACGAAGTTTGCAAAGGAAGCAATTACATCCCCTGCCGCTTTTTCTCCTTCATGTCCGTGAGTCAGAATTAAACGTGTTGTTGCAACGTTCAGGGACAATCTAAAAAGAGTCGTCATTAGAAGTAATGACGGGAACGATGTGAAATCAAGAGCTCTATCTGTATAAAGACTGACAAGAAGAATCAAAACACTGATCGCTAGAGAAAACGTCAAAGAGATATCGAGCATCATTGGAGGCAATGGAATAATCATTACCGCCAAAATAGCCAAAAGACCGAATGCAATTAGCAAATCGGTATTCTTGCTGACTTTCTCAAAACGTTTTAAGAACTGAAACAACTGCTCCATTAAATTCTTCTCTTCCTACGTAAACGATAGACATATGAAAGAACCTCAGCGACAGCGACAAACAATTCGCGAGGGATAACCTGTCCGATTTTCAATGTTTTAAAGATCGTGCGTGCCAAAGGCTTATTTTCTACAACTGGAATATTGTTCTCGCGTGCGATCTCTTTAATTTTCTCTGCAATAAGATCTGCTCCCATAGCCACAACTTGCGGAGCCGGAAGATTGTCAGAGTATTTCAAAACCACAGCGATATGAGTTGGATTAGTGATGACCACGTCTGCCTTTGGAATTTCAGACATCATGCGCTTGCTGGCCATTTCTCTTTGAATACGGCGAATGCGCGACTTGATCATCGGATCACCCTCGCGCTGCTTGTGTTCTTCTTTGACCTCTTGCTTGGTCATCATCATTTTCTTTTCAAGATCCCAGCGTTGATAGAAATAGTCTGCGGCTGCGATCACAAGCATCACCGCGCCCACACCGCCAAGAAGCTTTGCGATCACGGTACCTAAGTACATCAAGGTTTGCTCTAAAGAGAAAGTCAGCATGTAAGGAACTTGTTTTACTTCGCCTCTTAGAAGGAAGTACAAAACCATTCCGATTGCACCCATTTTTAGGATCGACTTCAACGCCTCAACAACAGCGCGAAGACTGAATACGCGTTTGAATCCTTCTGCTGGATTTAGTTTTTCAAATTTAGGTTCAAGAGCGTCTTCGACTTGAAGAAAACCCACTTGCATAATCGATGATGCGGCACCAATCACTCCGGCCATACCTAAAACAGGGGCCATCAAGATCAAGGCTTTGCTGCTGCAATAAGTAAGCGCTTCGGTGAAGTTTCCCTCACGCACTAGAACGACCATGTTGTTGCCGAATGAATAGTTGAATACTTCGAAAAGATTCTTAAAGAAGAAACGACCCAGAGCATACACGCAGCCCGCCGCAGCCAATAGCATAAATGCAGAGGCCAGCTCCTTCGTGTGGGCAACGTTTCCTTTTTTGCGATACTCTTCCCGTTTCGCATCCGTTGCCTGTTCTGTTTTTTCGCCGTTTTCGTCAGCAGCCACTTCGTTCCTTCCTAGAACTCAAAAGCTATCTACAAAGCCTTCATGACCGAGAACAACTTCTCGGCCGTCAGGTTTATCAAACCCGTCATCTCGATTGCCAGTAGCGGCAAGCAAAGAAAAACCACAGTCATTCCTAGCATAATTGTAACAGGCATACTGGTAACTAGAACATTGATTTGAGGAACAGCTCGACCTAAAATCCCCATCGCAATGTTTGCTAGTAAAATAGTCACCAACACTGGCGCGCACATCTTAATCGCCATCATGATAATTTCTTGCCCGTACAATGCCATTTCTGCAAATGGCCCAAAATTAAAAGAAAGAACGCTGACAGGAACCAGCTCGTAACTCTGAGCAATTCCATTGATCAACATGTGATGCCCATTGATCGCCAAGAACACCAAAGTGCCAATCGTTGTGTAGAACTGATCGATCGTATTTCCGTTTGTTCCCAAAAGAGGATTGTAAAGTTGAGAGGCGCTTAAGCCCACGGACATAGAAACCAAATCCCCTGTCATTGAGACAGTGAAAAAGAACAATCGGGTTAAAAACCCTAGACTTAAGCCTACCGCCAACTCGCGGATAGCTAACATGATGATTTCATTAGAGATCAAGTCGTAATTGACGTTGCCAACCTTCACGACTGGGAACAAAAGAACCGTCAGAACGACGGAAAGTAGAACCTTCACAGGAGACGTGATCGTCGGTGAGCCAAAGATCGCTGATGATAATACAAAAGCGATCATGCGCAGAAAAATCAGCGCAAAAAGTAAGATCTGAGCATCGGTGGCATTGCTCCAATCAAGCACTCTTTATTCCCTCACCATCACTGAAATATTCTCAAATAAGTTCACTGTGTAATTACTTAAAACGTCCATCATCCACGGCCCTGCTAAAGCAAAAACCAAAGCCACAATGATCATTTTTGGAATGAACGTCAGTGTCGCCTCATTGATTTGAGTCAGCGCTTGAAAAATACTCACTGCCAAACCCACAACCAATGTGCTCAGCAAGAGCGGAGCCGCTAACATTGCCGTCGTATAGAGTGCATCTTGGCCTAATTTTATTACGAGTTCTTCTGTCATTTTTTACCTCAACCGAAACTCTTGACCATAGAGCCAATAATTAATCCCCAACCATCCACAAGAACAAAAAGCATGATCTTAAACGGCAGAGAAATCACAATCGGAGGGAGCATCATCATACCCATTGCCATCAAAACGCTGGCAGCAACGATATCAATAACTAGAAACGGTAGAAAAATAATGAAACCAATCTGAAATGCTGTTTTTAATTCAGAAACTACAAACGCTGGAACTAATACCATTGTCGGCACATCCGCGCGTGTCTTCGGCTTGTCCACCTTGGCAAGCTTCACAAAAAGAGCTAAGTCAGAATCACGCGTTTGGTTGAACATGAATTTTCTAAGAGGAGCCAGCGTTTTTTCAATCGCTGCATCTTGAGAAATTGTTCCTGCCAAATAAGGCTGAATGCCATTGGTATTCATTTCATTAAACGCCGGCTGCATCACAAAAAACGTAAGAAATAAAGAAAGTCCTACGATCAATTGATTCGGTGGCATCTGTTGAACACCCATCGCCTGTCTTAAGAAAGACATCACAATGATGATGCGAGTAAAACCCGTCATCATAATCAAAATTGCCGGTGCTAACGTTAACACCGTCATAATGAGAATTAACTTAATCGCACTGACAACCTCATTCGGATTGTCTGTGGATTTAAATCCTAAATTTACAGTTGGCAAAGTCACCTGCGCCCAAGCAGAGGTGCTTACTAAAACCAAAAGTGGAATGAGTAAGAAGAATAAATAACGATTGTTCCTCACTGGATAGACCTCATTCCTTTCAGTCTTTTTGAAACAATATCTTTAATTCCTGAGATAGAAAAATCGTCGTCTTCCGAGTTGCCAAGCCCTTGAACAGAGCTTGTTTCTTGAACCGTATCGTCTTCAAAGTCTGCTTGAGTACGAGTTCCTTTTAAAACTTTACCAAAGTTTTCCGGCGTCTCTTCTGGAACTTCATCATCAAGTAACGATAACGACTTGATCATAGAAATATTATGATCTGTCACTCCGATAAGAATGGATTCTCCGGCAACTCGCACAATCGCAAGGCTCTTTTTAGGGCCCAGATAGTGCTGCTGAAGAACTTTAATTTGCATCTGATGTTTTGCAGCTTCGGGAACTTTATATTTTCTCAAGAAAACATAAGCCCCAGCACCCACAAGGCCAAGAATAGAAACCGTAAAAAGAATTCTAAAAAGACCGCCACCTTCAGACGCGGCCTTTTTGCCGTTATCTAAATTTAAAAGGATCTCAGACTCTTTTTCTAGAGCTGAGTTCTTTTCAGTCGCAGTTAGAACTTCAGTTTCTGCCTCTGCTTTACCTTCAGCCGCCATTGCCAGAGGCAAGTGACCACCGATTAAACCTACAAATGCTAGAGACATAAGAATTCTTTTCACAATAGACCCCATCCTTAGCGCAATTGTTCTACACGTTCAGCCGGAGAGATAATATCTGTTAATCTCACGCCAAACTTCTCATTCACGACAACCGCTTCACCGCGCGCAATGAGTTTATCGTTTACGTAAACTTCCATTGGCTCGCCCGCGAGCTTGTTCAACTCTATGACACTTCCTTGGGTCAAATTGAGTAATTCACTGACCGGCATTTTTGTTCTGCCCAATTCCACAGAAACTTTCAGCGGAATATCCAGAATAAGATTCAGGTTTCGATCATTCTGAGAACTGCTTGCGGCAGGGGCTTTTTTAACCTCTTGATTTTGCGCAGCTTCTTCCATCAACTGATCTGCCAGATTATCTAAATTATCGTCACCCATTGTGATTCTCCCCTACTTTTGAACTGGCCGAGTTACTTGCACTGCCACAGTTCCGTGATGAATGCCGTAGTAGCCTTTAAATTTTTTCACACCTTCAACCTGAACATCGAACTCGCCAGATGCATCTTGATCCAATGGAATGACATCTCCCACCTTCAAGCTCATCATGTCTTTCAGTTTGATTTCAGTTTCGCCAAGATTCACTTTGATCTCCATATCTGTTTCAAGAAGTTGCTCTTGAATAATAGAAGTCCAAAGTTTCTTGTCTGTTTGATCGGACTCCACTTGGAATCCCGTAGATAACTTTTGTTTGATTGGTTCAATAGTTGCGTAAGGAATAACAATTGAAATCGTTCCTGTCGCATTTTCCAATTCAACGTCAAATGTAGATGCAATAACAACGTCTGTCGGAGGAACAATCCCCACGAACTGTGGATTCACTTCCGTACGAACAAAAGAACATCCAATCTTTTCGATGGATGCCCATGCCATTTCCAGATCGTTAATGCCTAAGCCTACAACCTTTTGCACAATCGAAAGCTCAATCGGAGTAAAGTCTTTCCCGTCAATTTTTGTATATGGACGATCAGCTCCACCAAAGAAACTATCTACAAGAGCGTAAGCAAGTTTGCTCTCGATCACAAACAAAGCAGAACCCCTTAGATTTCCAAATCTAAGAACGCTCATACAAGTAGGCATCGGAAGAGTATTAATAAACTCTCCGAACTTCAAAAACTCAGTTGAAGTTAATGTGATAGAAGCAATCTTTCTTAATGCAGATGATAAAGAGACACGGAAAGATCTCATGAATTTTTCATAGATAACTTCCAACTGCGGAAGTCTTCCACGAATAATACGATCTTGGCTGGTAAGGTCGTAAATAACGACTTTACGTTCATCCACTTTTCCAGAGTTAGTGGCTTCAGCTTTAGAAGGCTCAGCGGTACCGACATCTCCATCAGAGACGGCAGCTAGTAACGCATCAACTTCACTTTGTGAAAGTACCTGATTCATGGCCCTACCTTAGTTATAGATAAACTCTGTGAAGAACACGTTTGAAATCTTCCCCTGTACTAGGAAAGAATTAATAGTGTCCTTAATTTCATTTCTTAAGTTGTCTTTACCTTCACGAGTAGAGACTTCTTCGTAAGTTTTTGCGGATAAAAGAATAATAATGATGTCGCGAACTTGAGCTTTGCGCTTTTCGATTTCTTCAAGCACATGGTTGCCCTTTACTTCGAGCTCCATGTTTACTTTAGCAACCTTACGACCTTTAGAGCCCGCTAGATTGACGATGAAAGTTTCAAGAGGGATGACTTTGCCAATAACCTCTTTTTCTTCCGTTGCTTCGCGATGCTGGGCTCCAGCTTCACCTTTAATGACTTGTTCGATACGAGGCTCTGCGGCTTCTTTCTGCTTACCTTGGTAAAGCATATATCCCACACCCATCACTACGATCATATTGATCACTACAAGAGCGATTAAGAGTATAGGCTTTTGTCCTGATCCTGATGGCGCTGATGCTTCTGCCATGACTGCTTTTTCTTCTGCCACTTTTCATCCTCCATGATGAAACCAAACCACAGAGTGGTCCCCATGAAATTCTAAAGCAACAGCAGTGCCAACCAGACCTTGGTCTTCGTCCTATGGCTGTTCAACAACACATTCGTTTTGAGGCATTTTTTGCCGCAGAGGCAATTGTTTCCATGTCCCTATTTTCATGACGGGAGTCAAAGTTTTGGCGTGAACATTTGACTCTTTTAACGAAACATCCCGGCTTATCGCTCCTATAATAACTTCAAGGAGGCAACTATGAATAAAGATATTTTCGAAGGTAAGCTGAAGGAAATCTCTGGAGAAATCAAAAAAAAATGGGGCGAGATCACGGATGACGAGATCGTGCGCACCAAAGGAAATGCGCAAGCCTTGAGTGGTCTAGTGCAACAGAAAATGGGACTTTCTAAAGACGAAGCTTCCCGCCAAGTCGACAGTTTTATGACTTCTATGGAAGAAAAATACGGTCGCAGTAAGTCTTCATTGGGCGACAAAGTGAATGAAAAAATCGAGAAAGCAAAAGATCGCCTTTCTCATTAATAGCTTTCATTACGACTTTCATCGAGGCCCTTACAGGGGCCTCTTCTTCAAATAAACTCAACCCATCAAGTAACGAGGTTCAAAATGGAATTTAATAAAGAAATGCTTTCTCAAAAATCGACTGAAATTATGTCGGCTCTCAAAAATCAATTTCCTAACTTAAATCTCTCTGAACAAGAGGTTCGCACGGCCCTAAAGAATCCCGATGAACTTATCGAGCTTGTTTGCTCACGCACGGGTATGCAAAGAGAACAAGTGGAAGAAAAATTTCATAAAGTGCTTTCTTCTGTAGGAGTAGACTCTGAAAAAGCAAAAGGCTTTATGGCAAAAATGGGCTCTAAAGTTGAAAATAAATTTGATCAAATTAAGGATAAGTTTAATCACTAGTCCCCACTCACTTTGATTGAAGCAGGCGGACCAAGTCCGCCTCACTTCAATCTCACCTCGGCGACTTCTATTCTGAAAATTTCTTTAGAATAGGATGTTCTTGAGATACGAAAAATTCTGACAAAAAATTACTCAGTATGCTCTTTTAAAAAAGGTGCAATATTTTTCTGCATCTCTTTTACCAGAGCGGCGCTGCCAGCGATGATGGAATTCTTATAAGGATTGTATTCTTCTCCTCGATAAGTTTCAGTCACGCCACCGGCTTCTTCTACAAGTAAAATTCCAGCGGCGGCATCCCACGGCTGAATATTTCTTTCCCAGTATCCGTCAAATACGCCACGAGCGACTTGTGCTAAGTCGTAAGCTGCGGCTCCAGGTCGACGAACTCCTCGACACTTACGAACCATGTCACTGAAAATATCTAACTGCTCTGAGATAACGTGTTCATGTTCAGCAACAAATCCAGTCGCTAAAAATGCTTCAGAGAGATCGTTCTGACGACTGATGCTAAGGCGGCGCCCATTCACAAAGGCTCCTTGTCCACGAATCGCCGTGTAGGTTTCATGCAACATCGGCACATCAATCACTGCCAATTGGATTTTACCATTGATCTCTAAACCCAAACTGATGCAGAAAATCGGAAAACGATGAATGTAATTCGTGGTCCCATCCAGTGGATCCAAGATCCAGCGCCCTTCTGGGCCCGCCGGCGAAACCTCGACTTTCGCCCCAGGATCATGACTAGCAGCGAAAGTTTCTTCTCCCAAGAAATCGATATTTGGAAAATTTTTCTTAAGATAGGCTGAAATCACACGTTCGGACTCTTTATCAGCCTCGCTGACTAAACCGGCGTGTAGCTTCTCTTCGATATGCTCTAAGTTACCGAAATAATTAAGAAGCACCTCACGCCCTAAGCTCACGGCTTTGATGGCATGACCTAAGACCTGCTTCCAATCTGTTGAATTTGTGAGAGATTCCATGAAAATCCTTGCGCTTAAATCACTGGTTATTGACCCATTCCGCGACTTAAAGCTAACATGACAGAAGGGCCAAAGGAAGGGCCTTAAACCGAGAGCTGCCTTTGAACAACTAACAAAAGCAGGAGACTCTAAAGAGTTTAAACAATTATGAGGATTGAAAAAATGAGTTCTAAAACAGATTCTGCCGTTAAGTTAGCAATAGTATTTTTTATTTCTTTGCTTTCATTCTCTATTGGAACTTTCGTTGGCAAAAAGTATAGCGATAACCAATACCAACTTTCTGCGCTTGAGCCTCAAAAATCTCCGGTTAGCACTTCGTCTTCTGAGCGCAATGTGGCTTCTGTTGAAACTGAAAAATCCGGTGCGATGACGGATGAAGAGATTGCAAAGTTAGCTGAAGAGTTTGTGGCAGAAGACACTGTTCCTGCTTTAGAATCAGCTGCCAATGAAGCGGATCTAGAAAATCCAGTTCACAAGGGTGATAAGCACTCTCCAGTTACAAGCAACGAAGAAGCTTCTTCAGCTGCACGTAACGTGGCATCTGGAAAAACTCCATCTCAAGTAGTTCCAACGCCAAAGCCAACAGTGAACGGTGAAGGCCGTGTTCCTACGTCACTTCCAAAAGACGTTGCTCAATATGCTGTTGGTAAATTCACAGTTCAATTAGCTTCTTATGCTGATGAAGACGAGGCTATCCGCATGGCCACTGACCTTAAGAGCAAAGGCTACACAGCTTTCTACGTTCCTGCGAATGTGAAAGGTAAGACTTGGTACCGTGTGAGTGTTGGTCAGTTCACGACTCAGAAGGAAGCGCAAAACTACCGTGCAGACTTCATGAACAAAACAAAAATCGACTCCGCGATCGTACAAAAAATCAGCGAGTAATTTAGAAAACAACTTAAAATTAAAAAGCCCCTTCAGATGTTGAAGGGGCTTTTTTTTGCTCTTTATTTTTTAGTAATTAAATCAGTCTAAATATTCTCGGTAAACGAAACTCTTCGCGGTTTCGCCTTTCATATCTTTCATCAAAGAATTTTGCGGTTTGCTGAGGAACGTATGCTGGGTCGAGTCCGCAATCCAAGTGCTGACATTGCCATAGTCTTTAGCAATCTCTTGAATTCCATCTCTTCCTAAAACCAGACGGCGATGGCTGTCCGGCACGATATTGCCAAAAACCAAAGACATCACCATATCTTTGGTAGACTGCAAGATTCCAATCTTCCACTGAGCATATCCTGTGAAAACAGGTCCCATCTTCGGCGCTAGAAATCCATCATTAAAATCCACATCTAAACCAATCGATGCAAAACTTTTAGCAAAATCATTTTTCATGGGCGCTGGAAACTTCTGCCAAAAGGTAGATCCAAAATGCAACCCTGGGGAATCTGAGATTAAAGTGCGACGAGTGCTTGCAGACAAATACTGATCCAAGGTTTTTGCATGCACCAGTGCGCCAATAGCCCCAGCGGAAGCCCCTCCCACGGTGATGTCTTCCACTCCTTGCCACTGGAGAAGATTTTGCTCTGTTAAAAACTTAAAGGCCCGCAGAATGTTGGCAAATCCTCTATGGTGAACTTTTACACCTTTTCTATATTGGGTTTCGTGATTGGCGGAGTACACATCTCCTGTGCAATAAGGAAGATAAACTTTGGTCGCACTTCTCCAAGGATTCTCGACTACATTCTCGGTAAGGACGCTGGCCGCAGGTTCCCCTTTTAGGGGAACAAGACTTGTTAGAGGTGTTGAACCGTGGCAAGTGGAATCATTCCAGCAGGCTCCTCCTCCCATAAACTCAATCACTAATTGTTCTGCATTGCCTTCATCCATAAATATAGAATACGGCTCACCGTTGCCACAGACAGCATTGGGAATGTTAATTTTTTTCCAGCCCTGTGCCTGCGCCGTCAGTGCTGAAGACAATGTGATGATTAGAATAATTACTTTATTGATCATGTCTCTATGGTCGCTAAGCTCTAGAGATTTGCAAAGATGTTCTTTGAAACAACGACCTCTGTCGAGAGTTTTATTTTGAAAAGCAAACCATATTTAAACTCTAAAAATGAAATTTTAAAACACACTAAAACTTAAATCCAATGCCCAAGCGCAGAACAAGGACCCAGAGTGGATTGGGATTATATTCTGAGGAAAAAAGACTTCTCCCCTCAGCGGCCGCAGAAACCAGCCAGGTATCGCTTAAAGAAACAGCATAAAGAGCCCCGACTGAAAGCCCTGTTAATGGTTTCTGCTTTCCAAGATCACTCCGCGTGACAGAGTTAAATGTAGAATCCACGTGATCTTGCTGGAAACCTGCTCCCATGCCCACATGAAAGCGCAAATCGAAACTCCGATTCAAGTACTGATAGAAGCTATAGTTCCCCCAGAACTGAATCTCTTCGTGTTTGCGATATATGGAAGAAGTGCTATTGCCGGACTCCTCAGAAAACTGAGAATACTCTAAGGCCATTCCAAATTTTTTATAAAAATAAGCTAATTGAAAGTTATTAGGATTGCGGTCGGTGTATTCTTCGTTGCTATCTTTTTCATAACGAATTTCTTTATTAGCGGGAAAGAGAAGAAGCAGATTCGAAGTTTTAGCAAAACTCACGGTCGAAGAAAAAATAACAAGACAACCCAAAAACAGGCTTACAACCTTCATTATTGAGCCTCAGCCTCTGAATGGGTCTTTGAAAGAGACTCTGCTAGAGTCTTTGCAACTTTCTGAATCTTCAGAGAAGTTTCACCTTCACATCTATATTGAGATTCATCAGATCTTTCTAAAGAATTATTTAAAACCTTCACTAAGTAAGAACATTCCTCTGACTGAAGATCTACGATCTTTTCAGAAAGCGCGACCAAAGCGTCTAGTGGAGAGTAAAGTTCCGTTGAAACATCCAACTCAAAGGCTTTCTTTAAGGACGGAAATATATCAATAATGGCCTGAGCCACTTCTTGACGCGCTTTTTGATTTTCTAGATTGCGAGACTCTGCATAGATATCGGTAAATGTTTTTAAGACACGCGAAAATCTTGTCGCTAGCTGATAAGCGTACCCAACCGCATAGTCCTTAAAGACTTTGTTATCGCCAGTTACAAAAAAGCCCAAAAGAGAGTTCTTGATTTCTTCGCTTGTTGGAACCGTCAAATAGTGACTTGCAAATCCAGACTTGAGCGAGCGATTACCTTTTTCTTTTGGCAGCGATTGCGCGATAAAATCGGGATCGCCCGTGTACATCCAACCCCAAAAATCAGCTAGGCCCTCATTCATCGCGCGAGATAGAGTGTAGTAATAATAGTAGTTAATCTCTTCGAGCTGATAGGTCTGTCTTTTTGACTGAATCTGTAAAGCTTGTCTTTCGCGAGTTTTGGTTTCCGGCTTTAGAATCTTCTCAAGCTCAACACTGTGAACGTTTCCTTTGTAAGGAGAGTCTTTCATCACAAGCTTATAGAATAATGAGTGGAAATGTTCGTGGGCTAGAATCCCGCCATTGACTGCAATGGGAAGATTCTTTTGATTGTAGGGAACAAAGAGCATCGAGTCCGTAACACCATCATAGAAAGCATTGTTATGTGAGCCGCCGCGAATATTAACCGCAACCCCCACAGCCCTTGGCCATTGGTTAACACCCTCAAGACCGAATTCTTTATCTAAATGCGCAAGCCTTTGCATGTGGGCGTATATTGTGACCATCTGTTGAGTCATTTCATTTCCAGGAATGAATTCACCCTGACGATTTTCGATGAATCGAGATTTCGGCTGCACACCTTCAAGCTTATTATTCACGATGCGAGGGCTTAGATAGAACTTGGCGTACTTTCCTTCAAAGACTTTGGTGTCAGTGACGCCTTCTAAAAGCGGCGTCTGCAAACCATAAGAGCCGGACTGATCAAACATCGGCGCCAGAACACGGATTCCACCCGCTGTCCCCGCTTCATCATCAGATGGAGCACAGCCAAAGCCCATGCTTCCACAAACGATTGCCGCAATGATCCTTCCGAAAACTCGCTTCACAAAATCCTCTTCTGGAACTATAACTTGAGTCAGTTCCGAGCTCGTTAATACGTCGCGTTATTAAAGTACCGGCAAATTGAAAAAAACTCAATGAAAACTTAGAGATAGACAAACTTTGTCAGTCTCACTAAAAGTTCGACAGCCAAGTGCTTGGTCGGTCTTACTGGGGGTCCCCATGGATATACTTGAATTTGTTACTAAAAATCTGAATCCAGCACAAAAAGAGGCGGTTGAGACGACTCAGGGACCTTTACTTATTCTTGCCGGCGCAGGCTCTGGGAAGACTCGAGTCCTTACCCATCGCATGGCCAACATCATCGGCCAAGGCATTGCCTCCCCAGATGAGATCCTCTGTGTGACCTTTACCAATAAGGCCGCCAAAGAGATGGAGCACCGAATTTACAAAGTTTTATCCGATATGGGAGTGATGGTTCACTCACCTCTTTGGATCAATACCTTCCATAGCTTCTGCGTGCGTATTCTTCGCCAACACATCACTCTTTTAGACTATAAACCGTTCTTTGGAATTTATGATGCCTCGGATTCTTTAAGCCAGATTAAAAAAGTTATGACGGCTTTGAATATCAACGACAAGATGTATCCAGCGAAGAACTTCCAAAGCCGCATCAGTCAGGCCAAAATGTTAGGTCTGACTCCAGAGGGCTTAGAGAAAAACTCTCGCCGTTTATTGGATTCAAAAACTGTCGAAGTTTATAAGGCCTATGAAGTTGAAATGAGAAAAGCCAACTCTTTGGACTTCGATGATCTTCTTATGAAGACCTATGATCTTTTCAGAATGTATCCCGACGTCTTAGAGATGTATCAGAAGAAGTTTCAATACATCATGGTGGATGAGTATCAAGACACGAACCACATTCAATATCTTCTAGTGCAAATGCTTGCCAAAGCTCATCGCAATCTTTGTGTCGTCGGTGATGAGGATCAGTCGATCTATAGCTGGCGTGGAGCTGACATTAAAAACATTTTGGATTTTGAAAAAGATTTTAAAGAAGCCAAAGTGATTAAGCTTGAAGAGAACTACCGTTCAACGGGAAATATTGTAACAGCTGCAACTTCAGTTATTAAAAACAATACCGAACGCAAAGATAAAACGCTTTTCACGTCCAACGACAAAGGGGACTTGATCCGCGTGCGCGAAGAAAAGAACGAATATGATGAAGCGCGCTTTGTTGCAAAAACCATTCAGACGATGAT
Organism: Bdellovibrio bacteriovorus W; assembly: GCA_000525675.1. Taxonomy (NCBI): domain Bacteria; kingdom Pseudomonadati; phylum Bdellovibrionota; class Bdellovibrionia; order Bdellovibrionales; family Pseudobdellovibrionaceae; genus Bdellovibrio; species Bdellovibrio bacteriovorus. Next base: position 2,585,328 of record CP002190.1, read on the forward strand.
GAATGAGGGCGAAGGCAGTTATAACGACTACGCCATCTTCTATCGCACGAATGCGCAATCGCGAGTTCTTGAGGAACAACTGCGCACCCTTTCCATCCCCTATCGTCTAGTCGGTGGCGTGCGCTTCTATGAGCGCATGGAAATTAAAGACATGATTTCTTATATGAAGCTTTCGATCAATCCAGCGGATGATATTGCTTTAAAGAGAATCATTAACGTCCCAGCTCGTGGTATCGGAAAAACCACCATTGAAAAAATCGAAGAGTTTGCGGCACAGAACTTCCTGACGATGTTCGATGCGGCTAAGCTAGCTTGTGATCAAAGAATTTTCAATGCTGGAACAACGGGAAAGATTCGCCGCTTTTTAGACCTGATGGAAGAGCTTCAAGGTCAGGCTCAGTCCTTTAGCATTGTGGATTTCTATCACATCGTTCTTGATCGAACAGATTACTTAACCGCTCTGAAAAAAGACGAATCCCCAGAGGCTGTTGCGCGCATTGAAAACTTAGAAGAATTAGACAATGCCATTGCTCAGTTTGCAAAGGAACGCGGAGATGAAGCAACTCTCATTAGCTATCTTGAAGAGATGGCCTTGGTGAGCGACGTGGATTCTTTGAATCAAGAACAAAACTCTGTGACCATGATGACATTACATATTTCTAAGGGCCTTGAATACCCGTACGTATTTGTTGTCGGCATGGAAGAAAATCTTTTCCCAAGCAGTCGCACCGTTGATGCCGATGGCGACGAGGACGTTGAAGAAGAGCGCCGTTTAGCTTATGTGGGAATGACTCGTGCTCGTCAAAAACTATGGCTCACCTATACGAAAATGAGAAGAGTGTGGGGACAGGAACAGTTCAACCCACCTTCGCGATTCATCAAAGAGATTCCTCAAGAACTGATTGAGTTTAAATCAGGCGCTGAAGGCTCGCGATTTGTTTCTCGCTTTGCATCGTCCGGTTACCAATCTGGATCTCAAGATTCTGGATCTTATGGAAGTCGTGGGTATGGAAAATCATCTTCTTCAGACTTTGATGATTACTCTCAAGACTTCCCTGACTACGACGAGGCTCCAGCAGGAGGAGCTTCTTACAGCAAAGGAATGCGTGTTAGACATCCAACCTTCGGTGCAGGAACGATCTATGCGACAGAAGGGACCGGTGAAAATCTGAAAGTCAGCGTTATGTTCACTGACAACACTGTCAAAAAATTCGTCGTCAAATACGCTCGATTGGAGAGGATTTAAAGCAAATTGATTTTCTCTGGGGATTCCTCATCATAAGGGATGAGGAATCTAAAAAAGGAGTGAATCATGTCAAAACTTAAGGCTCTTATTCTGGCAACCTTATTTTCTGTAGGTTTTGCCGCTCAAGCCGAAACCCCTCGGCACGAAGTCACCACCAATTTAACTCGCGGGATTTTTTATTCTGGAAAAGACTGTAAAGACTGCTCTGCGGGATCGCTCTTCGATTTAGGGGGCGCTTATAACTGGGGCTGGAAAAACAATGTCCAATTCGGTGTGGAAGGACGCCTACAGTACCTTTCTAAAGAGTTCTCTGTCACATCTGACAGTGCTACTTTGATTGATGCATTGGCTGTGGGTACCTACAATATTTCTGACGACTTTGCGAACTCTATCTATGCCAAGCTAGGACTTGGTATCTTTGCCGTAAGAAACGATGCTGGGGATAACTATGAAAATAAATTTGGTTTATTTGTCGGTATCGGGAAGCGCTTCTATATGATGAACAATCTTTCTTATATGCCTGAGATTCGCCTCATTAAAAAGGGCGATCTAGATATGGGCGTCCAAGTCGATCTCATTAACTTTTCGTTTTATTGGTAATTCACCTAAAAGCCGGCCCCCATACCGGCTCTTTCTATTTGAGTTGCATCTATTCGCCAAGAATGAAAACAAATTGCATTCCTTTTCGGAACGTTGTTAGATTTTTATATGAAAACAACATTAGCGACTCTTATTTTTTCTTTACTCTTTAGTTCTATTTCATTCGCTGCCGCACCCATCGGTTTTAGCCCTATCACAGCGCAAAAGCTGACTGAGGAGTCTGTGAAGTTTACCTACTCTTCTATGGATGGCGAAATTGTTCTTGAATGCGCCCACGTCTTTGACAAACCAGATCTTTGGGACTGGGATGTATGGTGCGGTAAAGGTACCAACATGCTCCGCCAGTTCCGCGTCCATCTTTTGATTCGCCCTTGGGTAAACACTGAGAAGCAAAAAACAGCTTTCGAAGTTCTTTACTGGGTGATTGACAGAGATACCAACCCGCGTAAGTTCTCTTCGACTTCAAGCTGGACGATTTTAAACACACTCACTAGCTTAGAGACGATGAGCTTCAGCCAAGGTGTTGAGAACGACTATGCGTTCTTGCAAGTGGAATTTACACCGAAACGATAGAACTAAAAAAAAAAGAGAGGCCACGTGGCCTCTCTTTTCTTTTTGTTTCGATAAACCTTTCAAAAATTTAATACATCATCTAATTTTTCCCATCGCTCATCTATATCTGAAAATCTCGTCGTTCTATCCGAATGGGAAGGGAATATCCGCCCTCTCTCCCTTAAATCCCTCCTCTTTCGATTTAACAATATCTCTTCCCTCGCGCACCCTGCCTGCCCCACCACCCGTAATTCATCGTCGGCGGCGAAGAGAAAAATTTATCAGTATCTAGAAAACAAAAAAAGATTGCGTATAACCCTTCCAAGTAAATAGACATCAGTATGTAATAACATTTCTGTTTATTTATTGGTCAGTTCATATAACTTTTTTACTTAGACCATAGTAGCTGTGTTCTTGTTTATAAAAGGCTTATAACCATTAGTACGTTTAGGAGATGATATGAAACCACATTCAAAGTTAGGAATATCTATAGCCGCTCTATTTATTATTGGCTGTCAGGCGCATAATTCCAGCACTCCGAAACAACCAACCTCTGCCCCGCTTGAACAAAGTGTTAAGAACAGAAAAGGCGTGATTGGACAAGTGAGTAAGGTAAAGGAACTCTTACCCGACCTTGCAAACTACGTCGAATTTAAGAAAAATCTTAATGCAAGATTGATCACCTTTAAAGTACCGGCAGAGTTATATACTGCTGAACTGAAAGTTCAATATTCCCTGAATGCGAAAGGTGTTCACCCACAATATATCCCTCTTTCAACCGATTCAGCTATTTTCCAAGATGGTTATTACAGCATCAGCGCCATAGTCCACCCCTGGGTTAAAGACTTCAGAGTCAAAGAGTTGAATCTTAAGGCTTACTCTGAAGATGAATTGATCTTTGAAATGGAAGAGAATTTGATTCCTGATATCGTTCTGAAGGAAGACTTCGGCAAAGGCAAAAAATATTACACCCTAAGCGATCTTGGCTTAGATTCAGGAACTCATAAAATAGACATCTTCATGATGGAGCAGCTCACGGCATTAAGAACAAATGGTGCCTCAATAAACTTAGAAATCAATCGTGCTTACTTTGATAGAGTGGACTTAGAGACCTTCTCGCAAGAAGAGGTTGATTCGACGCCGGTGGGCTTCCTAGGGAAAAATGGCGGTGATATTAGAATCTCAGCACAATACGCGAAAGGCCTTCTTAAGGTCTATTTAAGAGGAAAAAACGGCGGTGAAGGCATCCCCGCAGAGACTCAACTAGAAGTTGGCGATAATGGCAAAGACGGAAAAGTTGGGCGAAGTTCACAACGGTGTAAATCAATGGGCAGTAATTTAGATATTCCACCTGATTGCTATGATATCTGCGTGGAAAGCCCTATTCACTCTGAGGATGGCAAAATGGGGCCGAAGGGGCATCCTGCCAACCCAGGCTTCCGTGGTGGAGATTCCGGAAAACTAACTCTTTATATTGAAAATGATTTAGACCTTACCGTGGATATTTGGAGTGACCCCCGATTTATTGGACACGGTTAAAGGTTCACGGACTCCTTGTACTCGACTGGGCTCTTCATGCCAAGCGCTGAGTGCGGAGCAACGTGGTTATAATCGGCAAACCATTCCGGCAGTAGTTTAAGAACAGTCTCGGCACTATCGCAGTCAGCTTGGTAAACATAATCTCTTTTAATTGTTTTAACGAACGCTTCAGCCATTCCATTCGACTCTGGACTGTAGGCCCGAGTGTAGCAACACTGTAAGTTTAAATGTCGCGCTAAAGTTTTTACAGACTTCGCACGATAAATAGAACCGCGATCTGAAAGCCATTGAACTTCCCGAGGAGCGCGAAGAGAAGCTCCGAATCTTTTCTCGACAGCTTTGACCATTAGCTCTTCAATATCATCCGCAGACAATGGCTCTGCTCTTGCGACATAAGCAAAAGCTTCACGATCACAACAGTCCAATGCAAATGCCACGAATACTTTGTCACCGTTAAAGCAACGGATCTCCATTCCATCGGAGCACCAACGAATATTCGGGAACATAGTCATTATAACACCTGTGTGTTCGCGCTTTTGATCTGGCATTGCTTGAGGCAGGGATAGACCATTCATCTGAATGATCCTCTGAACCCGCTTGCGATTGATCTTATTGCGCCCTTCATTGCTTCGCTTTCGATTCACCATGGTTGTCACTCGCCGATAACCGTAGGTTGGTCTGATGGCGATAACAGCTTTAATCTCTTCTAAAATAATTTGATCTTCTGGTTTTTGATAATAGCGGGCCACTCCAGCTTCCTCCTGTAGAACTGGTTCATAGTAAAGTGAACTTCGACTGATCTCGAAGACTTCGGCTATTTGGGTTACTTCATACCGATTAAGCGCTTTGACTTCTTTGGCGGTTGAAGTGCTTTTAATAGAGCTTTTTTTTGAACGATCTCAAGGCCATCTTTTAAGATGTCGTTCTTGATAGCAAGATCACCAACCTTGGCTTTAAGGGTTTGGTTCTCTGTCTTGAGCTTATCGTTTTCTTCGATGAGCTTTTGAACGTACTCAAGATCTATAGTGGATTCTTCTTTTTTATGGGTCATCTGCCTCTTCCAGTTATACAGAGTGATAGCATGAACCCCGTATTTCCTGGCAAGCACTGGAATGGATATTCCTGAAGAATAATGCTCATTGATGATTAATTGCTTCTTTACCTGTGTAAAATGTTTCCGCCTATTAGACGTATTTTCCATAAAGACCCCCTAGGGTGGGTGTCCAAATCAAAAGGGGGTCAGGAACATATTCTGACTTTGCCGGGCAAAGGTGGATATGCCAGTGCGCCAGGGCGCGGAGGCAAAGGTGGTTCCCCAGGGAGAATTATCGGCCATTCCGACAAATTCACCGAAGCAGCCTGCGGCAAAGCTCAAATTGGCCAAAATGGAGCCATCGGAGAAAAAGGCGACGCTGCTGCCGATGGGACAGATGGCCTTTCCGAAGAATCAATCGTGACTATTAAAAATAGAAAACAGTAGAGGCGAATCATGAATTCAAAAATTGTTTTAAATGTTTTAGTCGCTTCTTTACTTGCAGGCTGTGGATCTAATTCCAATGATAGTGTTGATAACAATGTTAATATCGATACTAAGTCGGATCTTAGCAATACTAATTCCATAGAGCCTCAGTCTTTGAAACAGCTTCAAAAATTAATCGAATCAGAAACCCCCAATATTCCTTTGGCAGAAATGCTCTCTTTAAATTTAATTAATAAAGATCCAGAGGGAGCTAGGTTATATCGAAGAACTTTGGCAACAAAAGCGGATTCTTTTAATTCAAAATTGGCTATTGATTCTTGGCTAGATCTAAAAAAGAAGATGCTCATCGGGTACTCTGTTATTTTAAATGATGAAGCCTTTCTAGAGCAGACTTTGAATTTTAACTCATCGCAAATGATGAACCAGCCACTATCCAATAAACTTTATTCGCAGATTTCTGGGGCTATAAGGTCTGCAGCATTACAAAGAGTCCTCCTTGCTTACGATCAACAAATTGCCACAGACGGCAAATCTTTAGCTATGGATGCGATTCAAAGAATTCAAAAGCATCAGCCAGCTATTATTAAGGAAATCGATCAAGTCCGAGGCACCGTTGTCCCAGCAAATAAGCAAATTGAAAAGATTGTTTTCTATTTAAAGAAAGCAGATCATCTTTTTGCTCATTACCAAATTCAAGAATCAGATCAAGAAAAAATAATCGTTTATACTGCCATCGCGGGTGTTCTGGCTCAGCACTTACAAAATTACCCAACGGTGAAGTCAATTTTGGGAACAGTTTCGGAAGTCAAAAATGTTGCAGATAAAGTAACTCGCATCGTGACTCTTGCAGGTGCTTTAGAAAAGCATAGCAAAGAAATGTACGAAACAACGATTGACCTAACTAAGTCAGCGCAAGCTGTTTTAGAAAAAACTTCCGGAATGATGACCGGCTTAGATAGTAAAGTCCTATATATTTCTGAAGACGCTAGAAAAAAAGCTCGCCTGATCGTCAACGAAGCCGTAAATGGTCGACTGCCACAAGAGCCGACGGAGGCTGAGGCTGCTGAACTTCAAAAAATAGGCTTTTTCCAAAAGAAACGAGAGATCGATCACGATATCAAAAGTTTTATTACACATGCCGACAAAGCTGCTCGCTCATTAGACAATATTTTAAATGTTGCTGAAGGAATTACCAATGTACTTGGGGTTCGTCTGAGCGATGACGTTAAAAATGCAATCAATGTAGCTCGCAACGTCAGTAATGGCGTTCAAGTTGTTAGCTCTGTAGTTAATGCCTTTCAAAGTGGTGGGTTCGTTGGTGCACTAGGTGCTTTCTCTGGTGGAGGACCAGCGATGATGGCGATCTCTGCATTCGGAGGAATGGGCGGTGATGCAGCTATACAAGGTGAACTCAGAATGATCCAAGAAAGCTTGGCTGAGATCAAAGAAATGCAGAAGGAAATCATTGCAAATCAAAAAGTCATGATGACGATGATTAAAGATTTGGCTTTGATGTTAGAAGACTATCATTGGGAACAAATGAGGGCTCTAACAGATATTAGAGCAGACGTACTAGCACTCAATAGCTCTATTCGTGCCGTTGAGGAAAAGGAATTTTACGGTTGCCAATCTATGGCTTCCTTTCCATTTGGAAGTCGAAGCCCAAATAACAGTATAATGACTATCAGAGAGTCGAATATCGACAATATTAAGCAAGTCATTAAAGACTACATTGGAAATTCACAGAATCTAAAAACCTTTTTAAAAAATATCTCTTCAGAGAATTTCTCAGACTGCCAGAAGGAACTTGGCAATGCATTTGTAAATTGGGACAGCAGCAAGTTTGACCGCACAACATGGTATGGTACTGAAGACTCAGAAGGATTGGATATTCGCTCTGGAGTTAAAATATCTCATAAGTACTTTCAGCCAGCGTTAGAGGTTCTTTCTATCGCCGCATTTCAAAAGGACAAACAGACTATCAATGAGAATGCTTTGTACTTGCCAGCGCTCACTGTCGGTTCTTTAAAAAGCTTTAAAGACTTTCATTTGTATAAAAAAGGAAATTCGCCAACTTCAAAGCTACGCAAGTTAACGGCGACCGATAAGCTAGAAAAATATGTTTCAGCGCTTTTGATCCTTCATCCATTTTTAACCTTAGATTATCCAGTTTGGGAGCGCTCTACTGAGGATATTTTGGAAGCAGCTAGAAGCTATGAAACCCATGAACGCACGAAACAGCTGTTGAATAATGCTCTGGAAAAAGTAAAGACCTCTATTGCTCAGGAAGCTATTCTTGTGGGTGAGCCTCTTTTACCTTTCTTAAGTCGTAATTGGTCTGATATTGCGAAAGAAAATACGACTTGTAAGGATGACGAAGAAAGATACTGTTTTGTACGTATCAATAACCTGATGGCACAGAATCTCTTGATGTACGTATTAAAGGAAAGAGTTGGCTTTGAAAGAAATTCTTTTGCAGCAGAGGGAACCTACGAGCGACTCGTGAAGGACCCCGCTAAACTTGCAGAACTGCTCGGTGTAGATGCCTCTCGATTAAAAGAAGATGGGGGAAGATTGCTTCTTTCATTGAGTTCGGATGGTCAACTTGCGGTTCAACTCCCAAGTCAGAAAGAGTTTACAGAAGGACGAATTATTTATACTCAAACGATGATTCGCATGATTCGCTTGGCAGATCGCTTAACAGAGGAGTTGTTAAAGACCTCTCCAACTATTTATACAAAAGATGCACGGGACAGCCTGCTAATGAGTTTCTATCTTTAAGAAAAAGCTGAATGTTCAATAAGACTTTATAGATTGAGAGAGGAAGTGGGGCTAAAGAAGCACCCCTCTCCCTCTTGGTCACAATGTCATGGGTAACAAATGATGAAGGGTTCGTTAAAAATCCAAGAGTTACCGATTCGACTGTAAAAGATACGGCCCTAGAAAAATGCCTTATCTCAAAACTTCAAAATATGCGCTTTAAGCCATATGATGAAGACGTACGCGTGAAAAACAGTTTCACTCTAACAATCAAAGGCAATTAACCTGAAAAGATCTTACTTCTCATCGTCGCCGCTGACGATGAGAAAAATTTATCAGTATCTAGAAAATAAAAAATAACTTTCGTATAAGTCCCTCACTGAAATAGCTCGTGCATTCATGTGTTCTTTTTGAAGGCATGGAAGATCGTCTGCTTTTTCTGAAAAAAGGGGGTATGGCAGCCCCAACAAAGAATGTTAGGGGATTGCTAATGCATAACGATCAGTGCCCATATATATATATATATAGCCTCAAATAGCGTCTTTCCTAATTGCCACAAAATGTCTCACTGCCTTGTATATAAACGGTTTTTTGATTTATCAGTAAACACAGGCCTATTTCATATAGGCAGATGTTTTGCACTTAAAATGATGAGTTGAGTTTCGACGCCTTTACGGAGGGATGATGAAAATCGGAAAGAACCTGAGCATTGCATTTATTCTAGTAAATCTAGGAATGCCTATGCAAGCACCAGCCCAAACATCTGGAACCATTGAGGATGCATTACCAAAGCTAAAGGAGCTCGCCACCCCCCTATCCCAAGCTCAACTCGAATTCTATATCAATCCTATTTTGAGACTCTTAGAAAATGAGTGTCAGCGTCCTATCCCAGATGAGCATAAAGACAATCAAAGGGATGCCTGCGTTCTTTTACCCGCCTGGGCCCATTTGGAAAGTCTAATGACGGTACTTAAAGATCCAAATTCCTCTCCAATCCAGTTCTCTCATACAGTGACGAATCCTCACTTAGACCAAGTCGTCGCTGGAGCATGGAAGAAAAATATATTTGCTCGCTCTATGAAGGGAGTCTCTTACTCCGCAGTTCCATTTGCAGCAGAGGTCATCATAACTAAATTGATCGTCCAAAAATCCTTGGCAGCTTATTCAAGATGGTCTGTTTTTATGTCCAAAGACCCAGATAATGCAGCAAAGACTTATATCGTACCTAAACTTATCCAGTCACTAGAAGGCCGCTCTCTATTAGGAGGTCTTTTTGAACGATACCAGCAGCATAAATGTTCTGTCCAACAGGTCATGGCTAGTCCTGGAAGCAGTCTTTGTCAAATTGAGAAACTACGTCTTGCGGCGGTTATCAATACACTCTACAAGAGCAGTCAAAACGACATCGCCGAATTCATGCGAGTCATTTCGCTTGTTGAAGAAGAGGGCAATAACAATAAAACTCGACAATTGGCTTTTTTGAGTCCTTTAAATGATTCCCTTAAAGCCATCAAGAGTAGCTCTGACTCTTCAGCACTGATGTGGTCTCAACTAAAAAATGGAAGTTCCTCGTGGAAAAGTCGCCTCGAATCGCAGCTAAAAGATGTCACAGCCTATCAAATCTCTTTAAATGATACAGACCATGTGTCTGCATACATTATCGTCTCTTCTTTGTTGGCGCTAAAGGATCTCGAGGATCTTTATCTACAGTTTGAAAGTCTTACGAATATCGCAGAGGACGTCCTTCCAAGAATTTCCTCTCACCCTGATATTTTAAATTTAAATTCCATTTCAATAAAAGAAATTTCATCAATGAACCGACGATTTTTCGAATTCTTAGACGATGCCTCTGAAGGAGAACTAGAATGAAATTTTCCACCAAACAATATCTGACAGCTCTTGGATTTTCCATGACCACCCTTTTAGGCTGTGGAGAGAGTGGCAAGAATCCTTCGCCTAAAGTGCAAGCAAAATCCAGTATCGACTATGACATAAAAGTAGATGAGATCTTTTCAATTACGGCAGGAAAAGGAGAAATAACGTTTTCCCGCCTATCAGTTTGTTCTAAAACCGAACTTGAGTGCCAGCCGGTGATATTGGTTTTTGATATCCATGGTAATCTGGTATCAACATTCAAAGCCGCAGATACTGATCACGTTCATATTTCCTCAATTGACGAAAATAAATTTCTAGATCGTGCTAAGAACTCTGAGATTCAACCAGAAAAAGAGTATCTCGATTTTGCCGCTATTCAAAAAAACTTTTATGAATTCAACCGTCAGGCCTTATCTCGCTGCCGATCCTCGCAAGGTTGGGAGCTAATGAATGCGGTAAATGAAACGACTAGAAATGTTTTATATATTCATTTCGGCGTAAAGAATTTAGAGAATCAGAATACAATGTTTCGGCTAGATACGACCAATGGGCTTATCGAGGTCGTAGAAAACAGAGATGGGTTAAAGCTTTTCAGTTCAGAGTATCCAGTTTTTGTTGTGAATGCACGAGATCAATATGGAACTATACGCCAAGATAATAGCCTCATGTATTTCTATGATTACCATGAAAAGTGTACTCAAAAATATAAATTTTTAGATCTTTCATATTCGGAATTCAACGAAGGAAATGATGAGAGGGTAAGTTTTCTTGTTGATCATGAATTTCAACGAGAAAATAGGGCCTATAAATCTTTAGATCCATTATTCCCCGCTATCAGGTACTCAGAAACATTTTTGGCATCCAGACTCAAAAGAGTCAAATTTGATCAAAATCTATTCCAAAAGAAATAAAGGACTGCTTATGAAAAACATCATCCCTTTACTATTCCTGCTGATCTCGTCCCATGCCCATGCCCTCACTACCGTATCCGCAGACTTCAGCGGAAGCATCCAAGTTGAGCTTATGAATGAAGAGCACTTTCGTCATAGCTTGGATTGCTATAGAGATGGCAAGGGCAAACAGACGCATTTAATTGGAACCAAAACACTTATTTTAGAAGGCGGACATAAACGAGGGAACCTAGGTGTTCATAAATGGAGTTCTTCCATAACCTCACCATTTCCCAGAAAAATTCGTGATGTTGTACTAACTACAAGTTTAAAAAATGATGGCATAAATGACAAAATTGAAATCAAGCTGGAAGATATCTATGGCTTCTCAGATGCCCAATACAAATCAAGCAGTTGCGAACATATGGATGGATTGGCTCGTCCTTTTCAAGCGCAAATCGAAGGTCGGGTAAGAATCCACTACACGGTTCCAGAAAATGTTTGGGCTCTTCGCATTGAACGTCAAGGGCAAGGACTTCTCCACAATATGAATATGAAATCCATCGAAGGGGTACTCAATGCTGGTTATGACAAGACGATTTCATCATCGGAAATCTTTTGGGTAAAACCTGGAAGTCAAATCACTCAGGAGATTTCATTTCCAACAATAGCTCCGGGAAATAACAATCTAGGCAGTGCTGAGATTTCTTTCAAGCCAGTGGCCGCAGTGATGTCTCAGGTAAACTCAGCAAAAGATAATATTTCATATCTTAAGACATATTCCTTGGAAAGCTCACAAGATAGCAATCTTCGAAAATCTGAAAAGAAATCCATAGATTTTATTGAGTCGGCAATGAGCATTCTATTATACCCCGCTCAGTTTTCATCGATCTTAGAGAAACTTCCCACTCAAGACCTCATTAATTTATCAAATGATCTCTTCACAACTGCGAATGAAATATATCCATCTGCCCACTTAGGCCTTCCACTTAAAACAGCGGCAGCCTTAGCCTCCTATGAAGTTTCGATGAAGTTGCTAAATGATCTCAGCGCTTATTGCGACATAGTGGATGTTCATTTGCCATTCAAGAATAAAAATATCCAAGTCTTTGGCCTTCGCGCCGCAGGATTCTGGTTAACTAGAGGACTCTCAAGCCTGAAAAACTACCGTTTTACTGAATATCAGGCATTTGTTGATCAATTGGTAGCCCTTGAGTTTGCTGGTACAACTTATGCCGATGTTAATAATGACCCAAAAACAATGAAGCAGATTCAAGATGCTTATGATTTTTTAACGGAAACCATTGATGTGGGTGGTTCTCCATTCAAAATAGCTCTTAAGGATGTTCAAAGAACTCTTAAAAAATTCGGATCCATAAGCTCTAGTAATGAGGACACAGAGCACTTGATTAGCTCCCTGAAAGAAATGGATAAACTAGAATCAAAGTTTGTACGAAGTTTTTTCGAAAGCCTAGATTCATTTACTGAAAAGTCTCCAAACGTGGTGCAAGGAAAGATTTTCGATCAGCAACTCAACCACATTAGGAAAATGCAAAACCTCCTGAGCAATGATATGAGCCGAACCATCCGCCTGCTTTCTATTGAAGGAAATGAGGACTCCAACTCTGTTATGAATGTTATGCTCGGTCTACTCTCCCACCAAGTGGCTATTTTTGAAAAGCCTCTTAACGACGTTCCTTATTTCGAAAATATTCGTAGAGAATACTTCACGAACAAGGATCGCATGAAAACAATTAAAAAAGTTCAGAACTGCGTACTGGGCGGTATGTAGTGAAAAAGATTATTCATTGTAGCTTGAGTGTCATTATCACTTTATCCTCTTTAGGTGCCCATGCCAACGATCCTCGAGAGCAAGCAAGGGCTCAGATTGCAAAGACCAAAGAACAAGCACAGACTTATGCGTCTGATCTTGTCAGCGCCGATTTTTCTGAAGCTCTTTTAGATGTCATGGCCGAGGCACTAAGAGCGGGAAGTCCAGGTGATGCCTTTCAGGTTTACATGAATGACATTGCAAGTATGGAGGAACGCGTTCTCGGCATTCTCGATAGAGTTCAGCAAAAGAGCCAAAACATTTCTAGTGAAACTCTTTTAGCACTCTGGGAAGAACATAAGAACGCCGTCAGAAAGCGTTTTGAAATATCTTATCAAGTACAGAATCAAATTTATGAACAAAGTCTTTTCATTAGTGCTGCTGAAAATGCCTTGAGTCGATTTAAAAACGTCTGTGAAACGGGACGTTCCCAAAAAGGTATCAAATTCTACAATCAACTGATTCCAAATCTCCCACCTATTCATAGTGAGATCAATCTGCAGTTCAATGTCGGTGAGCAAGGAGGTCTTAGCCGAATCAGCTCGCAAAGCTCCTCCTCAAGTGGAAATGATAAAGACAGTCAGGTTATTAGCACATCCCTTAATACAGCGGCAGGACTTAGTACATCCATCGCAGCTGCAGGTGGTGCTGGTCAATTAGTAGCGGCTTGTACAATGGCAGCCCCCTACCTAGTCGCGGCCGCTGTAGTTTACAGTGTGGTAGCAAGTGCGATTGCCGCAGATGAACAGCGTCGAGCTCAGGACCGTATTGCTGAAGCCAATGTTATGATGTTTCGAGATTCTGCAAGCGACGGTGACGTAGCGATGTATTATCGAGAAACTTGCCAAACATTACGTCCCCTTATTACTAGCCTGCAGCAAAAGCTGCAAATGATCAAAAGAGACGATAACGAACGTTTACTTACTATTCAGGCTGCATCTGCTCTAAGAGTCGAGATCGAGGCTTTTGAAAATGCCAGTGCAATTCAAGAACAAAATATGAAATATCTCCGACTTTATCAGGCCACCCGCGCCGATATATGCAAACCCCGCTATGAACTGGCTGAAAATCCCACTTGTTTTAGAAACGCAACGCATATCATTTTAGCATCAGATGACAAAGTTCAACTTCCCTTAGACGAGAAAGAAAGGTTCTCAATCATCGAGCCGATGGAAAAGTCTTTAAAGGATTTCGCGAAGTCTTACCCAAAGGAAAAACGTGCAGAATTGGTGGGCGCGAAACTAGTTCTTGCATTAGGCCCTCAGTGGAACCAAACAGCCTTGTCACTTCATCGTATGAGCTTTGAAGTTGTGGATTCTTTGATGGCTTCTTTATTCCAAAAGATTCAGATTTTATTTTCCCAATACCGCACGGACCAAAATGCATTGTGGAATAAATCAGAAGCCTCTTTGGAAGGTGAATTAAAAGCAATAAAGGCTTTCGAGGATCTTAAAACTACGCATCGCAAACTTGTTAACGACGGCATCAAAGTGATCTTTAATCGTCACTCCAAAGAAGTTTTTCAAAACGAAGTTGCCTTACATGTACAGAAGGCCCGTAATTTTAGCGATTCATATAAACAGCACAGAGAAGTTAAATCTTTTATGACTAGTGTGGACGCATTAGCACGTTTATATAAAAATCTATAGGACTGACTATGAGACCCTTGAGACGAGCCCTATCTCTTTTTCTTAGCTTTATCCTGACTGTCGGAGCGACTCCGTCTTGGGCATTTTCCAATACTGAAGCAGATGTGCGCGCTCTTCAAGAAGCTTACATAAAAGCTATGGGTAATCAACCTGGCTCCATCGAAGTCACGTCTAAGACTGTCAATGGTATAACCACCTACCATACATCTATCAATCGTTGTGATGGCAATGGTGTCTGCCAACAGGTATACAGTAAAAGTTATCGAGAGAGCGTGGGCTTCGTTCACGTAGATGGTCAGTATTATATGGCCAAGACAATTGATGGCTATGAAAATGATAATGCTATTTCATTACCTATTCAAATTCCAGCTTCTCCCCGACATCTTCAGCGGATTGACTATATAGCAGGCTATTCTAAATACGGCTCCAACAACAAAGATCCTGATAGCTTTGAGGGTAACCTGCAGATGCGCGTTCGCCCACCCTCTGAAATTCCGAATGAAATTAGCCAAGTTCTGCCGTCCGTTGCCGGAGCTTTTGTAAATTCCTATCAAGATTTACAGAATGCTATCAATACCTCAAAGGCTCTTCATCAAGCCTATTTAAATAACCTCAAAGCACTTGCTTCATTTACTCAAAATCTAGAAACAAACCGCCAAAATTTTGAAAAATCCTCTGCAACCAATGATGCGATCGCGGCTTTTAACATCGGATTTATCTCTCGCCAGGTTGACACATCCACAGCTTCAACTGAGCAAATGAGAGATTTAGATGAGTTTGAGAGAGTGAAGGCAGACCCCTTTACTTTTAAGCAATATGACTTGACCGACTTGGCTCTTGAAGACCTTCAAAAAAGCACAAACGACGCCTTAATAAAACGGGACGTCAGAACATTAGCTAGGAACGCAGAAATAGGCCTTTCACAAAGGGAAAGTGCAAAGAGAGTTTCATTTAAAGAAAAAAATAGAGATGTTTTCAGAAATGGAATCGTTCAAATACAGAACATCAATCCTCAGCTAGGACCTGGCCCCCTTGATAGCAGATCCTTTCAGATCAATGCACAGACTCCTGCAGGCCAAGCATTGCGCAGAGTGGGCAACCTTGCGCAGACCTACTGGTTTGAGCAAAATGGCTTTCAGGAAACAAGTACTCAGTCTAAATCAGCATACTTAGCTGCCTTGACCAACCTATCTTCTGCAGAAAATTTCTTTATAAATGGTGATTTCTATCAAGGTTACGAATCTCTTCGAGAGACAAGTAAGCTATTACAAGCGTCCATCGGGTTCACCAAAGGATTGTATCACGCTGGCAAGGACACTCTCATGGCTATCCCCATGGTGGCTGAAGCAGCAATCTCTCTAGGCAATGCTCTTGCCAGAAATCCAGGCGCAGTTGCCGACCAAGCGACGGATTTACTTCTAAGAACTCCAGAAATCGGCGCTGCCATCTTAAAAAGACTTCATGCCTATGGTGAAAAATTCTTAAACGGCGATATTGAAACTCGCGCAGAGATCACTGGTAGAGTTGCTGGGGAAATCATAATACTATTTGCAACAAGCGGATCTCTAGGCATCGCTCAAAAGTTGGGTTCTACCAGCAGAGTTGGTACACAAGCCTCACGTATATCAAGTCTTATCGAACCTTCGACGTCGCTTGGAAGCTCCATCATTCGCAAAGCAGAGCTCTTAGAACCTAAACTGACCGAAACTATTCTTGCTATTCAAAAGTCCTCTTTACCCGGCACCAGCTGGACAGGGAGTGTCGATAGAATTCTAAATGCTTTTGATAAAATGAATAAAAGCACCTTCCCGATGAGCGCTGAAGTTCTTCCCGAAATAATAAAGCATAGACGATTGCTTATGGATATTCGCAATGGATACAATAGAGATGTTGCAAAAATAGGAGAATATGTCAGCCAAGCAAGGGCCTCGGGAGAAAGCTTAGAGTCCATCGCACGCAATGCACATGGAATGCGACGCTCGATTGGGGAAGTTTACAAGAATCAAACACCTGAGTTAGTGCGGCGTGAAATTTATGGGAGGAATTTATATATCTATGGAGATGAGCTTGGGCCCAAATTTCATGAGCTAGTAAAAAACAAACGCTTAGATAGCGATCTGAATGATGTATATGAGAGTATCATTAGATCATCTCAGAAAACCAACAGCCCGTTAAATGAACTTTTAAATACTATAAATAGAGAATTAAATTGAATAAGAAATACAAAGTACTGAAATCGCATGAGCCAAGAATGGATGGGCGACACCATCTAACCACTTGGATTCCAGATAACATCGATCGAAAACCTGGAGACTTTTCGAAACTTATGGATATCGCAGAAGAAAAATTTCTCGAAGATCTAATTGAAGTCATCGAAAACTGCCTCCTCTTAAAAAAGAGTAATCAGTCCACAGGATTTATACAAACTCTTAAACTTTACGAAACACCCGAAGGCGATCTTGTAGAAATAGCAAATGATGACTTTCAAGGAATCATGGTTGAAAGTGAAAATGCTGAAATCATCAATAAGATTTATGAACGCCTTTTAAAAATATAATCCATGAAGAGTATAAGTATTTCTGAGCTAAAAAAAGAACTCCCTCTATTCCCACCAATCAAAGGCCATCATTCAGGAAACTAGCATGATCAAAAAATTACAATCCCCCGTAACCCTTCCCTTGTGGACATTGTTATTGCCGATAACTATCGATATCTTCGCGCAGAGTTCCACGGCGAAGATTTATGGACTAAGGCTCCTTACGATATCCGCTGTAATTTCATTCATATTAAGCCTCTCAAAAGATGGTCCAAGATGGAGTAAAATTACCGTAAAAATTGTCGCTATCGCGCTAGTACTTCTTTGGTGCTTTGGTTTTATATTTTCTATAATTAAAGGTCTTTAAAAAATTAAGGCACCCGCCTAAGGGTGCCTTAATAACTTTTTCTGTCATATGTAAATTCGCGGTGAAAAATGACAAATCGAGAATATATCGGTGATGTTTATATATTTTTAATGCCAGAAGTTTTTTATGCGCTGTCGGTAATATAAGTATGGATGAATTATTTATCGCTATAGAGCCAAGTCATAGAGCCTGCCTCGATTTTTCTACTCTGTAGGAAAGACTGGGCATCTACCCATCCATCATCATTTTGCCTCTGCCACTCTTCGCCCCAAGAGTTTTGAACGCGAACCAATTCTCGGCAACTCTTCCCATCCGCTGTGCATTGTTTCTTATATCCTGTGAGCGCAACGCTATGGTAGCCAAGGCATTTGCCATTTTCAGAGTACGGGCACATTCCATCATAAACGATCGGATAGCCTGACTTAATCACTTCTTTAATCTTTGCGAGAGCTTCAGCAGGCGTTGCCACTTTCTTTTCACCTGGAAAAGCTCCGATTTTGGGTATGGGGCGAATTCGAACGATATCTTCACATCCTAGATTATCAAAACTTCTTCCAATAGTTGAACGGTACAAGAACTCTTCAAAGGTGTTTTGCCTAAGAGCCATTCTTATATCTTCGATATTTGCATTGGCTTGTAAGTCTTCTTGAACTGCTTTTTGAATACACTCAAGGCAAGCACTGCCTTCAGTTCTTTTATTTGCCTGATACATTTCACGCAGCCTATCCAACATAGCATCCACGGCCTTACCATCGTCGCCATACTTATTTACTACCTGATCAAAAGGATAACAACTTTCAGCCAAAGCTACCTTAATAGAAGCTAAATTTCGAAGTGATGCAGACCCCGCTCCTTCAAATTTGATATTATTGTAGCTTTCAATATAACCGGGAGCTACTTGATCGTTATCTCTGTTCGCGAATGTCATCATCTGGATTGGTGAAATTTCCTTATTAGCAGGAACAGAACTACAATTTGGAATATTTGAATGTTTGCAATGATAATACTGAGCCACCGCTGCTGAACTATAACCTGCACAAGCCCCAAAGCCACCTTGCGATCGAACCCGCGGCAAGTTAGTTAGCGAAATGACGTCTTGTGACTGAGGATAGGATGTTCTATCAACTATTTTGAAAGCCGTCGTATAGGCAGCATGGACTAAAGTCGAACTACAAATAGTAATAACGAGAGCTAAAATAAATCTCATATGAATTAGACTAGATGATCTCATATTTTGATGTCTATAATAATAAACAATGATTTATTCCAAAGGCCTGATTTTCACTTTCTTAGTCATCCTCTTTTGTCCGATTAACTATGGACATACCAAAGTGACAGATTCAAAATTAGGCAGTTTCTATTCTATCTCAAACGGTAAGGGTGCTACCTTAACTATATCCCCTTCAAATAAAACAATTATCTTACAAAAAAGAGAAGGAACTCTGATCTTTAGACAGAACCAACACATAACTTCATACTCTTTAAATTCTATTAAAAATGGTAAACAATATACGGCATCCCTAAGTACTGATTTATCTCGAAATCTAACAACCACAAACTTCAATATTGATAACATCCCCACGCAGTACAACACTAGGTGCTTCAGCGAATCACAAATAAAGCGCCTTAACGAAGAGGTTCAAAAACTTATACGCTTTTCTAAAAACAATGATAGCTCATATGTTTCTAAAATCATTGATGATAGCTGCGAGAAGTATTTGTTACCTCAAAGAATAGCTTACCTCGAAGATGAAATTGCAAATCACTTTTCCGAAAATTCCAATCTACACAAATGCTTATCCTCTCCAAAGCTAAAAGAATCATTAGGGAAAAGCAGCGAAGTCTTCGAAGATCTTATGAAGGCGGTCAACGGATATGTTAACGACCTATCCCTTACGACAGCAAACAAGTCACCCGATTTTAAAATTCGATGTGAGTCATATAAAGAAGAGCAGAAGCATAATGCAAAATATGAAAATGGAGAGATATTTATAGCGGTCATTAATGGTAAGCTTCCAAGAACCGATTGCCAAGATTTCGACTCAATTCTTACTCACGAATACCTACATAAGGTAGGAGTAAAAGAAAATAACATCAAAGCTATCGAACGTTTCTGCTTAGAAGTCACGAATCCAGAAGTTCTTAAAAATCCTAAATGTGCTGTTCAGTTTGCTGAAATGACATCTCAGTCCAGGGTCATACAGGAAGTCGACCATAAGGCCGAAAAAGTTATCAAAGCCGAACAAGCCAAACTAACCCCCATCGTACAAAAGGAGCTTGAGAAAGCCCCACTCAAAGAAGTCAAAGTCTCCGACGCAACTTGGTCGTCTTTAGCGAACGACCCTAATGCCACGATTCCAACGGCTGAGAGAAATAGTATCGCAGCAACTATGAACTCTAATTTTGAAAGCATGTCAGGCTCTTTAAATAGAGCCTTAGGGGCCACGCAAACTCCGGCCCTTGCTGCAAATGAAAGCCCTGCAAGTTCTAGCTCAGGATCTTCGAGCGCCTCTTCAGAATCCACAAGCTCAGCCTCTCGCTCTCCAGCTAGTTCTTATGAGCGCGCAGAAAGAGAAACCTATTCTTCTGATAATTCTAAAAACTCAAGAGGCAGCCGCGGCTCTAAAGAATCCACAGGTCCTTCAAACGAATTCCATACCGTCGAAGAATACATCGTGGATTCAAAAAATGCGAAGGACCCAAGAAGTTTCAATATCCCTGGCGCCCGTCAAGGTGCTAGTGCAGACAGAGGGCAAGATCAATCTGTAGCCGCAACAACCAGACAGGGAATGTCTGCCACTGCAAGCACTGGAGAAAATCCAGCCGAAGGCTCACAGGTTACAAATGCCGGCCGTGCGCGAAATTCAGAGATTGCAAGATCTGCTTCTGGTGGGGAGTTTGCGGGCGGTGATGTTTCCTCGGGAGGAACTTCAAGCCTTCCAGCCCAAGGTCCAGCTCCTGCACGCGGCTCTAATAGACGTCAACCCGCAAGCCAAGGCGGTGGTTCTAGTTCGAACACATTTAATGGCGGAAACTCTGTCTCCTCTTTGAAAGAACAAACACTGATCCGAGGTTCTGATTACGAGTCCATTACTTCTAACTATAGACGCCGCGACTTCTCAAATGAGCTCCATCAACAGGGCGTTAGTATATACGTTGAAAAACAAGGGATGTCTTTAGGGCGAAGCGATGCCAAAATTAAGTTTATTGATAATGGTGAATACCTGCGCCGTGCTGAGGGGAATTAAAATGAAGTCCGTGATTTTACTACTCGTTCTTTCTTCGACATTTGCTTTTGCCGTTAATAAAGATGCAAAAGTTCCCAAACTAAAATCCGGCGAAGTCGCGGTGTTTGTGAACGAAAAGTATCAGATTCAAACTTTCAAAAATTATGACTCTCTAGAGATCAACTCTACTTGTTTTAAACAAAACAAGCCTCAATGTCAGGCTTTTACAAAAGCTCAGGTGAAACCTGTTCCGCCAAAACCCAAGGATGATCTGATCTACAATCCAGCCGCTATTAATTGCGCCAATATGGGCGGCAAGGCTGTCGTTGGCATCACGGATACAAAGTCAGAAGTTGATCTCTGTCTTTTTAAAGATGGAAGCACGGTGAAGTCTTGGGGAGCTTTTTATAAGCATTTCCCAAAACAAGTGATCAAGTAAGATGAATCTAAAAAAGTTTTTTAAGCTCTTGGTGCTCACAAGTATTCTCTTTTGGGTGCCTGCCTATATCGATATCTATTTTCACATTCAAAAAGTTTATAAAGAAAAATCTGAAATTCGCAGTCGCGACCTTCAGTGGAATAGTGATTTTGTGGAGCTTCTGCTTGAGGACTCCAACGTCTTTCAAGCCTGCCAAGTTTTAAATAAGAACTTTGAAAGCGGATTGATGGCGGGTTATTCAGTTCATTCTGAATCTATGAGTTGTTCTGCGCCCAAGGACTTGGACTTTTCTGTCTTTAAGATTTTAGAATTTGGCAAAATTCATAGTGTTCGTGTCGGTGAAGATATCTATGACTACCGCACAGTGCAAATTGCAGATTCTGATTTCTTCATGGTGCAAAAAAGACCGGAAGGTCCCACGATCACTGCTTTTATCAAAGAAGACCCTTGGGGAATGCTGAAGGCCATTTTTGTGGATACGGCTCTAGCTCTATGGATTGCCTTTGTGTTTTGGTTGATCTACTTCCTGCGAAATATTGAAAACATTCGCTCTTTGTATCGCCAGCAACACCACACACCGTTTTGGTTTAAGTTTATCGATCGTGTTGCGACTTGGATTGATTCTTCAAACGAAATTAGCATTTCTTCTATTCAAGTTTCGGCCCATGAGCAAATTGATCGCCTTCGCAAAGAGCGCGCCTATTATGCCAACACTCTTGAATACACCATCCTTGATGAAATTCATTCTAGCCAGAAACCAATTGAGCTTCCTTATAAGTTTACTGGAACGGTGGCACGGGTCGATATCAATGGCTATGGACAATATGTCTATGAAGGTAATAGACCCTATCTGCTAGAAATGAAAAAAGCTTTTGAGTGGACTGCTGCGGAGTGTGCGTTTAGATACTCGGGTCTTTTCGAGGGCCGCGCCGGTGATATGGTTGTCTACGTCTTTAGAGGCGAAAATGCCGAAACTCGTGCGGCTGCGTTTGTACGTGATTTTTCTATGGAGTTTTCTAGAACACCTTTTGACTTCTTAAATCATAAAAACATCACGCTCTTTGTTAAAGCGAGCATCGCGACGTCGCCTTTGATTATGGAAGTCTCTCCTTCCAAACATGATTTCGATGGAGATGCTCTTTATTTAACAGATCGAATGTTTGGGGACCTTGAAGAAAGTGATAAAGAAAAAAACGTACTAGTGATTCGCCCTGAAGACTTTCAGGCCATGGCAACAGTTTTAAACGAACCTTATAAAGCAAAAAAGGTCACTCGCAAGGAAGCAAGTTTAGAAGTTGCTTACGTTGATTCGTTTTCTCCTTGTCTTGAGAAGTTAGACAAATCTGAATTCTTTCTTGGCAACCTATCGCTATTGAGCTTCTTTGATTTCTTTATTTCAAATAGTGATAACTCTTTAAAAAACAATGTCGCCGAATCTTTATTGAAACACCTTCGCACCAAACGAGTGCCCTCGGAAGTTTCAACGAAGTGGCACCTCACTTTAATAAAACTTCTTGAGCAAGCTCTTGATCCTAAACTCACAGCCACGTTTATCAGCTTAGGACGAGCACTAGTCCCTAAAGAAAACTGGCATTCAGAAATGTCAGCGACGCTGATTCGATTTGTCGATAAGATGGACGCAAGGTCTGCTGCGAACTCGGTCGAGCTTTTAGCTTATTGGCGCGACCTAGAAGGAGCGCAAAAGATATTTACTACTTCATCAACAAGTGAAAAGGACTCTTATCGCCTTGAGGGCAACTACCTTCTATCAATGGGTCTAAATCAATTGAGTGAAAAGATTCTTACCCAAATCGTCGAGATGATTGAATCCAAAGATAGTCGAAAAAAAGAAAGCGGCATCTATGCGGGTGCTATGCTGATTCTGCTATCAAAGAAAGATCACGCAACAACACTTTCAACTTTTAATGGATATTATAAACTGCTCAACGCTTTAAAAAAGGCAGAGGTTAAATCCGAAAGACTGGATCGGCTTCGCGCAGGAGTCATTTAAACCCTCAAAAAACATTTTAACTTTTTTGAGTATTACGAGATCAATCTTAACTATTCGATCGAGTTCTGTTTTGCTTTTTTTAAAAGATCCCACTCAGCTTGATAGGCACCGGGATCTGGCTTTAAAATTTTCTCTGGAGCAGGACTGATGTACTCCGCAGGAACTCCATCCCATCCAATGAACTTACGCACTAAACCCTCTTGAGCGACTTGGAAATTCGGAACGAGGTAGGCCTTGCCTCCCCCATCAGGAATATCCAAAGAAAGATTTGGCATCGCAAGACCCGATAGGTGTCCCCAAAGCTCTTTTTGAATTTCTAAAGAGTCTTCCACAGATGTTCGTAAATGATCTGTGCCCTCTGAAGGATCACATTGGAACATGTAATAAGGCTTCACACGTAAGTACAATAATCTGCGACTAAGTGCTTGAACAATCGCCGGATGATTATTGATACCATTTAAAAGAACCATTTGATTCATCACCGGTACACCGTTATCCACAAGCTTTTCAAGGCCTGCCACGGCTTCGGCTGTTAGTTCATCTGGATGATTAAAGTGCGACATCAAGTAAACGGGCTTATTTCTTTTGAAGATAGAAACTAACTCATCTGTAATGCGCATCGGGCACACCACCGGCATGCGCGATCCAATACGAATGATTTCAACGTGATCGATCTGACGAAGATCGCTTAGAACTTTTTCTAAGAGCGTGTCACTCAAAGTGAGCGGATCACCGCCTGATAGAATCACCTCGCGAATTCCAGGATGATTGCGAATATACTCAAGAGCATTTTCGTATTCAGGCCCGCGAATAAATGCTTGTTCCTGTCCTGTGAAATGCTTACGCGTGCAAAACCGGCAGTACACACTGCATGTGTCGGTTACTAAGAATAAAACTCTGTCTGAATAGCGATGGATCACGCGAGAAGTCGGATTGTTTTTTCTCTCTCCGAGTGGATCAAAAAGTGCCTGCACGCCCGCGGTCATTTCTGAGATATGCGGAACCATGATCTTACGAATTGCGTGAGACTTAGTCCCAAGCTTTGCGTAGTAAGGCGTTGTGCGAATATTAAAAATTTCTTTCCCGTCATTAAAGGCACGAAGTTCTTCGGGCTCTAGCTTAAACACAGACTCAAAATCAGCTAGTGTTTTAAGCCCACGACGCATCTGCCACTGCCAGCTATTCCAGTCGTCAGATGTCACTTCTTGAGGATTTGAGTTTGAAAGAAAAGTAAACTTCATCGTGAAATCAGTTATGAAGGAAAGATGTCCTCTAGGCAAGACACAAGCATCGAATGACAATCTTGGTCCTTTTTTGCGAGTTTTCTGATTTCAGCCTTTATCGCCGCTAACATATTGAAATGGCGTGCGATTTTCTTATTCTCAAAGTGGGGCACTAAAATATAGACACTGGCTCTGTTTTAAAAGCTCATTCTCAGAATGAGAATCCCCTCTGAATTCAACGCTTTAGTACCAAACCCGCAGCGCCCCTCACTTGGCCCGTCCCTCGCTTTGAAGAAGGGTAGGAAAAAGGATCAAGAAGATCTAAATAGAGGAGGACTTATGAAAAATTTCACTCACCCAAACAAATGGGTCATGACTGGAGCACTTTTAGTCGCTCTAGGATTCAATGTGCCGTTCAAATCTCAACCAACACCGGAACAAAGTGCTGACTTCGCATCAACACTTCAAGAAGGCGTTGTTCACGGAAAGATCTACACTCCAAAAGGTGTGGTCCCTGTGAAGTACATTGATAATGGTGAAGATCAAGTCCTTGCTATTATCCCTAAGAAAATGACCGAAGGCCAAATCTGCGATAATTGCGGATATGAATCGATCTCTTTAAATGTAAAAAATAAAAACGACATCGATGCTTTGAATGTCGCGCTTCTTCAAGCAATTCAAAAAGACCAGGCAACGGCTCTTCCACAAAGAAGCGAAGTTGCAGGTTCAAGAATCGATTCTAATATCCAAAACGAAATCAAAGATCCGTTTGAAACAATTTTAAAAGCCTGTGCACGCTATAAAGAAAGAGCACAGAAGTTGGATTGCTTATCTGATCGCTACATTAAGCTGTTAAGCCGTAAGGACTCTAATATCAGCGCTGAAGATGCGATGAGCTTCTATCAAAGACACTTGGAAAGCGGTATTCGTGGAGAGCTAACAGATGCGCGCAGGCTAATCAATAAGATGCGCAGAGCCTCTATGGACATGTCCCAGTGGCAATCTTGGCAGGACTCTGATGATATGTTAAAAGATCCTTCAGAAATGCGCGAAGAGACTTTAAAAATTATCCGTACACTTATTTCTGGTTTACCAAGTCAATATGAAAATGTACGCAAGCGTCTAGTGAATGCCGAAGTTATGTTCGCAACAGAAGACGCGAAGGAGCTGGAACAAACTTTCAAGCAAGCACGCGATAGCAAAAACCCATCAGAGAGCGTATATCTCTTTAAAGAGGGCGAGCTACGTCGTCAAGATTTACAAGGGCTTCTGCAAGATATGGCATACCATACGAGTGCAGGGCTGTCTAAAGCTAGCAGCTCAGATTTTATCAACAGAGATCTTCAAGCTCAGTATGAAAAATTCTTCTCTGACTTTGCAGTACGAGTTCAGAACGGAATGTGGACAAATCCATACGACTTCATGGGTGGTTCCGTGTCTCCACTCCCAACTGTTCCGAATCTTGACCAGCGCCAAAGAAATCCAGGCCGAGGTACGACAACAGGTGGTATGCAAACAGGCCCCGTGCTTTCTAATCGTACAAGCCTAGATCAACCTGGTGTCATGACTGGCCCTGTACTTTCCAATCGCACGGGTATAAACCAACCTGGAGTTATCACGGGACCTAACATTGTTCCACAAACAAGCTTTAGTGGAAGCTCGACAGCCCCAATGATTCAAGGACAAGGTGTTGATATGCAACTCAATTCTGATACTTACACTAATAATGGAGTCAGCTTCGGAACAGTAGGGCCGGCATCGGCAGAATCCCTTCGCGAAAGGGCAACTATCCGCGGACGTCAGTAGGATCTCAAAGAAAATTTCAGAACTCCCGAGGGCCCAAGATGGGCCCTTTCCTATTTCCTAAATCCATTAAAATAGTGAGGGCCGATAAAAAAGAGTGCACGGAGAGTTGTTTTACTTAAATTAAAAAATATGCGCCTAGTGATATCGAAGCGAAAGACACTAACTTCTTGGAATTCGTCAAAAAGGTTCGAATGCGCGGCGGAAGAACTCACCCGCAACGGAGGCGTACTCAAAGTACGCCGGAGAGAGGATGAGCTCTGACAACAAAGCAGGCGAGCCTTTTTCACGAATTTCCAAAAAAAAATCCCGGGGGACTTTCATCCCCCGGGCCCTGCTCACCACCAAACAAAATGTTTCAAGAAGTCATCACGCTGTCGTACAAGTTGTTCTCAAGTTGTAAATCAAAAGCTGATGGCGGCTTTAGATGCAAATCCAAAAGTAAAATCATTCGCTGCCCCGTTGACTTTCCAAGCATCACCAGGGAAGAGAAGACCGAGCTGATTCACCCACTGTACACGTGCACTTGGTTTATAAATCAATTCGATATCCCATTCTAGGCCCAAGTCTTTCGACGTTGCAACATTTTCTTTCATCAATTGAGCATAGATAATTGTATTTCTTAAATCCAATTTTTCATTCCATGCGTATGTCACTGCCGGAGCAAAGTACATCGCATTGCTGATAGCTTCATCGTCAGCCGACTCACCCAAAGGAATCCCAGAATTTTTCTGAACATTGGTTCCTAAAAGATCCGCAGAACCTAAGCGATGATTGAATAAAAGCATTGCTACATCGTAGTTGCGATTGAATGAGTAGCCACCGAAGTCTGTTGCGCTATCATCATTGCCTGTCGCCATACCGGCTTTAAGGCTCCACTCCCACTTTGACTCTTTACGAGGAAGAAGGAACTCCGTCGCAATCCCGTAACCACTCAGCTCAACATCGCTAGTTCCTTTGCGAACTCCCGTCGCTCCAGATTCAAAACCTGCTTCAAGGCGGAACTCAAAAGAATCAAAACCACGCGCAAGCACAAAGTTGGTTCTTTGGATTTTCATATCGCCATCTGCAGTAGCACCCGCTCCACCGTAAGCTTCGATTTGTTGTGGTGTGTACCCTAAGGCTTGGCTCACACCGTTTGTCGTTTCTTGGAAAATAGCGATCAAAGATTTATTTTCTTCGTTTTCGTACTGAAGTTGGAAACCCAAAGAAGAGATCGTTCCGCCTTGACCAAAACCTTTAGATTGTTGGCGCGATAGCATTGGCATAAAGAACCAATCACCCACCACAATTTTATAAGCGGCAAGATCACGAGTGTCGTACCAGTGGTCAAACATTCCCGTTCCCGCGCTGTACTTCATTCCTGTACCGAACTCAAAAGGTGCGCGTCCCAAACGAAGGGCCCCGTACTCTTGGTTCACACTAAGGTAAAGCTGGCTGACGTTTACACCGACAACACCTTGATTGCCTGTGCGGACATCTTGATCAGCCGTCCCAGCTGGGTTCATCCCCCAAATATCACCAAGTTGTGAATTTGGATAAGCGGAGTTGCTCAGGATATCAAATCTTGAAATCACATTCACACCATCAGCTGCGATGATTTTTGGACTCAAGTAAAGATAATTCAAACCGTAGGCTTTTCTTTCAGAAGGACTTCCTAAAGAAGGTTTATCAACCTCTGTCCATTCGAAGCGGTATCCACCCGACCAATCCAAGCTCATCGCTTGAGCTGAGGCCGTCATCAAAGTTAAAGAAAGGCAAAGAACTTTTGCTACTGACTTTTTAATCATATCTGATCCTTATGCGCCTTTAACGCCTAAAACATCGCTCTCTCTGAGGATCACGAGGTCTTTGTTTTCAACAGTCACTTTTGTTCCAGCGTATTCAGAAAAAAGAACAATGTCGCCAACTTTCACATCCATCGGACGGATATTGCCTTTTTTATTTTGGCGTCCACGTCCCACCGCAACAACTTCTGCTTCTAGGTTTCCAGAAACATCTGAAACTGTGTCAGGGATGTAAAGGCCGCCGGCTGTGATCTTTTCTGTTTTTAGAGGAGATACCAAAATACGATCATCTAGAGGAGTTAAAACCTTGCTGTAGTCAGCTGTCACAGAAGCTTTTGCTTGTTTTTCAACAGGCTTTGCCACTGGCTTAACAACCTGAGGAGCGGCCTTCGTTGCTTTAGCCGGAGCTTTATCAGTCGGCTTTTTAACAGCCACTTTCTTTGCCGGCGCCTTCGTTACTTTTTTAGCAACTTTTTTTGCAGGCTTCACAGTCGCTTTTTTAGGAGCCACCTTAGCCGTCTTTTTGACAACCTTAGCAACCTTCTTAGGTGCCTTCTTCGCCACCTTCTTTGTCACTTTAGAAACTGCTTTTTTTGTAACCTTTGGAGTTGCTTTTTTAACAGATTTTTTTGCGACCTTTTTTGCGGCTGGTTTAGCTGTCTTTTTAGGAGCTACCTTTTTTGCAGTAGAAGATTTTTTTGCTGCGACCTTTTTTGAAGTCACCTTCTTTGCTTTTGTCGAAGGTGTTTTTTTAACAGAGGCTTTTTTCTTAGCCACAACGATTCCTTTCCACACAATTTAGATCTCAAAAAATAAACTATTTTTTAGAGACCTCAATTGCTTCAGCGTTTTTTTCATAATACGCTCATTGTATGTTGCGACCCCGATTTAAAACTATTTTAAAATCTTTGACAATACTTCTGACGCTAATGATCATCACCGGATTTGCCGTGTCAGTTGGAGCATTCATAACCTTGGAAAAAGAACTTGTGAGCAAGTTGGATTCCAAAAAGTTTCTTGTTCCTACAGAGTTCTATTCAGCACCGCCTATATTCTATTCTCAGAGTGCTACGACCCTCGACAATATTCAAAGTTACTTAAAGGTCCTGAGCTATCGCCAAAGAGAGTCGGATCAACGCCTGCTTCCTGGCGATTACCTCATTGCAGGCAAAGAAGAGTGTACTTCTCGCTTTTCTTTACAGCTGGATGAGAATATCACCCACTGTTTAGCTTGGGTCACCAATGAGTACTCCCCCGAAAATGCGGACCGGAATATCCAACTTGCCCTTTTTGCTGGTGATCACTTTCTTGCGCAAACCTTAAAAGGAAAACCCTTTCAAGACTCGAACTCCTTAACCGGAGAAGCAAAGCTGATTGCGCAATACATTGATTCAGAGCCACTTTTGCAAAAAACTGTCAACCTTGGACAGGTCCCCTCTCAATGCCTCAACGCCATTCTCTCTATCGAGGATGCCCAGTTCCTAGAGCACGGCGGTGTCAGCATAAAAGGTATTGGTCGCGCCCTTTTAAAAAACTTAACTTCGGGTCGCAAAGCCCAAGGTGGAAGCACCATCACCCAACAGCTAGTTAAGAACTACTTCCTGACTAGCGAAAGAACACTCAAAAGAAAATTCAATGAGTTCATCATGTCTATTCTTTTGGAAGCACGTTTTTCAAAAGATGAAATCCTTGAGACTTACCTCAATATTATCTACATGGGACAAAGTGGCTCATTTCAAGTTCGTGGGTACGGCGCCGCTGCTCAATATTATTTTGCTAAAAACATTGAAGATCTAAATCTGAGCGAGTGCTCTTTACTGGCGGCTATCGTTAACAGCCCTGGTTTATTTAATCCCTTTAAACGCCCCGAAAATGCCACTAAAAGACGTACTCTGGTTTTACAAAAAATGAATGAGCTTGGATATATTTCTGAAATAGAAATGTCCGATGCTAAAAATCAATCCCTTCCGCAAGCCCCCCGCTCGATTGCTACAGAAACGGCTCCTTATTACTTGGATGCCGTTCGTAAACAGCTGATTGCCAATAAGATTTCTCCGGATGGCCTAAAGATATACACGGGACTTGATATTGATGCACAAACTCAAGCCCAAGCAGCCGTGCGCGATCACTTAAGCCGTCTTGGAAAAAAATAATAAACACATCGAAGGCCTGAAGAAAAAAGGACTTTCGCTTGAAGGTGTTTTACTTTCTGCCAATAACGACACAGGAATTGTCTCTGCTGTCGTGGGCGGTCGCGACTTCCGTATGACTCAGTTTAATAGAGCTATAGATGGACATCGCCAGATCGGCTCTATTATGAAGCCCTTTGTTTTTTTAACCGCGCTCATTAACTCTGATGAAGATGGTCAACCGTTTACCCCGATCACACTTCTGAACGATGAGAAGTTCACACATAAATACCAAGGACAGTCATGGAGTCCCGTTAATTATGGCGGAAAGTACTTCGGAACAGTTCCGATGTTTTATGCACTGAAGAACTCTTTGAATGCGGCAACGGCATCACTAGGTATTCAAGTCGGCCTAGGAAACATTGTCGAGGTCACTCAATCTATGGGGGTTTCTTCACCTCTCAAAAGCTTGCCAGCCATGACTTTGGGGGCTTTTGAAATGTACCCCGTTGAAGTTCTCAAGAGCTATATGGCGATGGCGAACTATGGTAAACGCCAAGAGATCAGCTTCATTCGTCGTGCGACAACGCAAGATAATGAAGAGGTCTTTACCCATGATGCCAAGGCCACTCAGGTGATTGACCCAACAGCCACAGCAAGCCTTGTTTCTATGATGAGACAAACGATTCTCTCAGGCAGCGCCCGCTATGCAACACTGAATGGATTTACGACACCGGCAGCAGGTAAAACAGGAACGACGAGTGATAATAAAGATGCTTGGTTTGCGGGTTTTACTCCGGCATTAACAACGGTCGTGTGGGTAGGATATGACAACAACACTCCTCACAAACTCACAGGCGCTAGTGGTGCTGTGCCCGCTTGGACTCAATACATGAAGGCCATGGCAGCCCGTTATCCTTCGGTTGATTTTCCTTTAACAGAAAACTCAAAAGTGATCCGCTTAAATACAGAGACTCTCAAAGCGCTCAACGCCCTGAGAGACAATGATCCCCCTGAGGTAGAACTTGTTTTTGATAAACGACGTTTGCCTGCTGGATTTTAATTAGAGTTCGACTTCTAAACCTTCGTGAGCAAAATCCCACTTCACCGGAGTGAGGTTTTGCTTATTAAAGTCTGCAAAAGACTGGCGCGCTTCATAGTGAGCGCGTGTTTGTTTTTTTAGTTCTTCTACATTCTGAATAGTAGCGCCTGGATCATGATGTGCGAAAAGAACATGTTTAATGCCCTCTCTGAAGGCAATATCTAATCCAATTTGTGCAGCACTGTGACCCCAATTGGCTTTTTCAGCTAACTCAGGAAGAGTGTATTGAGCATCAAAGTACATAAGATCTACGTTTTGATAAAGAGGCAGATCTTCACCTAAGCTTTCACGAGTCACTCGTGTCCCTTCGGTATCCACACAGTGCGAATATACTTTTCCCGCGCATTCTACTTTCACTCCCCAGCACGGATCTGGATGATCTAACTGATAAGGGGTGATTGTCATATCATTAATTTGATAGGGTTTGCGCGGCTCTAACACGTGAAAATGAATCTTCGCCTGAAGCTTCTCGAAGGAAACTGGGAAATACGGCCGTTTAAAAACACCACGAATAAGGGGTTCTAAATCCTCCTGAACGGCGTAGTAGTGAATCTCGCACCCTGGAACAAAATGTGGCGTAAAAAACGGCAGCCCAATGATGTGGTCCCAGTGAAAGTGAGTCATAAAGATATGAAAAGGACGACTCATTAAGCGCGCTTTTTTAACAATTGAATCACTGAGATTGCGAATTCCACTGCCCCCATCAATTATTAATTCAGAGTGAGGACTGCGAACTTCAACACACGTTGTTGCCGTACCATAACCACCAACATGGGGAAGTGGCATTGAATGAAGGTACTGTGGAACCTCAGAAATCTTACTGATTCCCTGAGCCTGCGCATCGACAAGCGTACTGGTTAGATGATCTTTCCACTGTGAGGGAGTTGGTCCTGATGGTAAAGAACCCCGCACTCCCCAAAACTTCACGGATAATGCCATAAGCCTTAGGTTCGCGTGTTTACAAATGTGAGGCAATTCTATTCAAAAGACTCATACCTTAGTCAGAGGAAGAAACCCTCACAAGGTCTGACTTAGGTAAGGCTTGGCACAGACGAATTCGTCGCTCTGAATCGGGAACTTCCGTCGTCTCGCCTTCGAGCAAAACCCCTGTGCAAGTGCCACAAGTTCCCTCCATACAAGAGTAGGGCCATGGAATTTTTGCAATAAGACTCAGATCCAAAAGGGTTCTTCCCGCTTCGGCATTTTCAAGAATATGAATCTCGTCCCCTATAGAATACTCTATACGCATATGAGTCATTCTGAAGGTATATTTCTGAACACACAATGATAAAATAAAGTTCTAACTCTACTGAGTGCATAAAGAATTTGGACAATACCTGTATTTAAGTGACAGCCTCCTCTTTACTTTGTTAAGTACTCCAATACTTTTTAAGGAGTCTATAATGACAAAAGGATGGAGAAGCCTCTTAAGTGCGGTTGTGTTATCATTTGCGATCTTCACAACCTCTACACCAATTGCATCTGCAAAAGGTTTAGATGGATTAGCGCCTGCAAATCTTTTGGAAAAGATTAAAAAGGAAATTGCAAAACAAGAAATTGGGAGCTCTGTTTCTTTAGTCAACGCCGAAATCCTCAGTGGGCTGACAACTTCACTTCGCTACAAAATTGAGTCTGAGCCCTCTTATATCGGCGGATACTACAACCGCATTGATAAATACTCTTTAAAAATCGACCTGCGCCCAGGCGACTTCATTGATGCTCTGGACACTCCAGTAGGAATCAACCTACAAAAAGGATCTGAGATCACTTTTGTTCGTCAGTTCAAAAGCCAAAAAGACTCTTTACTTTCTCTTCCTTACACTCCAGCGAATCTGCCATTCACTGCCGAGAAGGCTTTAGATAAACTCAACCCAGGGGACTTCGTTGCTTTTGAAGGACATCTTTCTTTAGTTGTTTCTATGGGCCATAGCTTTTTCCAAGGCGTTTTAGATGCAGGCGCTTCGACGCATGCTCTGGTTTCTGGAAACTTCATGGTTCATATCTTCCGTATGGTTGATAACCAGGTGCGCGTAAAACTTATCGGTGTTCGCGGCAAAGGTATCGGAGCTGGTGCTGGTATTGAACTTGGTGAAGACCTTAGCTTCATCGGCCTCAACATCATTGATCGACGTATTGAAAAACTTCTGAACATCACTCCTCTTCGCTTAAATGCAGGCATCAACAATAAAGACGTCTTTATGCTAGACTATGTCTTTAACTTAAATGACGCCCTGGCAAGAGAAGCTTACAATCAGCTTCTTCTATATAAAGTCCAACTCAAAGACGTTAAGATAGCCAACCCTTTTGCAACTCGCAAAGACTTGATGGATGAGTTGATGACAGATCTTAACTTAGTTGAAGAGCTGTCTCTTGAGGATGCTCAAATCCCAGCGCCTCTGCGCCGCGTACATCGCGTGTTTAAAGGTTCTACTGAAGTAGATACAAAAGAAAGCTCCATGCGCTTTGGTCTTAGCCTTTGGAAGTTCCAAGCAGGTCGCGCCTATGCAGAAAATAAAGTTCTGAACTACGACAGCAGTGATCGCCAAGAGCACTTTCTATTGAACACGTTCTCTTCGTACAAAAAGACAAAAGTACTCTTTGGTCTTTTTGGTGAAGAGTCTTTAACGACTTCCAATCTTTTATTTACCGCTGATCCAAACTGGAGTGCGGGTCGCTTTGTGACTTTAACGTCGAGCAATCAGATGAAGATGAAAGACGTTTCAGATCGCGATCTTCGCCGCATTCAAAAGACTGTCCTTGAAACTATTGGACACAAAGCCTATGCGGGCATCGACTGGACTCCCTGGACCTCGATCCCTGGAAAAAAGGTCAATGCTTACTTCAAGCAAGAAGTTTTCTTCAACCCTGAGGCTCTTATCGTTCTTCCTCACCTGAAAGCGGTCTCTTTAGCTGCTCGATTTGAACGGTATATAGAAAGAAAGGGCCGCCCTCAGGCGTCTGCACTCTTTGATCCCGGTCATACTGCGGGTTACTTTTTAGGTGGATGGATTCATGAGTTCAAAGGCGACTTCAGAAAAATTGGTGAAAGCCTTGAAACCGTGATTCGCCAAGATAAGAGCATCGACGATCGTTACGAAGCCTTCGAAACTCTGCACAAAATCCCAGTATGGCGCGAAAGAGGCATTGGCTTCCTGATGGACTTCTTCACGGAAGAACAACGCTCTAAAGTTCTTCGCTACGAACTTGTACTATCGGCTCAGGGTGTAACCGGAGTGAACCACGTTTTCGGTAACTTCAAAGAAGAAAGACTTTACAAGTCATTGATGTATATCCAAAACATTATTCATAATCGATCTTTTGACCTGCGCATGTATGCAGACGAAAATGGAGAGCTCAGAACTCTTCAGCAAGCAAACTAAGGCATTAGAAGCTTTCTCAAAGCCCCTGACTTCAGGGGCTTTTTTTTGCGGCAAAACACTCCTTTACCAACTCCCCGAAGCGACGAACCTCTATCTAGAGTGTGAAATAGTTGCATTCTGTCCCCAGAACGTGTCACCAAAGGGCCTTTCTGACACCTGCCTTGAGCGCCTAAACTATTGAATTTACGGAATTTTGCAAAACCACACCTGCGTCCCAATATGGAACATATATTGCAATCTGGTGATGTCATGGAAAGTCGTCGTTTTAAAGACATTGTAGCATTTAAGAGAGAGCAAAGCGCCCCGATGGCTTTCCATGCTCGCAATCTAGAGGTTGCCGAGATCTCCGAAGAGCTTTGGAATCTCTTAAAAAGCCGAGAGTCAAATCAAGAGGCCTATGCCGATCTTTTGGATTGGGAGTCTTCTGAAGCAGCTAATTCGGCTCTTTCTAGCGGTTTCGGCGAGGTGCGCAGTCTCACAATTAACGTCACACAGATCTGCAATTTAAAGTGTACTTATTGCGCTGCTGGGGGCGATGGAACCTATGGTTTTGCGCAGACGAAAATTGATGTCGAAAAAACACTTCCGCAACTAAAGTTCTTCATGGAGAGACTTCCTGAGAATAGCCGCTTCCATATCACTTTTTTGGGAGGCGAACCCTTGCTCTATCCTGAAGGCATTCGCGCCATTGGGGCTTATGTCTCTGAAGTCGGCAAAGATCGAAATCTTCGCGCTGAGTTCTCTATTGTGACCAATGGAACACTTCTCTCAGAGAAAAACCTTGAACTACTTTCGGAGATCAAAGCCAATATCACGATCAGCGTTGATGGCCCGTCTGCGATCAACGATCGCCTGCGCCCAAGTAAAAATGGTCAATCTTCCACTGAGATGATCATCACTGGTCTTTCGTGCTTGCAAAAATATCGCAAAGACCTTGGATTCGTTCGAGTTCATG
Organism: Bdellovibrio bacteriovorus W; assembly: GCA_000525675.1. Classification (NCBI taxonomy): domain Bacteria; kingdom Pseudomonadati; phylum Bdellovibrionota; class Bdellovibrionia; order Bdellovibrionales; family Pseudobdellovibrionaceae; genus Bdellovibrio; species Bdellovibrio bacteriovorus. The sequence goes on from CP002190.1 coordinate 2,620,709, forward strand.
GTGTCTTTGGAAAAGACAATACCGAGATTTTAAAAGCCTATGATTTTTATGAGTCTTTAGGCGTTGATCAGTATGAATTTTCATTCTCTGTAGAAAGTTCTGATGAGGTGACAAACAAAAAATTCATCTCCGAAATGAATGCCATTGCAGCTCTTGCTTACGTCCGGGGCGGCGAAGCTGGAATTCGTAAGATTAGTTTCTTTGATCAGCAGTTTTCTATATTAGATCGCCAAGTGCAGATTAAAAACCATTGCCCTGCTGGAAAGAACTTCTTGATGGTGGATGCAAAAAACAACCTCTACACTTGCCCATGGGATGTTGGGAATCAATCTGCAAAAGTAGGCCAAGGGACTGAATTAGATGTCGTAAAACTCGAAGAGTATCGAGAAAACTTGGTCGATAAAAACAACTGCCAAGAGTGCTGGGCAAGATTTATGTGCGGTGGTGGATGCATGTTCATTCATCAACAAGCAACTGGTAGCAAACACAAGAAAGATGCAAATTTCTGTGCGCGCACTAGAGAATTAATTAGTACTGCAATTTTTTATTATAAACTTAGCAGAGAATTTTGCTAAAAGGAGTGCCAAGATGTCACATATTAAAAAGGTAAAACCTGCTCTCACAAAGCCTTCAGCACCCAATCTCTTCGGAGGAAATGGTGGTAATGGAACTGGTGAAGGTTGTATTCCAATAAGATAGGTAGTTCATGTCAGAAAACGAAAGCAAAGCCACCTCCCCTTCCACAAATAGGAAGTTAAGATTTCTATTGCTGCGAGTTCTTTTCGCGGCGGGCTTTGCTTTTCTGATGACCCAGATCAATCTGGAGTATGTCGAATCTTACCTCTACGATCTTCGTTTACGCTCAAAACCCTTCGATCGCACTGCCGACAATATTGAGCTCATCTATATCACTCCGAAAACTGTTCAAGATTATAAGGGCTGGCCTTCAGCCGATGATCAAGAGTTGCTCCTCAAACGACTTCTTGAGGCGGGTGCTTCGACTGTTATTTATGATTTTAACTTAAATGAAGTGCCTGGCTCTATTGATGAAAAAAACCTTTGGGAAGGAACCATTGTCGATGCGGCCTCAGTGTTTGTCGCCGGCAGAGTTACTCCCCTTAAGGGAGAAGAGGATTCTTTATTCCTGCCAGATCCACTAGAGAAAATCTCTTTGTATCCAGCTCCCAAGACGACAGATCTTGTGAACTTCGCAAAAGACGGCGTCACTCGTCGTATGATTTTAACGTATCAAGGTCGCCCTCTGCTGCCCCTTCGAGTGGCCGGATTATATAATCCAGAAATCTTAGACATTCAAAAAGTGCGCGGTCGATTTGATTTTTACGGTACAGACCAAGCCTATATTGATTTTCATAAAGCCCGTACTTTCCCCTCTGTTGAATTCACAGAGGCTTTTCAGGCAGAAAATCTTAAACGCTTTAAAGATAAAATCGTGATTCTAGGTTCCGATCTTGGAATGGATGAATCTGAATACATTATGAGCCCCTTTAACCGCGAGGTCATGGCGCTCACTCGTATTGAGTTACTTGCTAATACTATTGATACATTGATTCGCAACTCAGGCCCGATTCGCCTACCGACATCAGTAGCTTGGGCACTAATTCTTCTGGCTTCTCTATTAACGACTCATATCGTTTTAACTTTAAAACCAACAAAAGGGCTCTTGATTCTTTTAATCACCCTTGTGGGTTTTGCGTTTATCTGCACAATGATCTTCTGGGGTGCGGGTCTTTGGGTTCCGATGGCGGGCCCTATTCTTACGATTCTACTTTGTTATTACTTCTTTATTCCTTACCGCTTAATCATCGAGCATCGACGTAGCTGGGAGTACTTTCAAAAGAATCGCCTCTTAAGCCAAGTCGAAGAACTTAAGTCGAACTTTATCTCTATGATGTCCCATGATCTTAAGACCCCGATTGCGCGCATTCAGGGAATGACTGATATGATATTGGCTGACAAGGTTCAATTGAGCTCTCAGCAGCGCGAGGCCGTGGATACGATTAAGAGCTCTTCAGATGACCTCCTAAAATTTATCAGCGCGATTTTAAGTTATGGAAAGATCGAAAGCGAAGGCGTTCAGCTTCGCTTGCAAAGTCGTGATATCAATACACTGCTGGAAGAAGTCATCCGCAAGCATGAGTTCTTAGCAAAGCTAAAACGCATTCAGGTCATTTCTGAACTGGAACCTCTTTTTCCGGTTTCTGTCGACGCGGATTTAATGAAACAAGTCCTTTCAAACTTGGTGGAAAACGCGATTAAGTACAGCCCTGAAGACACCAAGATCATGGTGTCTAGCGAGGAAACCCCGACCCACGTGGTGATTCAAGTGGCCGATCAGGGACCGGGTATTCCTACAGATGAACTGCAAAATATTTTCATGAAATTCTTCCGCTCTAAGAATACTAAAAGCTCTCCTATCAAAGGATCGGGTTTGGGCCTTTATTTGGCTAAATATTTCACGGAATTACATGGTGGAAGGATCTTTGTAGAATCTTCCCATGGTAAAGGCTGCACTTTTACGGTAGAACTACCCATCGAACAAGGAGGCACACATGCTTAGAGTTTTGGTTGTTGATGACGATCAGGGCTTAAGACTGTCGGTCAAATCGACTCTTTCTACTGCAAATCATTTTGAAGTGGACGAAGCTTTTGATGGGGTAAATGCACTTGAGAAAATCAAGGCCTCAGAACAAAAGTATGACTTAGTCATTCTTGATGTCGATATGCCACGCATGAACGGCCTTGAAGCCCTTCGCCAGATTAAAGAATTTGATCCTGGAATTATCGTTATCATCATGACAGCCCATGCAACTTTAAACGATGCGATTCAAGCCGTTAAAGATGGTGCTTATAATTACCTACAAAAGCCAGTCGCTGGTGATGACCTTCTAACTCTGATTGATAAGGCCGTTACTGCACATAATTTGATCTCTAATGCCGCTGCTTCTGCGCCAGTGATGGTAGAAGCAGGTCGTAAAATCATTGGCCACACTTCTCAAATGCAAAAGGTGTTTAATATCATTCACCGTCTTGCAAAAGTAGACACGCCTGTGCTGATTCGTGGTTCTTCTGGAACAGGTAAAGAGCTTGTTGCTAAAGCCATCCACTACAACTCTGCTCGCAAAGATGAAAAATTTGTTGCGATCAACTGTTCGGCGATTCCAGAAAACCTTTTTGAATCTGAGCTTTTCGGTCACGAAAAGGGTTCCTTCACAGGAGCTGATCAAAGAAAAATTGGAAAGTTTCAGTTTGCTGAAGGTGGAACTTTGTTTTTAGATGAAGTCGGCGACATGCCACAACTCATGCAAGTAAAGATCTTGCGTGTTTTGCAAGAAAAAGTCTTCACTCCAGTAGGCTCTAACCGCGAGTTCCCAACCAACGTGCGCATTATCGCAGCGACAAACCGTCCTCTAGAAGAAATGATCAAAGTGGGTTCATTCCGTGAAGATCTTTTCTATCGCTTGAACGTCGTACCTATATTCTTGCCAGCTTTAGCCGAAAGAAAGGACGACATGGAGCACATGGTGAATATCTTTATTAAGAAATTCAACGTTGCCCACGGTAAACGCATTAACGGAATTTCCGCAGACGCGATGGCTGTTTTGAAAAAACATGAATGGCCTGGGAATATTCGTGAACTTGAGAACGTTATTGAACATGCTTTTGTTCTTGAGACTTCAAACATCGTAACAATCGCTTCTCTTCCAGAGTCTTTGCTTCTAGCAACTGGTACGAATTTGATCGATATGCCATTAATGACAGAGTCGGCTCAAACTCTTTCTGAAAATGTGAGTGCCGCAGTTTCTGCTCACGCACACCTTCCAGAGACAGGTATGTCAGCAGATCTTGAAGATGGTGATGATTTAGAAGCAGGTGATTTCTCTGGCGAGACTTTAGATTTTAATGCCGAGAAAGAAGCTTTTGAAAAAGAGTTTATCATCAAGGCTCTTAAGACTTTCAGAGGTCGCATCAATCAGACTGCACTTCACGCCAATATTCCGAAGAAAACACTTCTTCGCAAGATTGAGAAGTACGGGATTGTGGCAAAAGATTACATCAACTAATCTTTGTTCCTCGAAAAAAACCAAAAATAAAATGCAAGTACTTAGCATCGCAGAAAAATTAATTTTTGCGATGCCTCTAGTTTATTTCAAAGGGGAGTCGGTCAATATGTAGTGGTGCGTATTTTTTAGGCATTATTTGTGAGTGAAATTCTTCACGCTGTATTGACTGACAATGATCCTATCTGTAGGTTCTGTCGCTCACCCTTGGAGTCCCGATTTGATTACGATGAACCCTTTGCCACCGCAGGCTTATACAAAAGATACGTTGCTTAAAGCCTATCAGTGGTTAATGGGACAAGATGCCTCGATCAAAGACATCGCAACAGGTCCCGATATTCTCGTCAGCCTTTACCTTAAGGCCTTGCGCGATGGGGACAGCGCTCTTGAGCGTCCAAGCATTCAAAATTTTAAAAACGAACTTAAAAGCCTTGCTGGGATCATGGGGGAACTTGACCGTTCTCAGACGACCCCAACAGCGACTTCAACACCACAGAAACCTAGCACCTCAACACAAAGTACGACAGCCCACGTGAATATTCCAGTTCAGCAGACTCTACAACCGACCCATATCTATCAACCGGCCGTGCAAACTCCACCTATGGTGCATACGAGCTCCACTGCCACTTCTGCGATGACAGCTCCCCCGATGGCTTCAATGGGCTCTCAAACCCATGTCTCTTACACAGAGAAAACCATGACGGCCACAGCTCAGAATTTGGATATTTCAGCGGTTTTAGACCCTAAATCCATGGAAATGCTCTCTGAGATTCGCGCTGAATTCAATTTAAGCTCTGAAATCGAAGCCCTGCGCATGCTGATCAAGGTTGGCTACAGCCGATCTCGAGATCTTTTAAAGTAGGCTGGCTCATAGCCCTATCTCTCGGAAATTATTTAATTTTAAAGGAAAAGTGTTCTATACTGCCGTCTTTAGACAACGATGGCAGAGGCACTTTCATGAAGAAAAAATATATCTGGCTTTTAATTATCTCCACGTTATTTATCGCAATCGATCAAGTAACTAAAATCTACGTTCACACGCACTTTCACTTGGGCGAGTCCGTGCCAGTGATTCAGAACTTTTTCAATTTAACTTATGTAAGAAACTTTGGCGCAGCCTTTGGCTTCTTAGCAGAGAGTCACCCCTCGTTCCGAGAGATCTTCTTCCTAGCAATGCCTCCGATTGCCCTGGTTATTATTCTTGGCATCCTAAGAGGTGTTAAAGACAACGACACATGGCAGATCATTGCTCTTTCTAGTATTTTTGGTGGAGCTATTGGTAATTATATTGATCGCCTGCGCTTCCGTTACGTCATCGACTTCTTGGACTTCCATCTTTACAACAAGTGGAGTTGGCCAGCGTTTAACGTCGCAGACATGGCTATCGTTGGCGGCGTAGGACTTTTATTAGTCATGATGTTCTTTGAGAACAAAAAGAAAGAATCAGCCGCTGCAGATTCAACAACAGACCCAGCCACAGAGACTCATTAAAACAAAAAATCCCCCGCGATCATTATCTCGGGGGATTTTTTTATCTTCTCATCTTGTTTAGAATATTTTTTCTAACGTCGCCTCTTAGAGGTTTCCATTTCATTCCAGATACTTCTCTCGCCAAGAGAGTTCTTTCTAAGGCTCTATCTAAGTTTCTATAAAGAAATAATTGAATTACTTTGGAATATTTTTTCGAAGTTTTCTCTGCAAGCTTTGGCGATGGAGTCCGAGTTTCTTGGCAGCCTGAGTGATGTTTCCGTCTGAGCTTTGCAAAACGTAATCAATATACTCACGCTCCATGCGCGCCAATGAGACGTGCTGATCTAAGCTCTCTTCTTGCACAGGCTCATCACTGAATGCCGTGATGATCATCTCTGGATTTACGGGTTTACTAATAAAACTGTGAGCGCCTAATTGCATTGCCTTCACTGCAGAAGCCACACTGCCAAAACCACTCATCATAACAATCTTTAATTCTGGAAACTTTTTTCTTAAGTCAGCAATCAAATTCATGCTTGTCTCTGAGCCCACGCGCAAATCAACCAAGGCCCAATCAAACAGGGGAAGACTCTCAATCGAAGGAAGTTGCGCATAGGCTGTCACATGAACACCGCGCTCTTCAAGTTCCTCAGTAAGAACTTCGCGCAAGCCACTATCATCTTCGATCAGTAATAATTTTTTACCTTGAACCGTCATTTTGTTCCTCCGGCAAAGTTATTTGCGCTGTAGCACCACGCGATTGATTATTAAAAATTCTAAAGGCTCCGCCAGAAGCTTGTGCCATCATTCCCGCTGAGTAGAGGCCAAGCCCGTTCCCATGAACCTTTGATGTTACAAAGGGCTCGCCCAGACGAGACAACATCTCTTCACTAAGCCCTGCCCCTTGATCCACAACCTCAATCACCACTTCATTTTCTTTTTTATAAAGTCGCACACTAATTTTGGAACTTTCATCCCCAGCTTCTAAAGCATTATCCAAGAGATCAAAAAACGTCTGAGAAAATGCAAGAAGTTGAATGCGACAAACAAGCGGGCTTTCAATCAATAGGCGCTCTACAGAGATTTGATTCTCTTTTTCCCAGACGTCTAAGAGCTCTGAAAGAACTTTTTGAATTTCTACGGATTGAAGCTCTGTAGTGGCAGACCGAGAAAATACAGAGGCCATGTGGCGAAAAACTTTAACACACTCTGCTAGTGAAACTTCAGCTTTTACAAACTCTTCCTTTGCCTCGGCCACATTGAAGTCGAGTTTTCGGATTCCTCTTTCCATTCGCAGGTTTAAGGAATTCATCGGCGTTGCGAGTTGGTGAGAAAAACCTGCCGTCAAAGCTCCTAGGGCCTTCAGGCGATCGGCTTGGTGCTGTTGATTCTGCAGAGCCCGAATGCGCAATTCGTTTTTATGAAGAAGATGAGAAAAGTAGTAACTCACAAACCACGAACCGGCGATAAGAACCCACTGGGACATAAATGGAAGAATCATTTCATCCACGTGTTTTCCCATACGCACTGAAACCTCCATATAGGTTTCAAATTGCAGAAGTCCCAAGAGAAGCATCAATACAATTCCAAAAAGATAGGTATAGCGCTTCTGTAAAAGCATCCCACCTAAGAAGGCATGAACACAGAGAATACTGGTGAATGGATTTAAGGCTGAACCACTGACGAATAAAATCCCCGCTGCCGCCAAGAGATCCACGGTCAGATGAACCAGAATGCTCTTCTGTTCAGACTTCACCTTCCAGATCGATTGCGACAAAATATTAAAGAAACTCAGAAGCAGTAAGACAGCGACAAAATAAGGAACTCGCTGGGGCTCTAGATAGTCCCACCTCAAAAGTGGCACCATCCCCAAAAGCAGGCAGACTATTGCTATCCAACGGAAGTGAATCAATCCAATCATGGTCTCTACATATCGAAGCTCCGGAATTGCCGCAACAAGTCTTTCGTGAGCGCAACTATAAGATGCATTTTCTCGCCTCACTTTCTAGTTGCAAGTTACTTGCGTTTAGAAAAAGACTCTGTTATCACCAAGTAACAACACGAGGAGAATCCGATGAAACACCTACTGCTTACAGCCGTACTGCTGACTTCGCCCGCTTTGGCTTTCGCGCAAGGGATCTTACAAAACATTCAAACCGCAGCCACCATCGACATGGTATTACCTTTTGATTTGGAACACTCCGGAGAGAATAGATTGGGAATTCGTTCCGCAGAACTACTTTTCTATGGGCCTTTGGATCCCACCTTTGATGCCACTTTAAATCTGACGGCACACAATGATCACGGTGAATTTACAACGGAACTTCATGAAGGTTTTATTTCTTCGAGCAAGCTCATCCCTCAATCACGCGTGAAGGCAGGTCTTTTTCTTTTAGGTGTGGGGCGCCTGAATCAAAAGCACTCCCATGATTGGATTTTTGTATCTGCCCCCGAGGTGCACCATCAGTTTTTTGGTGACGAGGGTGTCGCCGATACAGGTATTGAGTTTTCGACCCTCTTACCAACAGAAAGTTTTTGGGAGCTGACTCTTGGAATCACCAATGGTTACCAACTAGGACAACATCACCACGACGACGGCTCTGCTCATTCTCACGATCCGGTGGAGGCTCCGCACGTTCCTACGCATTACGCAAAACTTTCAAACTTTTTAGAGTTTGAAAATGGATCTGGTTTGCAATGGGGTATGAGTTATTTAGGAAATACGGATGCTCACGCAACAGAAACGCAACTGGTGGGAATGGATTTCGTTTATAAAATATCTGAAAGCAAGTATCCAAAATTTTTAGTCGAATCTGAAATCTGGTACCGCAAGCTCAATGGCGAAGAGGTTCCAACAACAGAAGATTTTGGGCTTTATATCTATCCACAATTTGCCCTCACTGAGCGGGTTTTTCTAGGTACTCGCTTTGATTTATTTTCACAACCTAAACGCTATGATGATCTTGGAGACTACGAGCGATTTACTCAGTATGCGGCTGTTCCAACGCTTACCTATAAACACTCTGAATTCACTCTCTTTCGTTTAGCCTACACTTATGCTTCCAACGAATTCTCTCAATCGGGAACTGAGATTGATCAGAAAATTGAATTGCAGCTCATTTCAATTCTTGGGGCTCATCCGGCACATATATTTTAATTCTTCTCAAGGAGATTGAATCTATGAAAAACATATTCTTTCTGGCAGTTCTTTTTTTTAGCTCCCCGTCTTTGGCAAAGATCCAAGTGGTGACGACTCTTCCAGATATTGCAGAGATTGTCTCTAAGGTTGGCGGAGAGGCGGTCTCTGTCGAAAGCCTCCTCAATGGTAATGAAGACCCGCACTATGCAGAGTCTCGCCCCTCTTATATTTTAAAACTTCGCAAAGCAGATCTCGTCTGCTTTGTCGGGATGGATCTTGAATCTGCTTGGCTGTTAAAATCCCTAGAAAGATCTGGAAACAAAAAAGTTCAAGAAAACATCGCCCGCTGTGATTTAGGAAAAAAGATCGAAGCCTTGGATATCCCAACAGGGGTGATTAATCGCTCCTTAGGAGATGTGCACGCTCACGGAAATCCGCACTACCTCTTATCGCCAAAGAGAATCCAGGTTGTTGCCAGCGCTATTGCTCAGGAGCTTTCCCAGATTGAGCGCTCTCAAAAAGAAAAGTTTGAAGAGAACGCTCGCGCCTTTAACCTAAGCATACAGTCTCTTTATGAAAAGTTGCAAAAAGAGATCAAGCCCGCTCTGGTGATGGAGTATCACAAAGAGTTTACATATTTCTTTAGTGATTATGGCTTAAAGAGTTGGGGATCGCTGGAAGAAAAACCAGGAATGCCACCTTCTTCTAAACGGATTGCTGATGTCGCCACGAAAGCAAAAGCCGAGGGAGTGAAGGTTCTATTAGCAACGCCCTCTTCTCCTCATAAAGTTTTAGAAAGATTCACCGAACTTTCAGGAATTCCAGTTGCCATCATCCCGTCCTATGTTCAAACATCAAAGACTACACAAGCTGGTTCTATCGAGGATCTGCAAAAACTCTTAAAGGACGCGGTCAGCAAATGATGCTTCTTAAAGCCCTTGATCTCCAACCTTTAGATATTGAAAAGAATGCGATCACTCGACCGCTTTCTTTTCAAGTTCATTCAGGAATCGTTACCCTTATCAAGGGTGAAAATGGCTCTGGCAAGAGCACGCTCTTAAAAGTGCTCTTGGGTTTGCATAAAAACTTTCGGGGAAGTTTTCAAATAGACCTCACTTCATCTGACATTCGTTATCTTCCTCAGTTGGGGAATCTACAGTTTCATATTCCAATGACCTTGTCTGATTTTTTTAAAAAACCGCACACTTCACAAAGTCCTTTATTACAAGGTTTGAATTTGCAAAAGTTTTGGAACACAGCTAGCGGCGGCGAGAGACAAAAGGTTTTACTAGCGGCTGCCTTAGAAGACACCCCTCGTCTCTTGATTCTTGATGAGCCCTTTAATCATATTGATGAAAAGTCTTGCACTGTCATCGAAGAAGGACTTTTGCAATACAACAAGTCTCATCCAGAAAGTGCCATTGTGATCGTCTCTCATCGCGCCCTTTCTTTGCCATGGCCCAATATTCAAACTGTGGAGTTGCCATGAACTTTCTAGAACTCTTAGATATATATAAATTTGCAATTGCAGCTTCTGCTATTATGGCAGCTGCCCTTGCGATGATTGGGGCCCACTGGACAGCTCGTGGAAAAGCGACGCAGATATTTGTTCTTGGCCAAGGCTCTTCTTTAGGTATCGTCCTAGGACTTGCACTGAATGTTTTGATGGATGTTGACCTTCACGGTCTCAATCTTGCCATGGGATTTGTACTTGGCGGAGCGACCCTTTTTCTTTCTGAGCGTTTCCTCTCTAAGCGAGCCGATCGAAGTTTTGCTTACTTAACAATGTTCATCTGCTTTATGTCGCTCACTTATATTATCACCTCTTTAACGCCTGCTTTGGAATCCCACATGGCGGCTTCTTATTTTGGTGATATCGCAGTGATGAGCAACACCGCCGCCTTCTTAAATCTTGCGCTGGGTGCTTTCGCATTTGTTTTATTAATAAAGTATTGGAAGTCTTTGACCCGTACCTCCTTTGAAATTGCAAATCAGAGCCTTATTCATCGCTCGTGGCAAGGATGGTTCTTTGACTTAAGTACGATTGCCCTAACAACGGTGGCTGTTCAAAACCTTGGCTATCTTTTCACCACGGGTTCACTCTTTGTCGCTACGACGTTTGCCAGCTCTCAGGCTAAGGGAGTTAGACAGTATAGAAATCGCCTGTGCATCATTGCGGCGGTCGGAAGTATTCTGGGTTTTTTAAGTTCGCTGATATCAACAGAGATACCCACAGCACCGGCTATGATTATTGCTCAAGTGCTCGTCGGCCTTATTGTCTACGTAAAGAAATAGTGGAATGAGGGCTGAGCCTCGCGCTTTTGCCCGTCCACATTGAACAGACAAATAACTTCTGTACGAACTCCTTGCTTCACATTGAAAATGGTTAAATCTGCATTCTCAATGATCTGATGAAGTCCGCGCCCAGCGCCACCTTTGCCCGAGTTCAAAGAACCCGCCTGGCCATTATAACAACTTAGAAGATAGTCGACGATGATGTTTTTTGTAAGTGATCCGAATGGATCTCTTACAGAGACCGCTAACAACACACCATCACTAGCGTAACTTAAAACGGATTGCTGATGGGTATCGAGCTTGATCTCTTCTTTTCGCGACAGATGATTGAACAGTGATTTTCCAGAACTATCCACCGGCGCATCGTAGATCGCATTCATTAACATTTCTTCTGCCACGGTATTCACCCTATCCAAAACGGTTGAGCGGACTCCCATGGATTTGAAATAAGAAAAGATGTCTTCCTTCATTTGATCTCTTTGCTTTGAGCTCTGAACTTGAGTGGATTTAATCTCCACTCCCCAAGTCAGATACTTCTCGATGCCAAAGAGGTCTTTATTTAGAAGCTTGCTAAGAGCCGTTAAAACGTAGCGAATGGTTGAGTTTTTATCTTCAGCATCGCGGGAGATAATAAAATCCACATAGCGATTCTTTTCCAGCACTGCTAAGTTTCCAGAAACATCTTTTTTAGTCAAAAGGACCGCAAAAGGTGCAAGCTTCTGCTCTGTGATTTCTTTTAAAACCTCAACACATTCTTCTTCAACAAGAATAATGTCGTAAGCGCTTTGTGAAAAATAATTACGGCCCGTTTCAATATCACCCGCAATATCTAATTGAACCCCAGTCCCACCGAGTGCCATACGGATCGGAAGCTGTTGTTTTTTGTCGGGCTCAATCAAAAGAACTCTACCACCGCCGCCTTTAGCAATCGCGCTTTGAGCTTCAAAAAGCTCTCTATTAAGAATTTCAAAAAGACGCGCTTTTTCATTCGTGCGAACTAAACGCTCGGTTAGAATTGTGCAGTAAATCTGATATAAAAGAGCGGCAAGATGATCTGTACCCCAAAATCCGGACACAAAAATAAAAGACCCTGTCCAGTTTTTGGGGTATTTTCGTATTTGAGAGGCAGATCATGGGTTCATTTACAGCAAAAGATCGCAAAGATCTTGAGAACAATCAAAATGTTTTAAAGGTAACAACCTCTAACGTTACCTATACTCCAGAGTTTAAGGTTAAGGCTTTGAAGCTCCGTCAAGATGGGCTAATGCCTTCAGAAATATTTAAAGATGCCGGAATCAACCTTTCTCTCTTCGGCAAAGACTACCCCAGAAAGTGTATCCAGCGTTGGGCGAAGATGTCTCAAAAAGACGGTGGATTAAAGAAGGAGCGTCGAGGAGTTAATTCTACTGGGCGCCCCAAGGGGCTTCGGTTTAAATCAGCAGAAGAAGAAATTGCTTATTTGCGCGCGGAGAATGATTTCCTAAAAAAGCTCCACGCCTTGGAGGCAAGATACGCAAACAAGAAAAGTTCGCGTTAATTCACGAGGCAATAATTCACCAGCCTGATCTGCGTCTCGATCGGCTATGTAAGCAAGCTAAAGTAAGCACGAGTGGATTTTACGAATGGTCTGCGAAGAAGAAAAGTTCTCAAGAAGCCATTTTCGATGAAGAGTGGGTCTGTATCCTTTTTGAAAGTAAAAAAGGTAGGATCGGTGCTCGCAGCATAAAGATGCTTTTACAGAAATATTTTTGGATCAATATGAACTTAAAGAAAGTCCGTCGTCTTATGAAAAAGCATGGACTTCGAACTGTCATCCGCAGAAAGAATAGATCTAGGCAAGTTTGGGTAGAAGGAGATGAACATAGAGCAAGCCCGAATATTCTTAATAGGAATTTTAATGTCCAAAAGAAGGATACTGTGTATTCGACAGACATTACTTATCTTGATTATGGACTTGGAAAACGAGCTTATCTATCGGCAGTAAAGGATTTGGCAACGAAGGAGATCGTGCATTACACCGTTTCAGCAAGTGCAACTTTAAATATCGCACTTAGGGGCCTCGAAGATCTTTTTAGTCAAAAGCCCAAACATATCATTATGCACTCAGATCAAGGCAGCCACTATACTTCAAAGATCTATCGAGATTTATTAAGCAAGTGGGAAATAACTCAATCAATGTCACGTAAGGGAAATTGTTTGGACAATGCTCCGATAGAAAGTTTTTTCGGACATTTAAAAGATGAGGCAGAGCTTCGAGATTGCAATACATATGAAGAGTTGGTAGCAGAGATAGATCGTTATATTAAATACTATAATAACGAACGACCCCAATGGGACTTAAAAGGAAAAACCCCGGCAGAGTGCCGAGGTTTTACTTAAGAGGCCCTTTTATTTATCTGTCCACTTTTTGGGGTACAGATCAAGACGGTCTTTGTCTTTTGGATGAACATGCGCAAAGTCTTCTGAGTTCAAGACAAAGAGTTCGGAGTCCTCATGGGCTATAAGAGTTGTGGAAGTCGGATTTTGAGTGATCACACTCATTTCTCCAAAAACTTCACCTACCGACGCTAAAGAAGCAATAGTTTCACCCAAAAGAGAAATATCAACTTTTCCTGATCTTAAGAAATAAAGTTGTGAGTTTTTCTGTCCTTCTTTTAAAATAACACTGCCTGCAGGGAATTTTTTTAAAGAGAACATGGTTGAAGCTTGCAGCAATAGGTCTGAGCTGAAAGACTTAAAGAAAGAATAATTTTTAATTTCTTTGGCAATATCAGCTGGATGCAAGTTCATAGTTAAAATATTATGAAGTGAGTTAGGCCAAATTGACCAGAACCGAGTGAGTTTCCGTTTATGAAATGTCCCAAATTAAGTCTATCGTCGGTATGGAGTCAGAATGTTTCCTGAGATTCACCTCTCGGAGTCCATTTATATACCTACCTATTATTTGGTGATCAGCCTCACCACATGCGTGTGTCTTTTGTGGATTTATCGCCGTTCCCTTGAGAAGAACTTCCCTCTGAACAACACCCTCGATCTTAGTCTTATCATCATGGTAGCGGGATTCTTAGGGGGACGCTTTTTCCATATTGTTTACGAAGCGCCCGCACACTACCTTAAAAATCTCACTGAAATTGTAAATGTCGGCGATGGAGGCTTTGTTTTCTTCGGCGGTTTCTTTACAGCTCTCGTCAGTGCCTTGATCTATCTCAGAAAAAAGAAACTGCCTTTGACGAATTATTTGGATCTCTTTGCACCGGTGCTTGCTCTCGGATATGGCTTGGGTCGCTCGGCGTGTTTTTTGGCGGGCTGTTGTTATGGAAAAGCCTGCGACCTACCGTGGGCTCTCAATCATCGCCACCCCACTCAGCTCTATGCCGTCGGCGCAGAGCTTCTTATTGTGGGAGTCTTGTTAATTCTTGAGAAAAGCTCTTCGAAGAAAATAAAAAGCGGAGATATTTTTTATAGCTGGATTGCCATGCATGGGCTTGCACGACTTTTTATGGAGCACTTCCGCGACGACTATCGTGGCCCCGAAGCTGGGCTTTCAATCTCAAGCTGGCTGAGCCTTGGCTTGATTGCGGCGGGAATTTTCTTATTGAGCAAACCAGCACGGCGGCGGTAAGCAGTTTTTATCGTGGCAAAGAGCCCCTTGAACAAAGGTATCTAGGCGGCACTGATCTGAAGGATAACTATTAATAATAGAAACGTTCGTTGCTGGAGCTTGAGTATGCAGGCTGACCGGAGTGTATTCTCTAAAAGAGTATCTTTGCAGGAGATGCGCCATTTCCAAACCTGCCTGCATGGTCTTTTGGCAAATCAGATCCTCGCCACACTTTGCTCTCACGTCTTGAGAAATCGACATCGCAAACTGCGGATAGGATTTAAAGAACTTCGGAAGACAGACCTTAGAAGCAAAGAAGTCAGATTGCCCTTCACTCGAAGCCCACTCCGCCCCGGTGATTTTTTGGCGAGGCTCTCCACCGATAAGATGTCCCAACTCATGACAGAGAATTGCGACCAAGGCCCCTTGAGTTGTGCCCGGCGCTCTGACTAGGCCACCCCATAAAGCAATCTGTGCGTATTTTTCATCGAGTTTTGCATAGGCGGCAAAAAAAGGACTTTGCCACTCGTTGGGTATATAAAGTGCCTTGCCATGTTGAGCATAGACATCGGCCATCGCAAAGCCCATGAATCGATGAATTATTTGAATGTAGTCTTGCTCGGTCACATCCGAAACAGGCATCGCTGTTTCTGGTGGTAGATGAAAGTAATCGGAGCGCTCCGAAGCGTGGGCTTCCAGTTTGGCCTGAACATGGGCAGGCTCTCTTGCCACCGTTGGATTGTTATCCAATGGAGAAAAGACTTGAGTCATTGCGAATAAAATCGCAAACAACACGCCAGCCATCATATAAGGATTTAAAGAACTCTCCGCCTTCATAGAGACAGGTTTAACATGGCTTTATTTGCTATTTGAAGAGAGATAATCCCCTTTAAAAATTTTCCTAAACCCTTGCCAAGATTTGTCTCACTTTGAGAATCTTCAAAATTCAGGCCGAGCCCCCTGCCCTAAATTGGCACACTCTTTATCTTTTAGACAGTGGCCCCTTCGCCAAATGCACGTAAGCCTCTGTTCTAAATATCTCTTCTTTGGCACGGCTTATGTAAGGAAGAACTGTGAATATGTTTATGAAATGAGGTCTTCTATGAAAAGGCTAATTCAATCAGTTCTATTAACAGTGACTGCACTGTTGATGGTGAATTGCGGAAGCGAAAGCAATAGCAATAACAATAGTTACTATCCTACTTGCCCTTCGGGACAATATTGGAACGGCTATGTTTGCCAAAACGGCAATAGTAACGGCGTCTATCCAACCAATGGAACAGTTCGCTATTACGATTACAACCGTTATAATGGTGTTTCGAACGGTGACATGAGAATAGTCAACACTGGCGCATACAAAGAATTCTTAAAGCAGGCCATGGCTGTCTGCGACCAATACACGTGGAGCGCCGGACTCGCCAAGTGTGATAGTTGGGCTTCTGGCTCTTTTCAACTTGATGTAACCATTGATACTTCTTCAAATCCACCGCGCCCAAGTATGATGTTTACTGCAAGGCCTATGGTTAACGGCTATATTAACTACACTTTGAGTGCTGGAATTAATCAAGGCGGAGTTGGCTTTAACCCACTATACTTGATGCAGAACAATACTTTCAGTCTCATCAATAATAGTAAAGGTTTTGAAATTCGCGGTTACGGATCTTACTATAACGGTGGTGGCTTGAAGCTTATCCAAATCCAAGTTCTGAACGGAACTCTGGCAGATGGATACTTCACATATGACCTGTACTTCCCATACAACGGAGTTGCTACAAAGATCGCAACAGGCCGCTTGAAAAGACGCTAATCACCTTGAAACCCACGAGTGAATTTGTTTAAACTTCACTCATGGGTGACGAACAAAAACAAGAACCGAAAAAAATCAAATGCCCACAGTGTGGGCGTTTGTCTATTTACTCCACTGAAAATCCTTACCGACCCTTTTGCTCCGAGCGATGTAAAACCATTGACCTTGGAGATTGGGCTTCTGAAAAATACAGCATTCCCGCGACACCAACTTCAAGTGATTCTTTAACATATGGTGACTACGATGATGAAGATGACGGGCGGTGAAACTCGCTCTGCGAAAGGATTTTCACATTTTCATATTGACGCAGAGTCGTTTTTGCATTTTCATGAGGCTGTCATCGGATGACATTTGATTTATCATCAAGATTTTAATTACAACGTAAGATACAAAAACGTATCTGTTTTAATGAGGAGTTCAAAATGAACAAAGCACAACTCATCGAAAAAATTGCTTCTGAAACAAAAGTATCTAAAGCACAAGTTGAGTCTATCCTTGACTGCACAGTTGAGAATATCAAAAAAGCAGTTAAAAAAGGTGACGATGTGAAACTTGTTGGTTTCGGTACATTCACTAAAGCGAAGCGTAAAGCTCGCACTGGTCGCAACCCACAAACTGGTAAAGCGATCAAAATCCCAGCTGCATGGACTCCAAAGTTCCGCGCTGGTGCTGATTTCAAATCAATGGTTAAGTAATTTTACTTAAACCCATGGTTTATAAAGGCGCTCCGAAACGGGCGCCTTTTTTATTTCTAATAACAATTCCTTAAAGTCCCTTCTTCCTTTTTCCATTTCCTAGTAGTAGCGTTGAGAAATGGCTCAGTTTACTCAGAAAATTAAAAGAATCGGTGTTTTAACAAGTGGTGGCGATGCGCCAGGAATGAATGCGGCAATCCGTGCTGTTGTTCGTGTGAGTATTGCACAAAATCTTGAAGTCTTCGGCATTCATGGTGGCTACCAAGGGATGATCGAAAACAACATCACTCAACTCCAACTTCGTGACATGGCAAACATCATTCAGCGTGGCGGAACGATGTTAAAAACAGCACGCTCGACGGAGTTTACAAAACCCGAAGGCAGAGCCTTAGCTGCGAAAAATCTGAAAGACCACCAGATCGATGCTTTGGTTTGTATCGGTGGAGATGGTAGCTTCCGTGGTATTCACTCTCTTTGGCTTGAGCATCGCATCCCTGCCGTGGGTGTTCCCGGAACAATTGATAACGACATTTTCGGAAGCGATAAAACAATCGGTTTTGATACCGCAGTGAATACTGCCCTTGAGGCCATTGATAGAATTCGCGACACAGCTGCTTCTCACGATCGCCTCTTCATCGTCGAAGTTATGGGTAAAAACTCTAGCTTTATCGCCGCCCATGTCGGCCTTGCCGGGGGAGCTGAAGAGATCTTCACCCCTGATGGCAATACAACTGTGGATCGTGCGATTGACCATATCAAAGAAGGTATTGGCCGTGGAAAAACCAGCAGTATTCTAATTACCGCTGAAGGACAAAAACCAGGCCGCGCTTACGATCTTGCAGATGCTATTCGTAAAAAATCTGGCATGGACGCGAAGGTTTGCGTTCTTGGGCACCAACAGCGTGGAGGCTCTCCATCTGCTGCCGATCGCATTCTTGCAAGCCGCATGGGGGCTGCAGGTGTCGATTCCCTTCTGAAGGGTTATTGCGACATCATGATCGGCACTGAGGGCGAAAAGCTTGTTCAAGTTCCACTGGATCTTGTGACTAAAGAAACTAAAAAATCACAGATAGATTTGATTTCCTTAGCGCATATCTTAGCAACATAAACTTCCTGATTTTTACTTGACCTCATCTATGTATAACTCAATCCTAGTATTATTAGGATTTGAGCAAATATAGGTGGGGATCGAATGAGATTTTTTCTAAAATTACTTCCGGCGCTTTTTCTTTTAACTCTTGGATGTACACAAAATACCAATGAAATTGTCATCGGTGAATTTGACTCCATCACGGGAAGTGACGCCACTTTTGGTTTAAGCACAAATAAAGGGGTTCGCCTTGCACTTGATGAAATCAATGCTGCTGGCGGAATCAAGGGTAAGAAGATCAAACTTATCACCTTGGATGATCAAGGTAAAAACGAAGAGGCTGCCGCCGCTGCCACTCGCTTGATCACACAAAATAAAGTTGTGGCTATCATTGGCGGAGTTGCCAGTGGCCGCTCAAAAGCTGCAGCTCCTATTGCTCAGACTCATAAAGTTCCTTTTATCTCTCCGGCATCTACAAATCCTGACGTCACGGCTATTGGTGATTATATTTTCCGCGTGTGCTTTATCGATCCCTTTCAAGGTTTCGTGATGGCAAAGTTTGCAACGGAAAATTTGAAAGTCAAAAAGGCTGCTATTTTACGTGACGTGAAAAATGACTACAGCGTTGGCCTTGCCAATGCCTTTGAAAAAGAATTCAAAGCACGCGGCGGAGAAATCGTTTCCGATCTTAGCTACCAAGCAGGAGATATTGATTTTAAAGCTCAACTGACACAGATCCGCTCTAAAAACCCAGAAGCGCTTTATATCCCTGGATACTACACAGAAGTCGGACTGATTGCACAACAAGCTCGTCAGTTGGGAATTAAAGTTCCACTAATGGGTGGAGACGGATGGGATAGTGATAAGCTTTCTGAAATCGGAAAAGATGCCGTGAATGGCAGTTACTACTCGAACCACTATACTGTTGAATCAACAGAACCTGTGGTGACTGAGTTTATTAAGAAATTCAAAGCGCAATACAATGAATCTCCAAATGCCTTCTCAGCTCTTGGCTATGATGCTGCTAAAATTCTATTTGCTGCCATGGAAAGAGCACCAGAGCTTACAAGCAAAGAGATTCGCAACGAAGTTGCAAAGACTCGTGATTTCCCTGGGGTAACGGGTAAAATCACTTTAAATGACAAACGCGATGCTGAAAAAAGTGCCGTGATCATTCAAGTCGAAGGCAATAACAGAAAATATATTTCGACTGTTTCCCCTTAAGGAGCCTTCATGCAGGATTTCTTACAGCATCTCGTCAATGGCCTTAGTTTAGGTTCAATCTATGCACTGATCGCCCTTGGCTATACGATGGTGTACGGAATCCTGAAGATGATTAACTTCGCACACTCCGATGTTTATATGATCGGAGCCTTCGCCGCCTACTATGCGGCTCGCCTTTTTGGCATTGAAGCTCAACCCGGAATTGCAAGTCTTCTGATTCTTCTTTTAGTCGCGATGATGACATGCGCTTTTTTAGGTCTTGTCATCGAACGCTTTGCTTACCGCCCTTTACGCAACTCTCCGAAACTCAATGTTCTCATCACAGCCATTGGTGTCAGTCTTTTCTTAGAACACTCAGGGCAAGCGGTTTTTGGAGCTGATCCAAAAGTCTTTCCAGAAGTAATGAAAGACTCTGTTTTAGTTTCGGTTGCTGGAATTGATATTAAAACATTTGATATCACAGTTCTTGTGGTGAGTGTCTTGGCAATGCTGGGTCTACAATTTTTAATTCATAAAACCAAAACCGGAAAAGCGATGCGCGCGGTAAGTAGCAACGCCAATGTCGCAAGTCTTCTTGGTATCAGTCCTAATAAAATTATCGCCTTCACTTTTATTGTGGGTTCAGCTCTGGCTGGAGTTGGTAGTGTCCTTGTCGGCATGAAATATCCAAAGATTGATCCCCTTATGGGTATGATGATTGGCCTTAAAGCCTTCGTCGCTGCTGTCCTTGGAGGGATCGGCAATGTGGGTGGCGCCGTTGTGGGTGCCCTGATCATGGGGCTCTCTGAAGAAATCGTCGTGGCCTATTTGTCTAGCACTTATCGCGATGCCTTGGCCTTCGGAATTTTGATTCTGATTTTAATTATTAAGCCCACAGGTCTTTTCGGTAAGAACACAACGGAGAAGGTGTAATGAAAGCTTTCAAACTTCCCTTCCTCGTACTGCTGGGACTGGTTCTTTTAGGGGTGGTGTTTAACTTCGCAGTGAATCCCTATATCCAACTCATCGTTTTATTTGCTGTCATGAACACTATTCTTTCAATGAGCTTAAACTTAGTGAATGGATATACGGGCCAGTTCTCTTTAGGCCATGCTGGTTTCATGGCTATCGGAGCTTACTTTGCGGCCTATGCAAATACTCATTGGATGATCTTTCCACAAAGCTTGCGCATTTTAGATTTTTTTATCTACGCCTGCCTTTCTGGTGTACTAGCCGGTTTTGCGGGTTTGCTTGTTGGTATTCCCTCTTTACGTCTTCGTGGTGATTACCTTGCGATAGTCACCCTTGGCTTTGGCGAAATCGTTCGAGCGATCTTGCTGAACGTAGATACCCTTGGCGGACCACGAGGTTACGCCGGGATTCCAGGGTTTAATTCATTTATTGAATCCTTTGCCTTTGCCTCTTTCTGGGCCGTGATTTGTTTTTTCACTATCTGGCGTCTTTTACATTCGAAATATGGCAGAGCTTTTCAAAGTGTTAAAGAAGATGAAATTGCCGCAGAGTCCGTTGGCATTAACACAACAATGGCAAAGGTCCGCTCATTTGTGATCTCTAGTTTTTTTGCAGGCGTCGCCGGAGCCCTCTTTGCTCACTTTACAAATTATATAAGCCCCTCTTCGTTCACCTTCTTGCAGAGTGTGAACGCCGTGATTATGGTGGTATTAGGTGGAATGGGCTCCATGTCAGGCTCGATTATCGCCGCCATTATCGTGACCGCGATCCCCGAACTTCTTCGTCCTTTACAAGAGGTCACCGGTGTCGAGTTAAGAATGGTTATCTATTCTTTAATGCTTGTTCTGATTATGATTCTTCGTCCACAAGGTATTTTTGGAAATCGCGAAATCACTGACTTCTGGAGAAAATATGTCCGTCGTTCTTGAGACTAAAAATGTCACGATGCGATTCGGCGGGCTCAAGGCAGTTTCAAACCTTGATATCGTACTTCATGAAAATGAACTTGCCGGATTGATTGGTCCTAACGGCGCAGGAAAGACCACAGTCTTTAATCTGCTAACAGGAATCTATCAACCCACAGAGGGAGATATCTTACTTTCTGGTACAAGTCTTCAGCGCAAGAAGCCCTATCAAATCAATCAATCTGGAGTCAGCCGAACCTTTCAGAACATTCGTCTTTTTAAAGAGATGAGCGTTTTGGACAACGTTCTGATTGCAGGGGCTCCTCGTTTAGAATATTCATTCTTTGCCCCCCTGCTTCGTACAAAAAAATTTGAAAGTGCCGAAAAAAATCTTAACGACAAAGCCATGCAGCTTTTAGAGATTTTTAAACTTCAAGATAAGGCCCATAAAAGATCTGACTCTTTATCTTACGGTGAACAGCGTCGTCTTGAAATCGTTCGCTGCCTAGCAACCAATCCCAAAATTCTTTTACTCGATGAGCCTGCCGCAGGAATGAATCATTCCGAAACGCACTCTTTGATGGAAACGATTTCAAAGATTCGCAAAGAATTTAATCTCAGTATTCTTTTAATTGAGCACGACATGAAACTTGTCATGGGTATTTGTGAAAAAATATTCGTCCTCGATCATGGAACCAAGATCGCGGAAGGAAAACCTGAAGAGATTCAGAAGTGTCCTAAAGTTATCGCCGCCTATCTAGGAACAACGCCTGATCAAGAGGGGCTGTCATGAATATCTTAAAAGTTGAGAACCTCAATGTGTTTTATGGAGCTATTCACGCCATCAAAGGAATTTCCTTTGAAGTTAATAAAGGAGAGACCGTCTCTTTGATTGGCACCAATGGAGCTGGCAAGACCACGACGCTGAAAGCCATCTCGGGGCTTCTCCCCTCCCAAGGTGAGATTTCATTTATGGGGAAAAACCTCTCAGGCCTCACTCCATTTGCAAGAGCGCGTTTAGGCATTGCCCACTCTCCCGAAGGGCGTGGAGTTTTTGCCGAAATGTCTGTCCTTGAAAACTTAGAGCTGGGTGCTTATACAAAGAAAAATAAATCTGAAATCGCAGCCGACCTTGAAATGTGTTTTTCTCTTTTTCCTCGTTTGAAAGAGCGTAGTAAACAAGCTGCAGGCACTCTTTCTGGGGGTGAACAGCAAATGCTTGCGATCAGCCGCGCTTTGATGATTCGTCCTGAGCTCCTCATCCTCGATGAGCCTTCGTTGGGACTTGCACCTATTATTGTTCAACAGATTTTTTCAATCATTGCGGACCTGAATAAAAAAGGAATGACTATTTTACTCGTGGAACAAAACGCGAACATGGCTTTGAAATATTCAGACCGTGCCTATGTTTTAGAAACGGGAAATATTCTTCTTTCAAATGATTCAAAAAATCTTCTCAACGATGAGCAAATTAAAAGATCCTATTTAGGATTTTAGTCTTCTTCAAGATTGGGAAAATCAAAACGCACAAGAGTTCCACTCTGTACTTTGACTTCCCAATCCCAAGAATAAAGATCACAAATCGAACGCACCCAAGCTAAGCCTAAACCTACACCGCGTACTTTACGATTCTCTCCTTTGTTAAAAGGAGAGCCAATCTTAGCCAGAACCTCTGGGGGAATACCAACGCCCCGATCTTCAATCTTTAAATATCGAGGACCGTAAGAAATAGAAACCATACCGTCGGAATACTTTAATGAGTTTCCGATAATGTTTTCTAAAGCTTGCTCTAGGTGTAGGGGATTCGCGACAACTGAAAAACTATTTCCTTCGGCAAAAACCTCTATCCGCTCGCCGTAAACTTTAACCAAACCACCGATAACTTTATCAATTGTGGCTTTGAGATCATTCACATAGAGATCTCCAGTTTTCTTTTGAGAAATCAAATCCCCCCAATCAAGGAAGCTTGAAATCGTGTGTGAAATTTTACTAATACTACCTTCAACCGCTTCTGTTTTATCCGGAGAAACTTTATAGTCCCTAGAGATCATCTCAAGGTCCCGAGTAAGAATAGTGAGAGGAGTCTTTAGCTCGTGCGCCATTTGAAAAGACCATGAACGCATAAAACGATGGGTCGTATTTAGCTTTTCTACGAGTTGATGGATCGCTAACAACAAGCCCTGAAGTTCTTCAGTTTTGCCTTGGCGATGAATCTTGGCAAAGTCAATCCCTTGGAGCTCTGGAATTTCGACGTTGCTTTCAAGAGAATTTGAAACTTCAGACAAGTAACTTGAAAGTCTTTTGATCGGGCGAAAGAGAGAGGCCGAAAGTGCCCAAGTCAAAATCAAGATAACTAATAAAATGGCACTGATCACCCAAAGCATCCGCGGACTGATGTATGCTAAGGATTCAATACTCGTACTTTGAATCGCTCCAACTTGTAATATGCGATTTGGATATTTCGGCAGCTTCAAATTTAAAACACGGATGAAATGCTTACCCGAAGTGATCGTAATCCACTTGGGATCGACCGGCAGTGTAACTTCTAATAAAGAAATATTTTGAGTTTCAAAAAGAACTTCACCTTCGCTTGTGCGCACAACAAAAAACTTCCCAAGGCGATCCGGACCTAACTCATCAGAGATGAGAATTTCAGTTTCTTCATCATCGAAGTTTTTTATTTCTGAAAGTTTGGAATCAATAATAGCTGTTGCTGCTAAGCGGATTTGCTCATCGAGATTATTCATTCGTTCGGATCTAAAATAAGCCAATAAAATGGCTGATACCGAAAGGACTGATGCGACGATGGCTAAGAATGAAATGAAGAAATACTTAGACCTCAAACCAATACCCTACATTTCTAATGTTTTTTATTTTTATACTCGCACCAGAGGCTTCAAGCTTACGACGAAGATTGTTCATCGTCGCCTCCACCACTTTAGACTCTACCTCGGCACTAGATTTCCACACTTCACGCATGAGCGAATCTTTAGGGAAGATCTTTCCAGGATTTGAGGCAAAAAGAAAAAGTAGTTGAAACTCTTTATGCGAGAGCAATAAGCTTTCTTTGTCCTCAACCAGAACAGTGCGATCTATCATCTGCAACGTTAGGTTCCCTGCTTTTAGAACATCCGAGGGAACGTAAACCTGATCACGCCTCATTAGGACATTAAGACGCGCGACTAACTCCACAGCAGAAAATGGCTTTGCTAAATAGTCATCGGCACCACAGTTTAGAGCTTTGGCTTTTTCTAAAGCTGTATCCACCGCAGAGACCACAAGGATACGGACTCCATCAAATGTCGCCTTAATTTTTTGAATCAAATCAATGGAGTCTCTGCCACCCAAAATACGATCCAAAACGATCACCTTAGGATAGAAACTTTTGGTCTTTAAAAAACTATCAAGCCCCTCAAACGAAGAAAGCGTTTTCACTGTGAACCCGTTTTCTTCCACTAGGAGGGATACTTTCTTTAAAATTTCTGGCTCATCGTCCACAATTAAAACATTCATCCAGATAAAGATGTCATCTAAGGCACGGAAATTCCACTCATTTTCTAAAACTTCGCCAAAAATAAAAGATTTTTTACCCTCAGCAATTGCCGAATTTTTCTAAAAAAATATCCTATGGATGTGAACAAAAGGAGAGAACATGCGTTCTTTATTAGTATTAATGTTAGCCCTAGTAATCGTTTCCCCATCGGCATTTGCACAAAAAGGCCAAGGTAAGAAACTTGCTAAAATGTGCAGAGAAGAGAATCCAAATGCTTCTAAAGCAGAGCTTAAGAAGTGTGTAAAGGCGAAAGCTAAAGCTGCAAAAGCTGGCTAAGCATCCCTCCCGTTCTAACTCGACATTAGAATCAAGGGCGAAAGGCTTCTCTTGTAGAGAAGCCTTTTTTATGACATTTTCTGAAGGGTGATTTCAAAAGTCGTCCCATGCCCGTCACTCACAGGACTTTTGACGAGCACACTGCCGTCATGGGCTTCAACAACAGCCTTCACAAAGGCGAGCCCCAACCCCATTCCATACTCGGAACGACTCTTATCAATGCGATAGAGTTTTTGCCAAATCATCTGCTGCTCGTCGGCAGAAATCCCCGGACCGCTGTCAGTGACACGTAAGACAACCTTAACCGGATGATTGATCGTCTCAATTGTGACTTTTCCTCCTTGCGGAGTGTACTTGTGGGCATTATCCAAAAGATTTGCAATCACGCGACTGATCAAACGCGCATCCACAAGAGCCCAATCATTGGAATCAAGTTTTTTAATAACCTCAATTTCTTTTTCTTCAAAAGCGATTTCATAGAGGTTCATAATCTCTTCCACAAGCTGAGATATGTACTTCTTCTCGAGCTTCAAACGACGACTGCGGTTTTCCGCCTCTGTGATATCTGTTAATACCTGAAGGAAGCTTAAAATTCGGTCCGAATTTTCATAGCAGCTTTGTAGGGCCTCTTTATAAGTCTCAATATCACTATCTTGAGAAAGAGCCAATTCTGCTCGCCCTCTAAGGCGAGTCACCGGTGTGCGAATATCATGTGCTAAGTGATCAAAAGCATCCCTCAATGAATTCACTAGATTTTCAATCTTATCTAGCATTCGGTTGCAGAGAACTTTCAATTCTTCCAACTCATCATTGCTGCTACCGACAGGCACTCTCGTCGACAGAGATCCACTTTCAATCTTACGCATAGACACGATCAACTCTCGTACTGGAGTCAGGGTTCTTGACGATAAGAAAAGTCCCCCTAAAAATCCGATAATCGCAACTGGTAGCAAGAGCCACCAGAAAAGATTCTGAAAGTTATTAAGCTGTCCCTGGAGATTCTCTGTGGATTTAGCAACAATAACGTATTCGCCTGAGCTTAACGTCTTAACAACGACAAAAACCTTGTAGGGGCCGATGATCTCATCCACCGACAAATGATTGGTTGTCTGTAAATTGTCGATCAATGAATCACGCAATAGCTCGATATCGATTTTAAAATTCGGAAAAGGCTCGTGCAAAATCTCTGGAGACTGATCTAAGTTCCACAGAATCACCAAAAGGTTGGCGTCTCGATCGTAATTAGGAACAAAAGAAAAAAACTCTAAGAAGTCTTTCTTACCCAACATTTCGATGCGGTTTTTATACTCTTCGGCCTTTGCCGAAAGCATCGTTTTTTCTTGCTCGTGCAAAGATTGACTGATTTGGAAATAGAGAAAGCTAAAGATGATTGTAGAGCTGAGAATCAGCACCAAGGAATACGCGAGGGTAAGCTTGGTACTGACTCTTAGGATGGAAGGCTTAAGAGGCCTTAAGGACATAACCCACTCCTCTGACCGTGTAGATCAGTCGAGTCGGAAAGTCTTTTTCTAATTTGTTTCTGAGTCGGCATACTAATACGTCTACCACATTTGTTTGGGGATCAAAATCATAATTCCAAACTTCTTTCAGTATAGTCTGCTTACCAATGATTTTATTTGGATTGCTCATGAATAGATCTAAAAGAATGAACTCTCTTTCTTGAAGATCTAACTTTCTGCCCGCTCTTACCACATCGCGGTTCAGGCGATTCAGTTTAAGGTCCTGAAAAACCAAAGAAGTTACTTCCGAAGCCTTTTGAGCACGCTTCAAAAGATTCTTCACACGGATTTGCAGTTCTGCCATCGCAAAGGGTTTCGTCAAATAATCATCGCCACCCATGCTCAAACCCTTTAGACGGTCATCAAGCTCGCGCAATGCGCTCAGAATTAGAATAGGCGTATTGACTTCTTTCTCACGCAAAGACTTTGCAAACGTGTAACCGTCCATCTCTGGAAGCATAAGGTCTAAAACTATGATGTCGTAATGATTTGTCAGCGCTCTTTCGAAAGCGCGGCGACCATTGGATTCTACTTCCACTTCGCCCTCTAGCTCCCCTAGGCCTTGTTTAACAATTGTTGCAATTTCGTTATCGTCTTCAACAACTAAGCATCTCATCTCGAGTCACCTTTATTAGTAGGAGTTAATGTTTAGGCTAGGATATAACAGACTTGTTCCTAAACAAAAGCGACAATTGCCAAATACAGTAGTAAACACTCGTTTATTACACACTTTTAATTGCTATCGCCCCTACCTTGCAAAGAAAAAATAATGATGCTGTATCTTGAAGGTTGCCTTCTAGCAAAAGACCGTTTCATAGGAGGAAAAGCTCTTCTTATCTTTGCATATCAGCAATAAACTAGACAAAAAAAGCGGACTCTTGGTCAGAGAGTCCGCTTAAAACATGGAATTTAACTAGGGTCGTTTAGGTGGCTAATTCAATTAGCGCTTCAACTGAATCACTTCGCTTAAAAGTTCATCTGTTGTTGTGATTGTCTTCGCATTGGCTTGGAAACCACGTTGGTTTTGGATCATGTTTACGAACTCAGTTGCTAGATCTACTGTTGATCTCTCAAGAGATTTCGCAAAAAGTTTGCCTCTGCCCGCAGCACCTGGGCCACCTAAAGAAGCAGCACCTGAATCTCTAGATTCTTTAAGTCTATTGTTACCAACTTTGAATAGAGCTTCTGGGTTCTCAAATTTTGCCAATGCAATCTGCGCTAGATCCGCCGCCTGGCCATTTGAGTAAACTGCTGTAAGAATACCGTCATCGTTGAATGAAAGGCCTGTAATAGTTCCAGCAGCCGCACCGTCTTGGTTCCAAGAGATAAGGTCAGAGTTTTTACCGTACTGTTTCGTACCGTCCAAACCTTTACCACCGTCTTTAATTGCATCACCGAAGTTAATTTTAACTTGTTGGTTTTGCAAAGCTCCACCTTTGAAGTTGAAATTTGACGTTGTTTGCTCCTGGCTATCAAGTTTACCATCAACGGTAAATTTCAGTTTACCACCAACAACTTGAGAAAGAGCTCCCTCAGTTCCACCAGTTACTTCTTTACCATCAACCATACCTCTGTATTCCCACTCACGGTCAGCAGTCTTGTTGAAGAAGAAGCTTACTAGATGCTTATTACCTTGAGAGTCGTACATCTCAACACCTGTAGAGTAGTGAGAAGTAGAGTATGGATCTTTGGCATCAAACTTTTTAGTTGGCTCCATACGAGAATCAAGGTTCAGGTCGAATTTAAGTTCTTTAGTCGCTTTTGCTGGGATCAGCGCGCGTGGGAACTTGATATCCGTCATCTTGTTAACGATGTTACCTTTTTCGTCTGTTGCGAAACCTTGAACTTTTTGGTTGTCGTTAGTTACTAGGTAACCTTCGCGGTCAAAGTGGAATGAACCATCACGAGTATAAGATTCACCATCAGAACCTTTTACTTTGAAGTAACCGTCACCAGAGATCGCAAGGTCAGTCACCTTGTCGGTCGCATCCACGTTACCCTGAGTAAGAATTGGGTTTACAGCACCGATCTTTACACCGCGTCCGATTTGGTTACCACCAAGGATACCTTTTAAGTTTTTAGAGATAATGTCTTGGAACTCAGCGCGACTTGCTTTAAAGCCCGTAGTGTTCGCATTGGCAATGTTATCACCGATAACACCCAAAGCCTCACCTTGAGCAGTCATACCAGATACACCAGTATAAAGAGATGAAAGAATACCCATGTGACCTCCATGTCGTTGACGTCTTCAATCGGAATCCGTCGTTTGGAGGGCCTCCTCTACGAGGACCAGCCCTTATATTCAATTTTTAATAAGCTACTGAGCCCATCCGCTCTGTTAGCCTGTTTAACCTAAATCTAAATAACTACTGTCGAGTCGATGTTCGTGAACACATTTTCTTTCAATGCATTCTTGTCCATCACTGTAACTACAGTGTTATTCTTCACACTGACGATCAGAGCAGAATCATTCATTAACACTAATGAATCCTTCGAGCCCTTCGCCGCCGCTCTCGAAATCGCATCTTGAAGCTTTGTAATATCCTCAGGGCTATAACTAATCCCTCGGGTATTCATACGCTCAATTGCGTGATTCGAAAACTTCACTCCCTCAGCGGCCTTGGCAAGACCTGGATTCGCTTTTGCTACAACTGGTGTGCTTCCCACACCTGCGTTTGAAAGCGTCTCCTTAAAGGAGGGTCCCGATCCCAGATCCGGCGTTATCGCCTTTGCTGGTTGTCTCGGAACAAGCTGTTCCAGAGTTTGTATCTTCTTTAAATCCACCATTAGTTACTTGTCTCCTTAGCGATCTTTTCCATCATCTCTCGAGAAAGTCCCACTGAGCTGAGGATATTAGATTTTGCTACAGGAGCAGGTGATGGAGAAGAGTTTTGTAACTCCGCACTTGCTTCTTTTACAGTTTGTCCTGTGGCATCATCCTTTTTCAAGTCTAGGTTCGTAACGTCCTTAACATTCTGGTCGTTACTCATAAGACGAGGGTCTGTAATCTTACGAACGTCTGAGAATCGAATCGACTGATTTCCAACGTGTAGAACAGGTCCCGCCGGAGAATAACTCACACCCGTGATCATACCATCGAAGTCTGTTTTGATACTTAACTTCTTACCATCTGCAGTCTTTGCTTCTGCGATGAATTGGTATTCTCCCGGAGGAGATTTCATTCCTCTGTCGTCTTCACCATTCCAAGAAATTTTATTTTCGCCTTGTTTTAAATTTTTCAAGTTATAAGTTCTTGCGATATTCCCCTCTGGGTCGCGAACTTTAATCGTTACTTCACTCGCGTCCATAGGAAGCGCAAATTTAAAATCATGATCTCTATCGTTCACACCGCGAACAACTTGAGAAGAGTCACCTGCTACTGCTTTACCAATCAAGTTTAGTGCTTGAAAGTTCTCAGTTGGCTTCTGTGCATTCTTCAACTCTTCGAGTGTCTTGTTCATGTTTTGCATTTGCTCAAGTGATGAGAAATTCGCAAGCTGCGCTGCCATCTCATGACTCTTCATTGGATTTGTCGGATCTTGATTTTTCATTTGTGTTAACACAAGTTTGAAAAACGCATCCTTGTCCAACTCAGCATTCCCAGTTGTGCGCGGCTTCTTTGCAGGATCAATCCAGTTAGCATCGACAAGCTTATTTAGAACCTCACCAATGTTCTCACCGCCAAGTTTATCCTTTTCGGTTGCACTGATGTTTGAGGCTCCCATGTTTTCGGCTTTCGTTTGAGTGGCACCGAACGCATTGACTCCAAGCTTTGTTGACATCACCGTCATGTTAATTCCTTCCAGTCGCTCGCACGACTTACGCTACTAAGTTTAGCCCCTTCCCCTTGCCTTCAACTTTTCTCGCTGGCTGCGAAGAGTTGATAGGCTGAAGAGGATCTCTTTCCTGACGACCGTATCCGCGAACACCTGTCATTTCAGTGAAAGATTCTTTGCGACCTTGCGAACCAAAGCTCTCGTTAAAACGATTCCAAAATTGACGTGTTTGATCACGCTGTTGTTGGTCGTTGAACTGAGCTTGATTTTGCATTCCCGCATCTGTTGCCGTTGTCGCATTCACAACGTCTATCTTTACATTCTCTACGGACAGCTTCTGAGCAGCAAGACTGGTTTTCAGTTCAGCTAGACTAGACTCGATCAGAGATTTTGCCTCTGAACTTTCTGCCGCCATGTGCAACTGAAGTTTTCCATCCTGCATTGCCACTTTCAACTGCACAGCCCCTAAGCCCTCCGCGTTCAACTGAACCTTCATTTCCCCGCCACCCTTGGTTGCTAGGATCTGCGCCTGGTTCATTAACTTCTGCACGGCCTCGGCCTTCTCAGCCTGTGTCAACGGTGTTGCCGTCGCTGCAGACACGGGAGCTGTAGGGTTTGTAAGCTCAAAGCCCTCATGGAGATGATTTCCCAGCACACTCACGTCCTCACGTTGATGACGTGTTTTGAACTGGATCTTTTTATCTGCATGGGAATGAGATTCCGCTTGCCCTTCTGAAGAGCCTTCTCCCTCACTTTGGAAGTTGGCAGAGTTTTCATTTGCTAACTGAGCAAATAAGTCATTCTCCTCAGCCCCCTCGTAGGAGTTCATTTCAAGATCTCTATCCGAAGCTAATTTTGGCTCGAAAGCCTCTGGAGCCTCGATCATGGAAGTAAAGGAATCATCCAACCCCAAAGAAGGAGTTCTTTCTTGAGAGCTTTCAATGCTCTTAAGAATGCGCCCCATCATTTCTGGAGAGAGTGAAGCCTCTTGCATCTGCCCACGGATGTGCGGAGGCAAATCATCCAGAGAAAGTGTCTTCTCTGAAAGCACAGAAGGTTTCATTGCCATTGGCGGAGTCATTGCTTCATCCATCATTGGCTTTTCTTCAGAACCTTTTTTCCAAAACTTCTGATTGAGTTGATCGACTGCACTTCCTCTTACCGCAAGTCTATCTTGCGCCTGTAAAGCTCTTTCCAAAGCTTGGGACTCGGAAATTCCCATTCTTTGCGAAAGAGTGTTTACAGGCGCATCAATTACTTTTGGCACTTCAAGCACTTCAGGTGCTTGATTCAAAGAAGGATCTTGCAATCGAACTAAGAGAGAAGAGTACATAGCTTGCGCCTTCGCACTTTCATCTTCGCTCAAATGCAATTGATCAATCACTGCTTCCGCAGTTATTTCTGGTTCTTGTAAAAGCTCGACATCGCTGAGTTGGGCCATCGCCTCCACAATTCGTGTGGGGGATATTTTGAATTCACTCTCGAATGAGTCCATGAAATCTTCAATTGCCTTTTCTCGTCCTGTCGAAGCCCGCTTATTAACTTTGCCAGTTAAAGGCTTTTCGACTTGCGCTCTTTCCTCGGAGCCACTTTCTGCCTTTGCACTTTTTTGTCCACTGGCTGTGGATTTCTTCGGTTCGGATTTTATATTCACCCGATCCTTCAGTGCTTGGTCGAAAGAAACTTCCGACTCAGAGCTCTTGATATCTTTGTTCGCCATGTTTTTTTCTGGCGAAGACATCAAGTCCGTCGATCCCCTTAACGGTGGGCCGACTAAACTCTGTAACAAACCTCCTCCTTCCTTGGAAGACTTGTACTACCGGCTACTTGCCGGTGATCGTCTTTTGTAACCTGCAAACATCTCTGACAATGTCTGAGCTTTTTCAGGCTTCAATAAATTCATAATATCAGCAGCACTCTTCTTTTTCATACGACCAAGTATTTCTACGGCCAAATCCTCGTCCATTGTCTCAAAGACTTTAGCCGCTTGCGGGGCTTTCATATTGGAATACATCTGGACTAAGGTTTCTACTTTCTCTTCATCAGCCTTTACCCGGTCTTCTAAGATAGAGGAAATACTTGTGCGCATTTGCTCTAATTCTTCAAGACGCTTTCCAAGTTCGGACTTCTGCGCTTGCAGCTCTGTCTCAAGGCGATTGAGTTCAGCTTCGCGAGCGTCTAATTCTTTTTTTCTCTCGTTCAGCTTTTGTAAGTGATCAAGTTCGATATTGCTAGCAACGGTAGGCACCTCAGCAGCAGGAACGGCGGCCGCTGCACTTGGCGCTGGTGAGTTTGAAACGGCCTTTGGAGGCGTTGATTGCGCATTTGCTTGGCCCGTCATCGAAATCTCGATTTTACCTAGAAAAGATTCTACTTCCTCGTAGTTTTGAAAGCCCCAGATCGCAAGAACGAATCCCACCATTGAAAGAGTGATCATACCCCATGGAGGAGCGGACTTCTTTTTACGACGAGTTTTTGGAGTCATTTTCAAACGACGACGAATCTGTTCTTCAACTTCTTCAGTCGAAGAATGATCAGACATTTTAACATTGAAGCGCGGCGCTGATTTTTTTTGTGGAGTTTCTTGCGCCACTTTTCTTGCATTGCTAAAAAATTGATCGTAACCGTTCTT
This sequence comes from Bdellovibrio bacteriovorus W, assembly GCA_000525675.1. NCBI lineage: Bacteria > Pseudomonadati > Bdellovibrionota > Bdellovibrionia > Bdellovibrionales > Pseudobdellovibrionaceae > Bdellovibrio > Bdellovibrio bacteriovorus. Next base: position 2,653,722 of record CP002190.1, read on the forward strand.
CATCCTACTGATTCCTTTTTCGCCTGGAAGCGCAAAATACTTTGCTCATCCATTTCTTTCTGATCATTAGCTAAGCGCTCGGCCTTATACTCTGCGAATTTATTTTCTCGCATCTTCTCCATTATTTTATAGTCTAGAGCCTTTTGTCGCAAAATTTCTCTCTTCGCCTCGACCAATTTCTCGGCTTCAAAGACCTTTTGCTTCTGTCGGTGTATAAAAACTTCTTGGCCTTTTAAAAAATCATGAATCTGTGCCAGAGCTGGACCTGGAGATCCCCCCTGTTGCACTAAAGCCCCCGCCTGCTCATGAGCGCGAGTTTTGGTCTCTTCCATGTTTTTTAAGCGTTTTTCTTCTTCGGCAAGCTGTGCCTGTGCCTCTTGAAAGTCCTTCTGCGCTAGGCTTTCAACGATCTTGCGATGATCTAATACTTTTTGAAGATTGAATTTAAACTTCACTCAATAAACCCATCATCCTTGATCATTGAGACCGAAAGAATCCTTCTTTCGATCTTTAAAAATTCAACTATTTCAAATGACCGACTAAGCGTTGGCTAGAATTTGCTGCAAGTGGCGGACAGTCTGAGCAAAGTTAGTTGGATCTTCAACTCTTTGCTTGAGGAAATCATTCACACCATCAATCACCTTTATCGCCTTATCAATTTTTGGATTCGAGCCCGATTTATAAGCTCCAATATTAATAAGGTCCTCTGCATCTTTATAGATTGCTAAGGTCTCGCGCAGCTTTTGCGAAAGCTTCGCATGCTCTGGTGAAGTCACAGCCCGCATCACGCGACTGGCACTTTGCATAACGTCGATCGCTGGAAAGTGACCCTTTTGCGCAAGTGCACGACTCAGAACTATATGTCCATCGACGATGGAACGCACAGAGTCCCCTATCGGGTCATTCATATCATCCCCTTCAACGAGGGTTGTATAGAATCCCGTGATACTGCCTTCGCCCTCAAAGGCTCCAGCTCTTTCCAAAAGTTTTGGCAGGGTTGCAAATACACTCGGAGTATAACCTTTTTGTGAAGGTGGCTCTCCAGTGCTCAATCCGATTTCACGCTGAGCCATTGCAAAACGAGTCACGGAGTCCATCATCAATAATACGTTTTTACCTTGAGCACAGAAATACTCTGCTAAGGCCGTTGCCACATAAGCACCGCGCATACGTAAAAGTGGACTCTGATCACTTGTCACACAAACCACCACGGAGCGCGCCATCCCCTCAGGGCCCAGATCATGCTCGATAAACTCGCGCACCTCACGGCCACGCTCGCCAATCATCGCAATGACGTTCACATCCGCATTGGTATTGCGAGCCATCATTCCCAAAAGGACTGACTTCCCGACACCCGAACCTGCCATAATTGCGACACGCTGACCTAGACCTGCGGTTAATGCTCCGTTGATAGCACGAATTCCTACGTCAATAGGTTCGCGAATGGGCTTTCTTAAAAGCGGATTTCTAACTTCACTATAAAGAGGAACCTCACGGAAGTTTTCTAATTCACCTTTATCATCTAAAGGACGCCCTAACCCATCAACCACTCGGCCTAAGAGTTCTTCTCCGGCTTTTACAGTGGCAATCTGGCGAGCAAGGATAATTTTTGATCCCAAAGCCACTCCACGCATTTCGTGAAGCGCCATCATTAAGACATGCTTATCTTTAAAACCGACGACTTCTGCTAAGAAAGCTTTATCCATTCCACTTGGAATGATCTGAACAATAGAGCCTACGCTGGCTCCAGGAAGATAGCCTTTGATCAGCATGCCATTGACCTCTGTCACCTTACCGCTATCGCGAGTTAAGTGAACAGAATCCACAACATCAAAATACTTTTCAAAGTCGATTGAAAACGGAGGAGTTTCCATTAGCCTGCGGCTCTTTCTTTAACCTTCGGCACGTTCTCAGAAACGATAGTCCAAAGCTGCTCGACTCTTTGCTCAAGACGAGCATCAACCTCACCATAGTTCGTTTCTACGATACACCCACCAGGAGAAAGCTCTGCACTTGGTTCAAACTGAATACGTTTAATAAAATCAAATTCACGGCCTGTTTCTTTTTTAAGTTCTTCTAAAAACTCAAACTGCTGAGCAGAAACTTGCACAGTGATTTCTTCTTCATCTTGAGAAAGGCTCACAGCATCTCTAAGAACCTGAACCATGGCCTCATTGTTCTGCTCAAGCTCTGTACGAGCTAAACGCTCGGCCATTCTGAACACCAGTTGAATCAAATGAGACTCATTGAAAGAGACCATCTCTGTTTTGAGACCTTTAATCGTATTAAGAAGTTGATCAAGGCCTTCCATCTTTTCAGCAATTTCTGCACTGAATTTTTCGAACGCCGCTTTGCGACCTTCTTCAAGTCCCATGGTATAGGCTTCTTGATAAGCACCTTCTTGAATATCTTTTAGTTTTTCAAGAGCTGCTTCTTCAACCTTTTGCTCTTCCGTCGATTGTTCGACTTGATCAATTCCCGTTTGAATACGAACAGCGTCGTTCATACGGAAATTAGAGCCCTTTTTCTTCTCTGCCAGATAATTCAATGCCTGCTCTGGGGTTCCCAGATCAAAACGCATTGGTACGAAATCCAACACCGTCTCTGATGCGGTTTCCGCTGGAAGAATACCTTTTGCGACACGACCAGAATTAGACCATTGCATCTTCAGAACCGCCTCTTGCAATTAGGATCTTACCTTCAGCTTCTAAACGTCTTGCCACGTTTACGATTTCCTGTTGAGCACCCTCTACGTCAGAAAGACGTGATGGTCCCATATTAGATAAATCTTCACGCAACATATCTGCCGCACGTTGAGAGATGTTTTTAAGAATTTTCGCACGAATTTCTTCACTCGCTGTTTTAAGAGCCAATAGAAGTTTATCGTTTGGCACTTCTTTAAGAAGTGCTTGAATCCCTCTGTCATCAATCTTAACGATGTCATCAAATACAAACATGAGCTTACGAATTTCCTCAGCTAGAAGAGGATCTTTCTCTTCTAGGCGAGACATAATTGCCGTCTCTGTATTCTTATCCATAACGTTGAGCATCTCTGCCACTGGTTGAACTCCGCCAAGAGCGGCTTGCTCGACTGTCGCTGTATTAGATAGCTGATTCTTGAGAACTCGGTCGATTTCAGCAATAAGCTCAGGATCGACATGCTCTAAGTTCGCCATACGCAAAACCACTTCTGCTTGAAGTGCTTCTGGAAGACGCTTTAGAACCTCTCCTTTTTTCTCTGGCTCTAGGTGAGCTAAGATAACAGCCACCGTTTGAGGATGCTCATTCACTAGGAATGTTGCCAAAGACTTCGCATCTACCATCTCTAGAGACTCGAGAGATCGAGAGCCACCAGCATTGATATTTAAACCCCCAAGAATACCACGGGCACGCTCTTCACCAAGAGCATCCACAATAGTATCTTTCGCAGAGATTGTTTCTGAGAAGATGTAGTCCTCAGTCTCAGAAATCATTTCATAGAACTCTTCAAGAACACGTTTCGTCACATGAACAGGAACTACACGAAGTTTGCTCATTTGATTGATCAGCTTACGGATATCAGCATCATCCATACGACGCAGAAGAACCTTAACGGCATCACGGCCAAGGTAGTTGATAAGAATTGCTGCCTTATCAAAGCCCTTAAGATTTTCGTACTCGATATTATCTGCTCTATAGAGTTTCATTAAGTATCCTTCCTGACTAACCACATACCAAATGCGTTCGCGGCTTTTTCTTCGTCACGAGACATTGAAGACATGATGCGATCCTTAAGAAGTTCACTCTCGGCTTTTTCTGGATCAATAGATTCTTGCAATACTGGAAGTGCTGTTGACATACCTGGAAGGGTGTTATCAACCGACTGTAGTTCTTCAAGTTCTTCAATCGTTCTTGGTAGCATTTCTTCCACAGAGTCTTGGAAGCTATCAGTAATCCACTGCATGAATGGACGAATCACGATAAAGAAGAATAAAGCTAAACTAAACCCAAGAAGAGCCCATTTGAAAAGTGCGTGGATCAACTTCTTTCTTTCAAGAGAAGTGAGGATCTTGTCAGCCTCTGTAAAGTCTTCTGGATGGAACTGCATGCTTTCGATACGCACACTGTCACCGCGAGAAGTATTAAAGCCGATCGCGTTTTTAACAAGGTCTTCGTATTTTTTTAGTTCTTCAGCACTGCGTGGCTCAATACGTGTTTCTTTAGAGCCATCAGGATTTGTCACTGTCACAGGACGACCGTCGACAACAACGGCAACACTGACTCTTTCCAAACCACCCGCAGCTTCGCGAATGTTGCGAACTGTTTTAGGCACTTCGTAGTTTGTCGTCTTAATTTCTTTTTTTACGTCTTGTTTAAAACCAACGGTACCTTGATCTTCAGACCCCGGAAGGTTTGCACGGGAACCCGGAATACCTGATGGGTTCGTGCGGCTTCCGTCTAAAGATTCTTCTTCAGATTGCTGAGAGCGGATGGCTGTTTTATCTGGGTCCACCGACTCTTCAATAGAAGAAATAACTCTGTGATTTAAAGTAGCGTCAACCTTAGCAACAACTTTTGCATGGCCCACAACTTTAGATAGAATATCTTGGATACGATTTTCTAGATCATTTTCGATTTTCGCTTTCAGATCAAGCAGTTCGCTCGATCCACCCATGGCCGTGCTTTCTTGACGAGTCAGGACTTTTCCACGCTCATCAAGAACTGTGACTTTATCTGGGTCCATGCCTTCAACTGCGTTGGCGATTAGATAGCGAATACCACGAACTTGCTCAGGAGCTAATTCTTTACCTTGATGAAGCTCAACAACAACGGAAGCGGTTGCCTGCCCACCTTCTTCAAGGAAGGTTTTTTTGTTTGGAAGTGCGAGAATAACTTTTGATTGTTTTACAGCTGTCAAAGTGTTGATGGCTCTCATCAACTCACCTTGAAGAGCTCTTTGATAATTAATTTTTTGAGCGTAAGAGTTAATTCCGAAATCTTGTTTATCAAAGATCTCAAGACCCATGTTCCCCATTTTTGGAGATCCAATTTCAGCCATCAAAGACATTTGAGTCGAGTGCAAAAGCTCTTTAGGAATAGCGACGGTTTTTCCATCATCACGCAATGTGAAGGGGATATTTTTTTCATTCAACTTAGCAACGATTGTAGAAACTTGCTCAGTTGGAATGTTTGTGAAAAGAGGTGCATAGTCTTTTCCAGAGGCCATAAAGATCATTGCAAAAATCGCAACCATCGCAATGATGGTAACTGCAATAACTGAAATTCTTTTTGTAGGCCCTAAGTTCTTAAAGAACTCCTGAAACTGTAAGACCAATCCGCCAAATATTTTATTCAAGGTAACCCCTCCGACCTGAATCTACGCACTACACTTCAATGAAAAAACTAAACCTGCATTTTCATGACTTCTTGGTACGCATCAATAATCTTGTTACGTACTTGCACCATCACCTTTAACGCGATGTCAGCTTTCTCTGCTGCGATCATCACATCGGCGACGTTATCCGTCTTGCCTGTTGCTAGGTTCTGCATGGAAACGTCTGATTGCTTTTGCATCTCATTCACGTTGCCGACTGCATCTTTTAGGGTGTCAGCGAAACTCTTGCCAGCTCCTGATGTGGAACCGACAGATGAAGGACCTTCGATGCTCAACGATTTAGAATCGCGAACCATCCCCGTGTCGATAAATCTATTGGCATTTGATACCGTAAAACCCTCCATGGCTTCACCTCTCCTCATTACAAAATTGTATTAAACAAAATCCAAAAAGTCTTACTAATTTGCCGCAGTCTAGGAAGATTTTACTCTCTCAAAACCGTCAAAATTCCGTACACATCCCCAAACTCAAAGCCTTACTCATGGGCGCTCTAGTAGGCTTTTTTACAAGGCGTGAGGAGGAGAGCGTACTATTAGTACGCCGACGACGAACAACGCAGCTAAAAAAGTCTAATAGAGCGCTCATCCTTAGCGACCGATTTCTAGGGCGCTGAGGGCCATATCTTTTGACGCTTGTAGAGCTGTCACGTTGGCTTCGTAAGAGCGAGAAGCCTGTATCATATTGGTCATCTCTTCCATCAGATTAATGTTCGGATATGCGACATAACCTTCTGGATTTGCATCCGGATGGTCTGGCTCATATTTCAACATAGGAGCTTTTGTATCCGAGATAATATCTGTGACCTGAACTCTTTGGAAATTACCTTTAGCCTCTGAGCTTGTGATAATTTCGCCAAAGTTCTTAGCATCAGGCATGGCCTCAAACACAACATCCTTACGTCTATAAGGACCACCTTCAGGTGTCTGAGTTGTATTGATATTGGCAATATTGCTGGCAATGGTATTCATGCGCATTCTTTGCGCTGCCATACCACTACTGCTGACTCTCATCCCTGTTAAAAAATCAGCCATCTACTCCCCCTTAGCGTCCTTCAGAAGCTGCGTATTAAAGAGCCGCCATTTTTTTATTAATCAATTGAAGAGCCGCTTTATACATGATCGCGTTCTCAGAAAGCGCCGACATTTCTTTTTCAACGTCCACGGTATTGCCATCATTATTTACTTGGCCTTCTGGATCTTCATAAATATCTGGACGAGTTTTACTGATGGAAACTCCACCAATGCCAAAGTGCTTAGAATCACTTGTGCTCAATGAGTTAGCGCCGTCAAGATCGAGGGCTCTTTGTAGAGCACCTTCAAAATCCATTTTCTTCGCCTGATATCCTGGCGTTTCTGCATTGGCGATATTCGACGACGTCACGTTGTGACGGATCTGACGCATAGACAGAGACGTTGCTAAGGCGTTGGTAGTTTTATCAAAAAGACTACTCATAAGACACCCTCCTCCCGATATTCATTGAGTTTGTTTCTTAATGTTCTAATACTAATTCCAAGCATTTGCGCCGCCCGAGTCCTGTTCTGAGCTGTCAGCTCTAAGGTCTGTAGGATTAGACGCTTCTCCACTTCAGAAAGGGACATCCCAGCGGCAAAATCCCCCGACAAATCTCCAGCTACCGGCTCAAATTGAATATATTCGTGCTCGATGATGGAGTTCTTCGCCAAAAGCACCGCGCGCTCGATCACATTCTCAAGTTCACGGATGTTTCCAGGCCAAGTCCACGAGTTCAAACGCTCGAAGGCTTCCGCAGAAAGGCGGATTCCTGACTTGCCATGCATGATTTGAGAAACCTCAAGAACAAAGCGAACAATATTCTGAAAATCATGAATACGATCTTCCAAGCGCGGGATTTCTAAATGCACCACTGCTAACTTATAAAATAAATCTTGGCGGAACTGATCCTGCTTCACCATGGCACGCAGATCTTTGCGTGTCGTAGAGATAAATCTTGGACGTTGAGCCGCTTCTTTTTCAAAGAGTCTCATGATTTCGGCCTGAAGATTTACATCCGCGCAGTCTAAGTCTTCGATAATCAGAGTTCCACCGTCTACTTTTGCAAAATCAAAAGCCAAAGGGTTCTTACAATCTAAAACATAGATCTTTGGAGAACGACTTTTCACAAAGATGTACCTTGCAAGGCTAGTCTTACCAACACCTGCATCGCCCACGATCAAAAGACTTGCTTGAGTTCCAGCTAACTGAAGGCTCAGTTGCTTCACTTCGTGCATTCTTTGGTCTTCAATATGAAGGGCGTCAAAATCAAAGTACGACATCACAACTCCTATTTACTCTGCTCGTTCTCAGACATCGCTGGAATTCTTTTGATATATTTTTTATAACCATCTCTCCACTCAGAGTTTTTTAGCTGCTCTTGAGCTAAATTACTCCAGAAAGAGTTTTTCTTATCTTTGAACTCGCTCCAAACTTCGGCGGCTTTTTGAACCTCACCCTGGTCGAAATAAATCTGACCTAGCTTGTAGCGAATTGAAGATAATGGACGTGAGTCTTCATAAGACTCTAAAAGCTTATTATAAGACGCAATCGCTTGTGGTTTTCGGTGAAGCTCTAACTGAAGGTCTCCACTCATTTCCAAAGATTTTGCATGGATTGCCGGATCTACTTTTCCAGAATCCGTTTGCATTTTATCAACCATATCTAAAGCTTTGAGTGCCTCATCTGATTTCTTCTGCTTCACTTGAAGTTCAGCAAGTTTCAAATAAGGAGCCGCCACTCTTTGAGGCTCCCCCTTCCAAGTTCTTAAAAGCTCTCCAAGGTAACGAACAGCAGAATCAATATCATCGCGACTCTCTAGAAGCTGAACCGCAATCCCCACTCTTTCGATCTGATCTTTCTCAGTCATTTTCTCAGGATTTTTAATATTGTTGAGATGCTCGTAGGCAAGTTGCAATTTGCTTTCTTGTGCATAAACCGCAGAAAGACGTAAATTCATTTCATCTTCCGTTGGGATTTGTTCCTTTACTTGAATTTCTTTCGCCTGCGGAGTGCCGCGAATTGCGTAAGTGCGATTCAAAACATCTTTATAATATTTCTGCGCTTCTTCAGGAACTCCGCCCATTTCAAAAGCGCGACCCACGTTGTATTTGGTATCAAGACGATTGGAATTCTTTAACCAATTATCACGATACTCACTGTGAGTTTTCAGAGCCTTTAAGAAATTCTTTTCATTAATTTCATGTTGAAGCTTGTCGTTAATATTTGAAACAATTCTGCCTGTAACCAGTGGCACGTCCACTGTCGTTGGATGCTCTTTGTAGTATTTCGATAAAAGATCAATCGCTCTTTGATACTCATCACGACGTGTGAATCCATCGGCTACCATCACCGTTGCGAACTGCTCGATATTTGGTAAATCCACTTTTCTTGCCAAAGACATGATCTCGCCGACAGCACTGTTTACTTCTTTTGGCTTCATGCCTTTCATGCGAGCACTTAATAGACGTAAACGCGCAATCACTGCACTTGGCGATTCTCCGTAGCGGAAGTAAGTCTCTAAATAAGCTCCCATCACTCGCGAAGTATCCACTCCTAGAATATCTAAAAGTTCACCCATGCGAGTCATCGCGTAGGCAGAGTGCTCATGGCTTGGGAAGCGTTTTACGAATTCTTTATAGAGATCTAAACTTTGTAGATAGTCTTTTTTCCAGAACAAAGACTCTGCTTGATTGAAGAAAGCATTAGGATAAGAGGCCTGACCTTCACCATAATTTTTAATCGAAGATTTATAGTCTGTGATCGCCTTTGCATAGTCTTTGGACTTAAATGCCACGTCACCCAATCTATAAGCCGCTTCGACTTTGATGTCCTGATTCTTTGTATTTTTCTCAAGCTCAGCAAGTTCCTTACGAGCTTCTTCGGCACGATTGAGTTTCAAATACGACAAACCCGTTCCAAGACGTGCCAAATCTTTTGAAAGACCTTTTGGGTCTGCAAAGTTTTTATTCTCTAGATGGTCATTGAAAAGGCGAAGTGCATTTAGATAGTCGCCTTTTTCCATAGACAAGAATCCCAACTTCAAAGAAGTCTTTTCTGCCAATGGAGACTTAGGATATTTTGTAATTGCATCTTTATACGCTTGAACTGCTTGCTCGTAGTGGAAAGGCTTTTGGTCTTTCTCCCACATCCTTAGTTGCACATCACCAACCATGAAATCTAGTACTTCATGGTATTCAGAGTTAGGGTACTTATCTTTAAACCACTCTTGAGTCTTTAGGAAAACGGCGTCTCTTTCTTTTTCAAAAAGAGTTAGTAACAAACGCGCCTGCTTATTTTCATCTGTGTTCTTCACACTGATGTCATAAATAGTTGGCGTCATCTTCGCCTTTTCCCAGATGGCTACGGGGAACTCTAACATTGGGAATGGAATATAATAGTTATCTTGAGCTTTGATGAGAGCATCTTCTTTGATCTCATAGTCCTTCACAGAGAAGCGACTATAGTCAGGATCACCACCATCAAAAATACCGCTGCGAACAGGATCTAGCTGAGCCAATGTCGGCCCTTGTTCTGCAATCGTCAGCGCATCGGCGGTCGCCGGCTTTCTATCAGTGTTCTTATCTGTTTTATCATTCACCTTTGTTTTTGCAACTTTAGGTGCTTTTTTGACAGGTGCTGGTTTAACATCTTTCTTTTCTGGAAGCTTCGTCGCCACTTGTGGATTCAAATAAAAATCCACAATCAAACGCGAAGGCTGATCTGTGAGATAATCAAAAGTTTCAATATTTTGATTGCCTAAATGAAAGCGAACGACACTTTTGCCGTCAATTCCCTGAGGGTCTACTTGTACGGAAGATATATAGTCATGCTTAAAAGCCTTCAAAGCTTCTAAAGACTTTGTATCCAACGATGGAATTGTCATCTCGACTATGGTCTGGCCGTTCTTTTCAACCTTCTTAAGGTCATAATCCCAGTTCTGCTGCCCCGATAATTCAAAGTGAACAGTGTCCCCTTGAAATCCAATGGTGCTTTTCACAGCGCTGGCCTGTGCGATAAGAGTTCCAAACAATAGGCATCCTGCCACAACTAACTTCTGCAAAGTGTTCACTCCTTGAACTTACTTTTTCTCCACTGATTGCCATTGCACAGAGAGTGCCAGTGTTTTTTGAGGTTCATGGCAAATTGGTTCAAGATGGGCAAAAAGTTTCATAGCTTTTCTGGCGGAGGCGACAATCCCCTGACAGAGACGTTAGTCTAGTTGATAGGTCTAGTTGCTTTTTTTCGACTGAACTTTATCCACCCATCACCCGATACGGAGACGTATGAGAATTTTCAACTTTGCATGGATCATCTTACTTATGGCCTCTGGCTGCGTTTCTGTTTCCCTTTCAGGAGACAAGACCGTGCCGGCTTCGGGCGTTGCCTTTGAAGCTCCCCCCTCTCCTTTTAAAAAAGCGAAGAACACAACTGATGCCTCGTGGCTCAGCGAACGTACGGGCAACTCCATTGCCTATGTGAGCGCTTGTGATGGCAAAGCCGAGGTGCCACTGACACAGCTAGAGTCCTTCGCCTTAGCCTCTTTAGACACAGCCGAAGTCGTATCCTCATCAGAAACTCTGTTTCAAGGTCGAGCCGCACGCACAACCACAGCTAATGGATCTCTTGACGGTATTCCAATGCGCATGAGTCTTTTAGTCTTTAAAAAGAATAATTGTGATTACACTTTGATATATGGCGGCGTCGCTAAACAGTTTGATAGCGAATTACAATACTTCGAAAACTTCAAAAGAAACTTCAAAGTGCCATGAATACAATAGCAATGCCGCTCACAAAATTTCTCTTAGAAATTTTACACTTTATGGGTGGAGTCGGAATGCTCTTTCGCGATGTCGTTAAAGAGACGTTTCGCGGTAAATTCTATTGGAAGCTTTGTATCGAGCAAGTCTATCAAATTGGTATTCGCTCCATGCCCCTTATCATCATCACTGCCATGAGCATTGGGATGGTCATGTCTTTACAGTTTGGCCTAGGCCTTGAGAAATTCGGTGGCAAACTTTATGTCCCTAAACTTTTAGCAGTCACTATCTTGCGCGAAATCGGCCCCGTGTTTACTAGCTTGATGCTTGCTGCGCGAGTCGGAGCCGGTATCGCCAGTGAAATTGGCAGTATGGTCGTCACTCAACAGGTCGATGCCATCCGTGCTCTGGGAACCTCCCCGATTAAGGTCATCGTTATTCCTCGCGTGATTGCAGCGCTTTTTACTCTGCCAATGTTAGTTGCCTTCGCCAATATCGTTGGCAATCTAGGGGGCCTGATCATTGGTGCTGTGGAACTTAATCTTGATCCAAATTTTTACTTTCTAAAGATCATGACAACTTCCACTGTCGAAGACTATTTGTCTGGCTTCGGAAAAACTTTCTTCTTCGCTCTGTTTATCGCAGTACCTTCTTGCTATTTCGGTCTGACTGTCAAAAATGGAACCAAAGAAGTGGGCATTGCTACAACCAAGGCCGTGGTGGTCTCTTCCATTCTTATTGTGGTGGGAGACTTCTTTTTATCAAAACTTTTCTGGATCTTCGAGAAACTTATATGAATAAACCTGAAGGCGTTATCGAAGTACAAAATTTCTACAAGTCCTTTGGTCGCAAGAAGGTTCACCAAGGTGTTTCCTTTTATGTGCGCAAGGGTGAATGCCTAGGTCTGATTGGCGGATCAGGAACAGGAAAGAGTGTGCTTCTTCGTAGCCTCGTAGGTCTTGAAAAACCCGATTCAGGAATTGTTAAGATCAATGGCACAGACATCGTACCTATGAATGAGCGAGAACTCGTCTCTATTCGTAAAAAAGTAGCCTATGTCTTTCAGGGCGGAGCCCTTTTTGACTCTATGACTGTTTTTGAAAATCTCGCTTATCCTCTTCGCGAACACTTTAAAATGTCAGAAGAAGAAATCGCAGATAAAATTTTTAATCAACTCAAAGAGTTCGGTCTTGAAGGGTCTGATAAACTCTTCCCTGGAAGTCTTTCCGGAGGAATGCAAAAGCGTGTCGGCCTCGCTCGAGCCATGATGATGAACCCCGAAGTTGTTCTCTATGACGAACCAACCGCGGGACTGGATCCCTACAATACAAAACGTATTCAAGAATCGATTCTAAGCCTTAAAGAAAAAGGGGTTACGTCTATTCTTGTGACCCATGATATGCCCACAGTCTATGCTGTTTGCGACAAGGTAGCTCTGCTTCAACATGGTAAAATCGGAGAGCAGCACACCATTGATAAACTCCTAGAACGTCCTGAAGGGGCAATGAATTTATTTATCAACGGAGAAAGTATCTAATATGGAATCCCCATTGAGCACTCAAATTAAAGTCGGACTGTTCTTGAGCATCGGTATCATTGTGGTCCTTGGCTCTATTTTCTTTCTTGGTGCCGATAAAGCTCTTTTCACAACCTACGTTCGCCTGCATGCACACTTTGATCAAGTTCAGGGTCTGTCTGTGGGAAGCGTGGTTTCTTTATCCGGCGTTACTGTGGGCAACGTAGAAGCTATTAAATTTATCCCCGAGAAAAATGCTCTCGACGTCAAAATGCGCATCAACGAAGAATTTATTGATCGCATTCGTCAAGGCTCCGAAGTAGAGGTGCGCACTCAAGGTGCCCTCGGAGACAAATACGTCTTCATCATCCCTGGGAACTATCAAGATCCGGTGGTTAAAGAGGGAGAGATTCTTGCTGTCGCTAAGCCCACAGATATTATCGGTGTGATCTCTGAGCGCGGCAATGAAGCCAATCGTATCTTTGATGTGATCAATGAACTCTATGCGATTACTCACGCGATGACCGTGGATAATCGCATTGGTAAAATCATGGCCAACCTCGAGAATGTTTCTGAGCATCTCCGCTCTGGCTCTAAGAATGCCGATATTCTTGTTGGACAAATTAAAACCCAACAGACCACTGAGAAAATTGCGCAGTCTTTAGAAAAAGTAGAATCCATTTTAGCCAAGATCGATCGCGGCCAAGGTTCTCTTGGAGCATTGATTAACGATCCTGCGATTCACAACCAACTTAAAGCAGTCTTAGGTGGCAGTAGCACGTCTAACTCTCAGAGCATTCGTCAACTCCTGCGCACTTCTATTCAAAAAGAGCGTCACGAAGAACCTTAAAGATCCACCTCCGTCAGCTCTTTCAAAAGCGGACCAACCCCAGCGCCCCCGCAAGAAGCCCCGAAAAGGGTCCTTTTTGCGGCAGTGTCTCATTCTTAGACAGCCCATCTATAAAATAAGCAGGTCTCTCACTTCCCGATTATTGCAACGATGTCAGTGCTATGAAGAAGTTATTCTCTGCTTTTTTATTTTTAACAGCCTGCCATGGAGTTCAACCCTCTCAAGTTGCACAGGAACTCGATCTGCCTGAACAAACCTCTGTTGTGGGTGGAAAAGTCGTTCCCGCCCAGCACCGTCTGCAACAGCAAGCCCTGTCGTTCAAAGCCTTTCACTCGAAGTTTCAAGTGGATACCGGAGAAGCAATAGAAACACGCTGGAAAACCACAACCTGTACTGCCAGCGCTCTCACTCCGCGCATCTTGATTACGGCTGCTCACTGCTACCGCGAAGACGCTGATTTTCATCGTGTCGAGTTCCCCATCGATGGCAAGATCGCGCCCTATAAGGCACTCAAAGTTATTCCTCATCCAGACTATCCTAAGGATTCCACTGCCGACTTAGCGATTGTGCTTTTAGAGTTTGCTCTGCCCGAATCAGTGCACCTCGTGACATTGCCATCAACGTCGCCTCTAAGCATGAAATCGATTCTTGCCGCAGGTTACGGGCGCAATGACGGACGTCGCAATCAGCCGGGAGGATCAGGCACTCTACGCGCCGTTATTCTAGATATTGAAAAGTATGAACCAACCGAATCTACATTTACTGTCGAGCAACGACACGGCAAGGGAATTTGCCAAGGAGACTCTGGTGGTCCCGGCCTTGTTAGTATCAAAGGTAAAGATACTGTCGTCGGCGTGGTATCCAAAACTTTACACCTTGTCAGTGAAGCTGAGGACGTGGATGTCTGTGGATACAAAGGCGTCTACGTGAATGTTCAGCACTTCTTGGATTGGATTGAGCCCACAGTTCGAGATCTGAAATACGAATAATTAATCGTCATCGTTTTCAGGCGCGATCTTAGCAATCATCTCTTTGAATTTTCCTTGATCGTCCTGCGGAACTGCATGGCGATCGAGGGTGAATCTTATAGATTTTACAAAGTTGTTTTGAAACTTCTGATTAATGGTATCGCGGATATGCGTATTCATAAAAGTCATCTGATGCAACCAAGTGGAGTTGCGCACCCACACATAGAGGGTTCCGCGCTGAAAACTCACAGGCTCTGCGTGACTAGCAATTGTCGAACCGACAACTTCTTCCCACTTCGCCCAAAGCTTCCAGCGCAAAAACTGTTCTGACAATGGCGTCTTGCCATTTTCAAAAAGTCTCTGTAGTACTTCAGAGCTGATAGAAAGTTTGCCCTTGGGCTTGTTGTCAGAATTCATTACAGAAGGTCTATCACAGAAGATGACAAAATTCACAGAGAATCAAAAAATTACAGTGGTTGGCGCGGGCCTAGCGGGCTCAGAATGCGCTCTTCAGCTTGCTGACATGGGGTATCAGGTCGTTCTCTACGAAATGAGAGATAAAACCATGACTCCGGCTCACAAGACTTCAAAGTTTGCCGAACTTGTGTGTTCAAATTCTTTTGGCAGTATGGGAGAAGTTTCAGCTCCAGGACAGTTGAAGTGGGAAGCCGAAAAAATGAATTCCTATATTCTCAAAGCGGCCTATGAAGCGAGAGTTCCTGCTGGACAAGCTCTAGGAATGGATCGCGAAGTCTTTGCCGATATCGTCACTGAAAAAATTAAATCTCACCCACGCATCGAAGTTCGCAATGAAGTGATCGAGTCCTTGGACAACATCCCTCGCCCCGCGGTGATTGCAACAGGCCCCCTTACACACGAGGCCTTGGCAACAAGTATGCAGAAACACTTTGGCGATGAGTTTTTATATTTCTTCGATGCCATCGCTCCGATCATTGATGCGGATTCCATCAATACTGAAATCGCATGGAAAGCCGATCGCTACGACAAGGGCACCGGCGATTACTACAACTGCCCCATGAATAAAGAAGAATACAACGCCTTTATTCAAGCTGTTCAAGAAGCCCGTAAAATTGAACCAAAACATTTTGAAACCACAGATTTCTTTGAAGGCTGTATGCCCATTGAAGTCATGGTCGAAAGAGGTCCACAGACTTTGCGCTTTGGCCCGATGAAGCCCATTGGCCTTGATGATCCGCGCACAGGGCGCTATCCATGGGCTGTCGTACAGCTTCGCCAAGACAATAAAGAAGGCACGGCTTATAATATGGTGGGCTTTCAAACCCGCATGGCCTATGGCGAACAAGTTCGCGTCTTCCGTATGATTCCAGGTCTTGAAAATGCAGAGTTTCTAAAACTCGGAAGCATCCATAGAAATCTCTATGTGAATTCTCCTAAACGATTGAATGCCAATCTCTCTAGCAAGAATGACGAATGGCTTTTCTTCGCAGGACAAATCACCGGCGTGGAAGGTTACTTTGAATCCACGTGCACGGGAATCATGGTGGCGCAGTTCTTAGATCAGAAAATCAAGGGTCAAGAGCACCAAGCTCCGCCACGCCCAAGTGCTTTTGGATCTTTATTAGAAGCCATCACAGATCCAACACGGGCTGAAAACTTTCAGCCGACAAATATCAACTTCGGCCTCTTGCCACCTCTAGAAGTTAAAGAGCGTGATAAAGAGATTCGTAAGAAAAAACAGATTGCTCTCGCACAAGAAGCCTTTATAAGCTGGGTGCCTACTCGAGTTTCTACGCGTTAATCAAGACGTAAAAAGCCTTCCTCTGACGCTTGACCGCAAGCTATGAGGGAGGCTAGCTTTTTTCGTTATCCTTGCGCATCAGTGCTGTAAAAATTATTCAAAAACTCATTTTTTACGACAATATTTGTCCGTTTAAGCTTGCTCCGGCACCGCGCCATCAGGTAGCACAGCCCTCTATGAGCACTCTTAAAAGGCTATGCCATAAGTTCTCCCGGGCTTTAATGTTCGGGTCGGTGGGATTCATGACCATCGCAATGAACGGATGCGAGCCACCCTATTGGGATGAACAAGAAAGCTTAGCGGAAGTTCGCGAACTTGGGACCTTAACAGTCCTAACAACACGAAGCCCCCTAACATATATTAGATCTCGCAAAGGAGTTTCCTTTGGGATTGATCATGATCTTCTTGAGAAGTTTGCGGCTCATTATAATTTAAAGCTGACTTATAAAACCTTCCCCAACGAAGAAGAGGTTCTCAGAGCCTTAGCCCGCGGAGAAGGCGATATCGCAGCCTCTAGAATACGTACACTCCCCCACAGCTTAGGCTTTTTAAATGGCCCTGCTTATGAAGAGACTTATCTAAGTCTTTATTGTCATAAAAAATCTCGCGTCGAAAACATTGCGGATCTGAGCAATAAGAAAGTTACCATCCTTAATAAGGATAACTATTTAGGATTGGCAGAACGACTTAAACTCTTTGCCCCGAATGTAGAAGTCGAAGTCGTCGCGAATAAGCGTGCCCAGCACCTTATCGAAGATCTCTCTAAAAAAACTAGCGACTGTGCAATTGCAGAGAATCTCGCAGGTAACTTCTACTCTCGTTATTATCACAGTGTTGATAAAGTAACTCAGCTTTCAGACTCCTACTCTGTAAGCTGGCTTTTAAGTCCCAAACATCAAAACCTTCAACGCCTGATGCAGTCTTGGTATAAGCATGCTTCTCGCGAAGATGAATTGATGCGTGTTCTAGATCGCTATAAAAACTATATTGAAAAACTAGATACACGTGACATTGCCCGCTTCTTAAAAAAAGTAGAAACGACTCTTCCACAGTATATGTCGGACTTTAGAAAATCTGCTGATGCTCATCATCTGCCTTGGCAGTTGGTAGCAGCGGTGGCTTATCAAGAATCTCACTGGAATCCAGATGCACGTAGCTTCACCGGCGTGCGTGGGTTGATGCAACTGACAACTCACACAGCAAATCTAGTCGGCATTGATGATCGCACAGACCCGACTCAAAGCATTTGGGGTGGAGCAAAGTATTTACGCTTTCTGATCAATCGCACATCTAAAGATTTAGATCCCAAGGATCGCTTGGCATTTGCATTAGCTTCATACAACATGGGCCTTGCCCACATGAGAGATGCACAGAAGCTGGCCGTGAAGCTTGGAAAGAATCCTCGCCTATGGAAAGACATGCGCGAAGTGATTCCATTGCTTGCTGATCCTAAATACGCAAGCCAACTGGAGTTTGGCCATGCACGCGGTTATGAGGCTGTGACATTCACAGAAAGAGTGAAGTCGTTCTATACTTTGATTAATACTGGGACTTAGATTTAATTTTAAACTTCAGAAATAAAAAAAGCCCTCTTCACATGATCTGTACCCCAAAATCCGGACACAAAAATAAAAGACCCTGTCCAGTTTTTGGGGTATTTTCGTATTTGAGAGGCAGATCATGGGTTCATTTACAGCAAAAGATCGCAAAGATCTTGAGAACAATCAAAATGTTTTAAAGGTAACAACCTCTAACGTTACCTATACTCCAGAGTTTAAGGTTAAGGCTTTGAAGCTCCGTCAAGATGGGCTAATGCCTTCAGAAATATTTAAAGATGCCGGAATCAACCTTTCTCTCTTCGGCAAAGACTACCCCAGAAAGTGTATCCAGCGTTGGGCGAAGATGTCTCAAAAAGACGGTGGATTAAAGAAGGAGCGTCGAGGAGTTAATTCTACTGGGCGCCCCAAGGGGCTTCGGTTTAAATCAGCAGAAGAAGAAATTGCTTATTTGCGCGCGGAGAATGATTTCCTAAAAAAGCTCCACGCCTTGGAGGCAAGATACGCAAACAAGAAAAGTTCGCGTTAATTCACGAGGCAATAATTCACCAGCCTGATCTGCGTCTCGATCGGCTATGTAAGCAAGCTAAAGTAAGCACGAGTGGATTTTACGAATGGTCTGCGAAGAAGAAAAGTTCTCAAGAAGCCATTTTCGATGAAGAGTGGGTCTGTATCCTTTTTGAAAGTAAAAAAGGTAGGATCGGTGCTCGCAGCATAAAGATGCTTTTACAGAAATATTTTTGGATCAATATGAACTTAAAGAAAGTCCGTCGTCTTATGAAAAAGCATGGACTTCGAACTGTCATCCGCAGAAAGAATAGATCTAGGCAAGTTTGGGTAGAAGGAGATGAACATAGAGCAAGCCCGAATATTCTTAATAGGAATTTTAATGTCCAAAAGAAGGATACTGTGTATTCGACAGACATTACTTATCTTGATTATGGACTTGGAAAACGAGCTTATCTATCGGCAGTAAAGGATTTGGCAACGAAGGAGATCGTGCATTACACCGTTTCAGCAAGTGCAACTTTAAATATCGCACTTAGGGGCCTCGAAGATCTTTTTAGTCAAAAGCCCAAACATATCATTATGCACTCAGATCAAGGCAGCCACTATACTTCAAAGATCTATCGAGATTTATTAAGCAAGTGGGAAATAACTCAATCAATGTCACGTAAGGGAAATTGTTTGGACAATGCTCCGATAGAAAGTTTTTTCGGACATTTAAAAGATGAGACAGAGCTTCGAGATTGCAATACATATGAAGAGTTGGTAGCAGAGATAGATCGTTATATTAAATACTATAATAACGAACGACCCCAATGGGACTTAAAAGGAAAAACCCCGGCAGAGTGCCGAGGTTTTACTTAAGAGGCCCTTTTATTTATCTGTCCACTTTTTGGGGTACAGATCACACAAAGAGGGCTTTTTTGTTTTTAACATTGAAAGCAGACTACTCAACCGTCACCGATTTTGCCAAGTTGCGTGGTTGATCCACGTCGTAACCTAAGTTGCTCGCTAAGTGATAAGACATTAGCTGCAATGGGATCACCGTCAAAATAGGATTCACTGTCCAATGACTCTTTGGAATCGCCAAATAGTATTCACTGATCGCCTTTAACTTTTCATTATCACCAGTTCCAATAGAGATCACACGTCCACCACGGGCACGAGCTTCTTCTAAGTTACTGATTGTCTTTTCGTAAAGATCATCCGTCGGAGCCACCATCACAATCGCCATGCGATCATCAATCAACGCCAAAGGACCATGCTTCATCTCGCCTGCGGCATAACCTTCCGCGTGCATGTAAGCGAGTTCTTTTAACTTAAGAGCTCCTTCCATCGCAATCGGGAAGCTCACTCCACGGCCCATGTATAAGAAGCCTCTGAAAAGCTTCAAGCCGGCTGCTGCTTCATCAAAGTACTTATCAAAAGCAAGAACACCTTCCATCTGACTTGGCACCGCTAAAAGACTCTTCACAAGATCTGCTTCAGTTTTGCTATCAATCACACCGCGAGTTTTCGCAAACGCGATCGCTAGACAATTCAGAACAGCCATTGTGCTGGTGAAAGCTTTTGTTGAAGCCACACCGATCTCTGGGCCGGAGTTCATATACAAGTGACCATGGGCTTCGCGATCAATCGTCGAGTTGCGCACGTTACAGATACTCAACGTCGTTGCGCCAAGCTCTTTTGCTAAACGAATCGCCGCCAAAGTGTCAGCCGTTTCTCCACTTTGAGAAATCGTCATCACAAGGCTGTTTTTAGGAATCACGGGATTGCGGTAACGGAACTCACTAGCGATATCGACTTCGACAGGAACTTTTGCCAGTTGCTCGATCAGGTATTTCCCTACCATGCCGGCGTAATAACTTGTTCCACAAGCAATGATGAAAACTCTTTCAACATTTTTTAGAACTTCCTGAGTTTTCTTCCAATCGTTTGCAGAATCTAGTTTTTCAAGCTCCTGAACGGCAGAACCAAAACCTACATTCTTAAGTTCCACTGTGAACTTATCCTGATCAATATGTGGTTCCATTGCTTGAGCCACAGCACGCGGTTGCTCATAGATTTCTTTGAGCATGAAATGAGGGTAGCCCTGCTTTTCAACCATTTCAGGATTCCAGTTAAGCTCTACGACTTTTTTCTGAATCGGAAATCCATTTGCAGAGAAAAAGCTGACTTCAGGACCTGTAATGCAAGCCACTTCGCGGTCTTCAAGATAGACGAAGTTTTTCGTGTATTGAATCAATGCTTGTACGTCGCTGGCGACAAAAACTTCTTCTGTCCCAATTCCTACAACAAGAGGTGGACCATCTTTAAAGGCCACCATGTGGTTAGGTTGCTCTTCCCACATCACTAAGATTGAAAAAGCTCCACGAATCTTATCCAAAACACTTTGTACAGCTTTGAAAAGATCTTTCGTCACTTCAACTTCATTAGCAATCAAGTGCGCCACTAACTCAGAGTCTGTATCTGAAGTGATCTCTGCGCCTTGTTTTAACAAATCGTCTTTGATTTCAAGATAGTTTTCAATAATCCCATTGTGCACCAGATTCACGCCACGCACTTGGTGAGGATGGGCATTCCGCTCTGAAGGCTTTCCATGAGTCGCCCAACGAGTGTGACCGATCCCCATGTTGCCATCAAATTTTTCTGACACGAGTTTATCTTCAAGAGCTTTTAGCTTTCCAGCCGCTCTTACACGTTTTGTTTTACCTTCATCAAGGATCGCAACACCGGCACTGTCGTAGCCACGGTATTCAAGTTTTTTAAGACCACTGATAATGACATCTTTTGGATTTTGAGGCCCTAAATAACCAACAATTCCGCACATATCTCACCTACTCTTTTGTTTCTTCTACGAGTTCTTTTTTTGCTACGTAGTTTTCTTTGATGAACTGTTTTCCACGCGCCACTGCTAGAGCATTGGCCGGGACATCTTTTGTTAACGTCGATCCTGATCCTATGACAACATCGTCACCGATCACAATAGGAGCAATGAATTGAGTGTCACTGCCCACAAAAACACGATCACCGATTTTAGTTTTATACTTTTTTCTATCAGCCGCATAGTTGCACGTGATCGTGCCACAGCCGATATTTACTTCTTCGCCGATTTCCGCGTCTCCAAGGTAAGTCAAATGACCCGCTTTGGATTTCTTGCCAAATTTCACTTTCTTCATTTCCACGAAGTTACCGACGTGGGCTTCTTCAAAGATCTCGGTCTCTGGGCGAAGACGGGCATAAGGGCCTACGCTCGCTTTGGAATGAATTGTCGAGCTTTCTAGATAGCTTCCAGCACGCACTTGCACGCTATCGCCAACAAGACTGTCAGAGACAAAGACATTAGGCTCTAAAACAGAGAAGCTTCCGATTTTTGTATTCCCACGAATAAAGACATTTGGATAAACCACGGTACCAGCACCGATTTCCACTTGGTCTTCGATGTAAGTCGCTTTAGGATCAATCATCAAAACGCCATCTTCCATTAACTGCTTGGCTTTACGACGGAATAAAAGCTTAGTCGCTTTCGCAAGCTCCACTTGATTATTTACGCCGACAGCCACCTTAGGGCTGCCTTGAATCGCCTGTACACGTAATTGATCTTGAATACACATCGAGATCAAATCGGTGATATAGAACTCTCCCTTAGAGTTGTTATTGCTAATCTTTGGAAGATACTCTGCCAAAACATCTGCCTTCACAACGTAGATGCCTGTGTTGATCTCGCGGATTTTTAAAGTTTCAACTGAAGCGTCTTTGGCTTCGACGATGGCCATAAGATCACCGCGATGGCGAACAATACGCCCCATCTCTGCTGGATCTTTCACTTCCGCCGTCACAACCGCTAAGTCACATTTTTCATCACGAAAAACGCGAACGAAGTTTTTAATGTCTGAAGCTTCGATCAACGGATGATCGCCATTCATAATAACCACATCACCTACAAGCTCTTCTGGTTTTGCACAACGAACGGCGTGCGCAGTTCCCAGTTGCTCTGTTTGTGAAAAGCAAGCGACTCCCATTGGTTCTACAACTTGGCGTACAAGTTTTTCTCCGTGCCCAACAATAACGCGCACTTCTTGCGCCCCTGCTGATTTTGCAGCTTTAATCACTTTTTCGATCATAGGACGACCGGCTACGGGATGAAGCACCTTGGGCAATGGAGATTTCATGCGAGTTCCTTTACCCGCTGCCAAGGCAATCACTGTGAGTTTTTCTGAGCTTGGTGATGTCATTGAGGCCTTTCCTTATTAATACTTTTCAACTACCAAAAAAACAGGCTTAATTATGTCATGTCAGAAACTATTTATCATCAAACTTCTTGGTCCGTCACCTCTGAAGGAACAGCTATCTCTCTGTATAAAAAATCACACACTCTCGGGAAATCTGAAAAATCCCCTATTTTGTTTATAGGTGGTGTTCATGGTGATGAACCGGAGGGCGTTCGTCTGGCTGAAGAACTTGTAACGTGGCTAAAGACTCTTAACACAAGTCAAATGACAGACCTTCATCCATGGATCGTCATCCCCTGTATCAATCCTGATGGTTATAAAAAACTCGAACGCACCAACGCCCATGGAGTGGACCTGAATCGCAACTTCCCTAGCTCCGACTGGAGTCCAGATTGTAAAGCCCCTCGTTACTCTCCTGGACCTTCACCAGGGAGTGAAAAAGAAGTCCAAGCTTTGGTCCAACTCATTGAGGACGAAAAGCCACAACTCATAGTACACTTTCATTCTTGGGAACCCTGCGTGGTCTACACAGGAGCCCCTGGAAAAAAAGCCGCAGAAATACTTGCGCAGGGAACGGGTTACGAAGTTCGCGAAGATATTGGATATCCCACTCCGGGAAGTCTGGGACAGTTTGGATGGCTAGATAAAAAAATTCCTGTCATTTGCATTGAAGAACAAGAGCACTCAGACTTAAATGAAGTATGGCCACGCTTTAAAGCCGGCCTCATAAATTTGCTCCACGAAGAAAGTGCAGTGTAGAGATATAAAAATGAAAAAGTATAAATCTATCGCCTTCGATTTAGATGACACGCTTTTAGACACCTCAGGACTCTTAGTCCCTGCGGCCGCTCAATCTGCGTGTGAGGCGATGATTTCTGCGGGTTTGCAGTGCGATCTAGAAACTTGTTTAAAAGAACGAGAAGTCCTTGCAGCTCAACTTTCTCATACAGATATTTTTCATCAAATAGCCTCTAAGTATGGCTGCACTCAATCTGGAAAAGCCGTTCACGATGCTTTGCAGGCCTTCTACAATCCGACAGTGCCGCAGGCACTGCCGCTATTGCCAGAAGCCTTGAACAATCTAGAATCTCTTCGCAGTGAGTACACACTTTTCTTGGTCACCATGGGTGCCTATGAAACACAGGCACAAAAGATTCGCTCCCTCGGCATTGAAAAGTACTTTGAGGATATATTTATTCTTAATGGATTTATTGGTGAAAGAAAGCAAACAGCGTTTCAAAAAATTCTTGATCGCAAAAACATAAAGCCCACAGAGCTTTTAAGTGTGGGCAATCGACTTTCCAGCGAAATTCGCGACGCTAAAATTTTAGGCTCAGAAACTTGCTACTTTGCTTACGGAGAACACGTGGGCGAAAAGCCTCAAGTCCCTGAAGATCATCCCGACTACACTATCTATCATCATGAGGAATTGATTCGGGTATGCGGACTTTAAAGGCGAGTTTCTTATTGATAGGTCCTTGGGAGCAAAGACTCCAAGAAATCGGTGCACACATCGCCAGTGACCTTCAACAAGCTTGGCACTGGATTCATGATTCTAGCTATGACGTCGTGGCAATTTCGATCACGTTAGTTTTAGGAAAAAAGTTTCCTGAGTTCTTTCAAGAGATCACCCGCACATCACCAGGAACGCAGTTCATCGTCGTAGTTCCTGATGACTACTCTCCGAATCAACTGGCTTATTTACATGAAGAGTATGGCTTCTCAAGAGTTATCAGTAATTTCAATGATCCTCTTTTAGAAAATCATCTGTTCTCGGCCCTTGAAGAGGCCAATCAAAAAAAACAAGATGAAAACTTAGCCCGACTGATGCGCGAACAGACTGAGCAGCTAAAGAAGCTGCAAATCGAACTCGAAGATCGCGTGCAAAAAAGAACAAGATTTTTAACGGAAGCCCGACGCAAACTCTATCTAACAAATTCTCGTATCGAGGGTTTTAAGAAAGCTCTGATTGCTGTCCACCAAGCAAGTTCGGTGGCAGAGATTGAACAACTCCTTGGCGAGTCCATGATGGGCATGGTACAAACATCTTGGATTAAAATTTTCTACAGTCCTCAAGATGAAGTTTTTGCCCAACAAGTTGAATCGCAATTGAACTTCACTCAGCTCCAAGTTCCGCTCTTTAATCAACATGAACGCATCGGCTCTATTTTCTTTTTAAGAGCCCCTGATCACGCCTTCAACAAAGACGAAGGGGATTTCCTCAACAGAGTGGCTGAGACCGTGGCTCTTGCTTTGAATCGTATTCAAAAGCTTAAGGAGTCCGAGTCACTTAAAGAACAATGGGAAGCCACTTTTAACTCGATGTCAGATCCCGTCGTCTTGATTGATGATTCCTTTGAAATCATTCAATACAACAAGGCTCTCAATAATCGCCTTGAAGATTTAGGCAAAGATCATAATTCAAACAAGTGTTACAAGATGCTTTTTAATCGCGACACCCCTTGCCCGAATTGCTCTCGCGGAAAAAACTTCCGTGTGCAAGCACAGGGGCAATCGCAAAGAAGTTTTGAAGTCTATAGCCAAGAACTACAACTCGATGCCGGATCTCCTGATGTCTACGTCAATCTTTACCACGACATCACAGAGCAGCTCAAAATGGAGAAGCAGATCCTTGAAACCGCAAAGATGGCGGAACTTGGTACGATTGGCTCGAGTATCGCGCACGAATTGAATAACCCATTGGGTGGAATTCTATCGTTCACGCAACTAATCCTTATGGATATGAAACAAGAAGATCCTCTTTATCCTGATATCAAAGAAATGGAATCAGGAGTGCAACGTTGCAAAGAGATCGTGCAAAATCTTTTAGGCTTCACACGCAATCCAGATTCTGATCAAGAAGGACTCTTTAGCTTGGCAGAGGTTTGCGCCAGAGCTTTAAAAATTCTTGAACTTGAAACAAAATCAAAAGGTATCGCCGTTAAGTTATCGACTCCGTCTGAAAATATTATGATCCAAGGGCATTTCAATCTCTTAGCTCAGGGGTTAAAAAATATTTTACAAAGTTGCATTGATCGAATTGGCGAAAAAAGCCGCACTGAGAAAGGATACCGAGCTTTTCTCGAGGTTCGCCTATGGCTTGAAGATAATTCTGCCAATATTTTAATCACCGACAATGGAGTTCCTGAAAAAAATCCAAGTCTTCCTGTAGGTTTAGGCCTTTCCATCGCTTCGCAAATCCTGCGCGATCACCATGCGCAATTGGAGCTTTCACTCGCTTCTAGCGCAGAGAACCTGGCAAAAATTTCCTTCTCTCGTCCAGTTTTGAGGTCCTGAAATCCTTATCTGGCGCGGTTTTTTTGACAGTCCCGTCAAAATAACCTTATCCTATAAGAGTTAACGAACCCACCATGGAAGGACGGTTCATGCGAAGCCAAAGAGTTCTAATTTTAGATGATGAGTCATCACTACGCACGGCACTTTTCCGTGTTCTTGACCGAAAAGGTCTCAACGTTATTACCGCAAATAAAATTGAAGAAGCTAAGATCCTTTCACAAGGTGATACACATATTGATCTAGCTATCGTCGATTTGAATTTACCTGATGGTGATGGCATTGAGTTTATGACTTATTTAAAGTCTATGAGCCCGGCGACAGAGGTGATCATCCTGACAGGTCATGCCACTATTGAGTCAGCAATTCGTGCAACTCAAAAAGGGGCTTTCCACTTCGTGACAAAGCCATTCAATCTAGAAGAACTCATGAGTCTTATTGAAAAAGCTCTGACTCACAAGAAGCTTCAACTCGAAAATCAACAGCTTCGCTCTGAATTGAACAAGAAATATAAGTTCGATCAAATCATCGGCGACAGCGAATCCATTCAAAATGTTTTAAGACTGATTGAAAGAGTCGCCGACTCTGATTCAACAGTTCTTGTAACTGGAGAATCTGGAACTGGTAAAGAGTTGATGGCTAGAGCTATTCACTACAACTCTCCAAGAGCCAATGGCCCATTCATTCCTATTAACTGCGGCGCTATTCCGTCAGAACTTCTTGAGAGTGAACTTTTTGGTCACGTAAAAGGGGCCTTCACGGGTGCCATTGCCAACCGCGTAGGTCGTTTTGAAATGGCCGACGGCGGAACGATCTTCTTAGATGAAATCGGTGACCTTGAGCCCTCCTTACAAGTGAAACTTCTTCGTGCCCTGCAAGAAAGAAGTTTTGAACCTGTTGGCTCTACCAAAACAGTTTCCGTCAATGTGCGCGTGATCGCAGCTACGAACTTAAATCTTGAACTGGCTGTTGAAAACGGAAGATTCCGCGAGGATCTTTACTACCGCCTGAACGTGATCCCTTTAGCTGTTCCAGCACTTCGCGAGAGAAAAACAGACATTCCATTGTTATTAAATCACTTTATGGAAATCTTTAGTAAAGCCAAGGGCCGTGGCCTGACTGGCATTGCTTCTGATGCTCTGGATTGTCTTGTGAACTATCCTTGGCCTGGAAATATCCGCGAGTTAGAAAATCTTGTCGAACGCATGACGATTCTAAAAGGTCACGGCGTGATTGATATTTCAGATGTTCCTCCAAAGTACAGAGCGGGAAAGACGACTTCCACAGAAGTTGGAGAGCTCGATATCCCAGATTCTGGAATGGATTTTAACTCGGCTGTTGATGCTTACGAAAATGCATTGATCTTGAAAGCTCTTGAAAAGACGGGATGGAATCGCAACCAAGCCGCTTCATTATTGAGATTGAATCGCACCACTCTGGTCGAGAAAATCAAGAAGAAGGGTTTAACTCCTCCGAATGAAGTGATGGTTTAAATTTAGAGTTCTTTTACAAACCCCAGATAGCTTCTGGGGTTTGTGTTTTTAGGCAGTTCTCTTTTGCCGTGCGCTCCACAAGTCAAAGTCTGCCTGCATCTGTACCCACATCTCAGCACTCGTACCAATCGCCTTTTCCAAATCCAATGCGAAATCTGGAGTGATGGCTCTTTTGCAATTGACGATATCATTTATCTTTCGAGGAAGACATCCACATAAATTTGCTAATTCTGTTTGATTCAGATTTAGTTCGTTCATATAGAATTCACTTAGTACTTTTCCTGGATGCATAGGTTTTGGATTTTTAATCATACATTATCCTTTATGGTAATTTTCAATTTTGACGTCCAAAAACTCGCCATTTTTAAACCTAAAGGTAATACACCAAGGAAGATAAATGGTAACGCTCCACTCATCCCTTCTTGCTCCTTTTAACTTGTGCAGTCTCATATTGGGAGGCTGTCCTTGTATTTTCAAATCTTCTAGCGTTCTAGTTGAATGCATGATCGTCAAAAGAGCTTAGAGCGAGTCCACATTTGCTGTGGAAGCCGTTTAGATTCGTCCGTATCCCAAATATCTTGAGCAATTCTATTTCCAAAGTTACGAATCATTGCAGGCTCACGTATCCCACTATATCACCTAGTGGGATAAATCTCAACTTTGAATTCCCTCTCATTCTCCACCCCTTGCAAATCTTATACGCTTTGTTGTTTGGCGCTTAACAGTGCAAGGTCCCCGCAACCCACCAAATCGATTTAAACGAAGCTCCGGGTTTTTTTTTAACTCTTCCATAAAGTTAAAAAGAAAGAGCCCTATCCTTCAAGAAAATAGAGCTCTTTTTAACTTCTAACTTTTAAAGCTTGAACTATTTTTTAGATTTAAACAGATGGAGCATTTCAAAGAGCGCATCCATACCCGCTAGCGCTGTGATATCGGCATGGTCAAACGGGGGAGAAATCTCCACCACGTCACCGCCGACAAGATTTGGAATTTCAAAGGATCTGAAGATTCTTTGCACTTCAAAAGTTGTAAGCCCACCCGGAACCGGAGTGCCTGTACCAGGAGCATAGCTCGGATCTAGATTGTCGATGTCATAACTAATGTAAGTGGGAGTGTCGTCAAACTTTGGCAAAGTTTTTACAAACTCTTGAATCGGTTGATTGCGAATTTCATCCACTGTTACCACACGAACACCGTGCTTATTGATAAAATCCAAATCATCTTGGCCAGCCAAAGGCCCGCGAATTCCGATCTGAATCATCTTCTTAGGATCAACAAGCCCTTCTTCTACCGCATGGCGAGCAAAGGAACCGTGGTGGTACTCACAACCCCAAGCTGCCGGATAGGTATCTAAGTGCGCATCAAAGTGAATGAACGCTAAGGGTTTGCCATATTTCTTTCTCAAAGCGCGTAGAACTGGCAGCGTTGTTGAGTGATCTCCGCCCACTGACAAAAACTTTTTATCATGCCTTAAGACTTCACCCACAAAGCTTTCAATGCGCGCATAGGTCTGTCCTTGGTCAATAGGAACCACAGGACAATCGCCAATATCTGCGACCTTGAGGTTTTCAAAAAAGTTTTCCATACGGGTCATGTGAAACCCACGGCCAAGACTTGAAATCTCTCGCACTTTCGTCGGAGCAAAGCGCGCCCCCGGGCGATAAGAAACTCCACCATCATACGGGATTCCAAAGATACCGACCTCATAGTCAGCGTCGATTGGAACATGGGGCAATCTGAAGAAAGTTTTAATAGCAGAAAATCGAGGAAACTCACGTCCACTTAATGGTTTATATTCCATATTGACTCCCAAAATGTCTGGTGATTAGAGTACCGCGAATGGCAAAAAATTACGACCTTAAAATCGACCATCGACAACTCACACAGTGGTATAAGAAAAACCGCCGCGACTTGCCGTGGAGACAGAGTAAGGACCCGTATCGCATTTGGCTTTCCGAAGTCATGTTGCAACAAACAACTGTCGTTGCTGTTATCCCCTACTTTGAAAAGTTTGTGGCAAAGTTTCCCACCGTGCACGACCTCGCTAAAGCCCCTGAGGCCGATGTCCTCGAAGCTTGGGCTGGCTTAGGTTACTACTCTCGTGCTCGCAATCTTCACAAAGCGGCCAAGGCTCTTTCAGCTCAAGGTTTTCCGCAAACAGCGGCAGAACTTTTGGAGCTACCTGGATTTGGCCCCTACACCTCCCGAGCAGTGGCCAGCATCGCCTTTGCAGAAAAAGTAGGTGTGCTTGACGGGAACGTCATCCGCGTTCTATCGCGCCGCTTTGGTTTAAAAAATAATTGGTGGAACACGCAAGGTCGCAATCAGCTCCAAGATCTTTCTGACAAGCTCGCCCTTTGCGGTGAGCCGGATGTCTGCAACCAAGCACTTATGGAATTAGGTGCGACCGTTTGCACACCCCAGAAGGTCATGTGTGTTCTTTGCCCATGGGTGAAAACTTGTGTTGCGCGAGAAAAAAACTGCGTTGAAGAGTTGCCTTTAAAAAAGCCTCGTAAAAAATCCGAAGTGTGGGTTTGGAAACCACAGGTTCTTATTAAAAATAATAAAGTCGCTTTGATCAAAAATGACTATGCTCCTTTTTTAAAGGGCCAAATGATTTTTCCAGGGACCATTTCAAAACAAGATGAAAAGCCAGACCAGTTTGTCGCTCGTCATAGCATCACCCATCACGATATTTATATTGCCCCTTTGAAAAGCAAATCGTCAAACGTCACCAAGGTACAGTGGATTGAGCTTTCCGAACTTAAGAAAGTAAATCCTTCTTCACTTCTGCAGAAGGTTCTCAGTAAAATCTAGGACATGAAAGTCTTAGGTTTTGCATTACTTCTAGGTTCCCTCACTGCATGTTCTCATAGCGCTAGCCAAAAATCTTTGAGCATGTCTGATTATCTATTGGCACAAGGAGCACGACAACTCACTCAAGCAGGTGATAACGATGAACCTCAGTTTTCCAACGATGGACAGCGTCTTTTATTTTCAAGCAGTATGCGAGTCAGCCACAAGAGTTGGCAGGTTTATGAATATGATTTCATCAATAATCGAGAGCGCCGTGTGACTTTCTCGGATGGTGATGCCACATCGCCTTCCTATATGAGTGATCGCGAGCTTATTTATTCCTCCACAACGGATGAAATAAAAGAACGCCCTCTACAAGGCACGGGCAACTCCAATCTTCCGCCTTCTGATATTTACATGAGTGATCTTTATGGAAATGAAATCACACGTCTTGTGAACAACCCCGGCTTTGATGGCGATCCTGAGTTTATTCCACAGACTCCTAAACCTTTCGTGATCTTTTCATCAAAGCGCAATTCCCATGGAGCAGGAGTTTACCGTCTCGATCTCGGCACTCTCACAACCACTTTGATTTCTTCAGAAAAAGGCAAAGACAAAAGATTTCCAGTGATGAGTCCTGATCGCGGAAGCCTTCTTTGGATCGAAAAAAATCCACAGACAAAAGAAGACAACCTCGTTCTTTACAAACTGGGCAGCAAAGTGCCTCTGGTTTTAAAACAGGGCGAAGGACAGTACCAAAGTCTGTTTTATGCGCACCGTCCTCCCCAAAGAATCTTCTATTCTATTTTAAGACCTGGAGAAAAGCAGTATCGCCTCGAATCCTACAATCTTGAAACTCAGTGCACGCAGGTTCTTTTCAGCGGTAAAGAGTCTCTCTACTCCCCTTCGGTCTCAAATCAATTGCAGGAGCGTTTAGCATTCAGTCGCGACCTCCAAGACCGTCGCCAGATCTATGTAGCCCCTATGCCTCAAGAGATCGGGCCTTGCCTCGAAGGCACGTCCCAAGCTAATCTTAAAGAGTGAGAAATATCTTAAGCCTTTTTATTTTTAGTTTTTGTTTATCGGCAGGTGCCGCTCCCTATCCTTTAACAGGATCAGCCGGCACCTTGAATCCGCAAAAAGGCTACTTCTTCACGCCCAAAGGTTTTCAGCTCAACGCTGCAAATACGCAATGGCTTCCGCAGGCCCATCAGATGTCTGAAGGCGTGATTAAACTTTCCCCGAGTGCAAAGAGTCAGGCCTCTCTCACTGTTCGCACGGATCGTCTGCAAAAAGGAATTTCGTTAGAGCTCTACAGCAGACGCTGGATGCGAGATTATCCCAATTACGGTTTTGAAGTTCTTTCTGCTAAGAATATTGAAATCAATAAATCACCAGCACTGGTGGTCGATATGCTTTCTAGAGAAAAGAATCGACAGATTCGTCAAATTATTCTGCACAATAAAGAGCAGGTCGCTATTTTAACCTGCCAAGACCAGAGATCTCATTTTGCGGAGTCGGTTTCTGCGTGTAATAAAATCGCAGAAACCTTTCACTGGATTCAAGAGTAAAGTAGATACTTCTTTCTTTCTTTCACCCAAGATTGTTCATCTTTTTTAAGGGCGGCATCCAACTGTTTCACTGTCGCCGTTTTGCTCTCAATCCACTCTCTGAGTGATGGTCCCCCGTTGATCACATCAAACGCAACTTTGCCGAAAGCGTACTCATATTTGAAATCACGGAAGAGCTGATAGCGAGGGTGCATCTGCAAGATCACTTTCATCATCAGCGCGGTTAAACGGAAAGGTTTAAACTGCTCATGATTGTAACCTTCAGTATCTGTGTGAAACTGAAAGCCATGACAAAGCTTTCCAACATGCTTATGAAAAGTCGGTTCAAAGAAGCACTCTCTTAAGATGACTCCTTTGTGCCAAGCTGGTGCCAGCTTTTTCATACGTTTTAAAACTTCGGCGTAATCAATATCTGAGGCTCCAATCACCTCCAGCGCGCGCGTTGTCCCGCGGCCTTCTGAAAGCGTTGTTCCCTCAATCAAAACCGTTCCTGGATAGGCTCTGGCCATGTTGAGCGTTGCCGCATTCGGAGAAGGGTTCACCCAAGCACGCTTTATATCCCAACCATAACCATTTTTATGGTTTGGCTTATAGGACTTCATCTTCACCACTTGCAAATCTACATCGATCTGATAGTGATCTTTGAAATAAATTCCTAGCTCTCCGACTGTCAGTCCGTGGCGCATCGGAATCGGGGCTGCTCCCACGAAGGACTCCCATCCTTTCTGCATACGAAACCCCTCTACGGGGCGTCCCGCAGGATTCGGGCGATCTAAGATAATTACTTTTTTACCGAAGCGCGCACACTCTTCCATCACATACAGCAAAGTCGTGATGAAAGTGTAAATACGGCATCCCAGATCTTGCAGATCAAAGATCAAGACATCAAAGTGCTGCATCATCTCAGGAGTCGGGCGACGAACTTCACCGTAAAGACTAAAGATCGGAATTTTTAAAACCAGATCTACAAAGTCATCGCTCTCAATCATATTGTCTTGCTTATCGCCACGCACACCGTGCTGAGGACCAAACGCGCAGGTTACTTTTAATTTTTTGGAAAGAATATCCAAAGAGTGCTCAAGGTTTTCATTCACGCTGGCTGGATGACAAACCAGTGCGACTCTTTGTTTTTTAAGAGAGTTGATTAACTTTTGATTCTGTAAAAATACTTCGATGCCTAATTTCATACAATCCCCTCTGACAGAGGAAATTGTATGACTTCTTTAGAGGACTTTACAAGTCTAAAACCGGTCGCGGTTCTGCTTCAACCATTCTGCCATTGGTAAAGCAAAGTATGTGAAGATGATATCGGCTCCTGCTCTGCGAATAGAGTAGAGTGTTTCCACCATGGCGCGCGTCTCATCAACAAAACCAGCTTTTGCACCGACTTTGATCATGCTGTACTCACCACTGACGTTGTAAGCTGCCACTGGTAACTGAGTGTTCGCTCGAACAAGTTGGATAATGTCTAAATAGCTTAGCGCCGGCTTTACCATCACGATATCTGCGCCTTCCATCTCATCTAGCTCCACTTCACGCAAAGCCTCACGGGCGTTACGGAAATCCATCTGATAAGTCTTTTTATCACCAAACTTCGGAGCCGAGTCCAAAGCATCACGGAAGGGGCCATAAAAACTAGAAGCGTATTTTGCAGAGTAAGACAGAATAGATGTCTGCGAAAAACCCGCTTGATCCAAAGCTTCGCGCATAGCTCCGACTCGCCCATCCATCATGTCAGAGGGAGAAACAATATCAGCCCCGGCTTGCGCATGAACAACCGCCATCTTGGCAAGAATCTCTACGGTTTCGTCATTCAAAATTTTTCCATCTTTTACAATGCCATCATGACCATCGGAAGAATAAGGGTCCAAGGCCACATCTGAGATCACCGTCGCCTCAGGAAAGTGTTTTTTAATCAGGGCAATTGTGGAGGGTAGCAAACCCTCTGGATTTAAAGACTCTGTGCCGACACTGTCTTTTTTGTCTTCAGAAAGAGAAGGGAATAAATCAAAAGAGCGCACCCCTAGATTCATTGCCTTTTCCACCTGTCCTAGAATCAAATCGGAACTCCAGCGATAGATATCCGGCATAGATGCAATGTTTTGTTGCTGCTTCTGTCCCTCACAAACAAAGAGAGGCAGTACAAGCTGAGAAGCTCTCAGGTCAGTTTCTGCTACGAAATTACGGATATTTTCAGATGCTCTGTTGCGACGAGGTCTTATATTCATTTCTAGGACTCCACTCTAAGAATTACAAGTTGGTCTGCTGATTTTTAAAGCATTTTCATGACAAGAATCAAGAGTGTTCTTTCATAGTCTTGAACAATGAGTCAAGAGTGTTGGAGATGACAATTCAATGACACTTTCAAAGACAAATAGTGTTACATGATTTCTCAATGGAACAGATCGCAATTATACACCGGAAATCACAAGCTGAATTTCCCTTATCTTTAAGAGAAAAGGGGCATTGGAAAACATGCCTGCGCCAATTGATTTTTCTTCAAGACGAAGAGCTCTCTCACTTAAAGTCGGAAACTCTTCCTTCTGATCAGATCTATACCGGAGAGAGCGCTCTTTGCTTTCTCTTAGAAATTCTCTGCGGCCTCCACAGTCCAATCGTGGGTGAAACCGAAGTGTTTGGTCAATTCCGCGCCTTCGTCGAAGAACAAAAGACTCTCGACAATTTTCTTTTTTCAGACCATCAAAAGTGGCTTCAATTTGTAATTGCTGAAGTGAAAAAAACACGAAGTGAGCGCTTGATAGGCATTGGCTCACAAAGCTATGGAAGTCTTTTGCGCCGCCTAACTAAAGATGATGCATCCGTTGCAATCTGCGGCTCTGGTCAATTGGCCCAAGAGATCATCCCGTGGATCAGCGCAAAGCCACTGGTTCAGGTCTTCTGTCGTCGCCCTGATAACATCGCGACTTTTGCACAAAAATATCCACAACTTGATATTCAATCCTATAGTGATGCGCAAATGGATTCTCAAGTTCTTGTTATCGCTGCACCACTTAGTGATCAAACGATTGAGAATCTTTTAAAGACTTCAAGCACTCCAGTTTCTGCAATCTATGATCTGCGTGGCGAACTCAATCATCTTGAAGATCTTCTTGAGGACGAATTCCCGAGCGTTCACTATACATCACTTAAAGAATTCTTTGCTCAGATCCAAGAGCTTAAAAAAGAAACTCAATCTCTCATTAACTCCATCAAGAGCGAACTGAAGTTTAAATCTACAAACTTCGTCAACCGCTTTGAATTACGCCCTCTGGGTTGGGATGATATATGCGCTTAAAAATTTCTTCTCGCAAAAGCGACCTTGCTCGCCTTCAAGCTTACACAGTGGGCGAAACCTTAGCGGCTGCAATTCCTGAAATGGAAGTTGAATATTTCTTCAGTGAGTCTTTAGGAGATAAAAATCTAACAGACCCTCTTTGGAAGATGCCTGAAAAAGGTGTCTTTACAGAAGACTTCTATCTAGCTCTTAAAAACGGCGATACCGATATGGTTGTCCACTCTTGGAAAGATCTTCCAACGGCACATAAAGATGATACAGTCATTGCTGCGACCCTTCCACGTGCGGATCAGCGAGATCTTTTACTCTTTAAAAAATCTCACCGCTCGATGGTTGAAGCCAATAAGGCGATTCGTATTTTTAGTTCTTCACCAAGACGTGAGCACAATCTGACATCGTTTCTTCAAGATCATCTTCCATTCTCTTTGATCTCTGTGAAATTTGAAAACGTGCGTGGCAATGTACCAACTCGTCTTCGTAAACTCATTGAAAGTGAAGAGGTCAATGCTCTGATTGTGGCAAAGGCGGCTTTAGATCGCCTGCTCTCGGCTCCTCAAGCAGAGTTTGCGGATGTGAAAAAACAACTTCGTGGCTACCTTGAAGAGTTGGACTTTATGGTTTTGCCTCTTTCTATCAATCCCAATGCCGCAGCTCAAGGAGCCTTGGCCATTGAGATTATGAAAGATCGCGACGACCTTAAAAAAATTCTTGAAAAAATCAACCACCCTTCCACTTTCACATGCGCCCAACTTGAAAGGGACACTCTTTCTAGTTTCGGTGGTGGCTGCCATCAGAAAAT
This sequence comes from Bdellovibrio bacteriovorus W, assembly GCA_000525675.1. Classification (NCBI taxonomy): domain Bacteria; kingdom Pseudomonadati; phylum Bdellovibrionota; class Bdellovibrionia; order Bdellovibrionales; family Pseudobdellovibrionaceae; genus Bdellovibrio; species Bdellovibrio bacteriovorus. Next base: position 2,689,521 of record CP002190.1, read on the forward strand.
CGGTGTCACAGTTTTAGATCGTGATTATGGCAAGGTGATCTCTTTAAAGGGACTGACAGACTCTGGAGTAGTTTTAGACCGCTTCCAAGTTGAAAAATCAGAAGCCGTTCAGAAGTTTCCAAGCGCGCAAATGCTTTTCGTACAAACTGAAACAGAGCGTATCCCTGTTCTTCTTCCTAAAGTCCCTGCTGGCAGCAATGCCTACTTCGTGGCTCGCAAAGAAGCTTGGAATTCTGAATTACCATCTCCTCGCTATGTTTGGACCGCAGGTTTAAAAACATGGCAGAGCTTGGCTGAAAAAGGTGTTTGGGTTCACGGCAGCACCGAAGGTCTTGGTGAACAGGAGCGTCCCCAAATCGAAGTTTTGGCCACAGAGCCATTGCAATGGGTAAAACTCTCTCATCAGGAGGGCTATGAGGCCGACGCCACAGCGATGCCTTTGCTGTCGACCTATCGCCTCGAGACCTCGTTTGCAAATACAGAAGAGTTCGCCTCTAAAGAGGCCTTTTTCTGGAGCAGTGGCAGTCAGTTCCTAGCCGCTTTAAAGCTTTACCCCGAGCTGGCGGGAAAACATCACGCCTGTGGACCTGGAAATACGTATAAAATTATTCGACAACAACTTGAACTCACCGGTGACTTTGATAAGACAAGGGTTCAAATATTTATCGACAGTGATGATTGGAGAAAGCAATGCAGTCTTTAACTTCTGAACAACTTTTCGAACGCGCTCTTAAAGTAGCTCCTGGAGGAGTTCACTCTCCAGTGCGCTCTTTCAAAGGGTTGGATCGTGGACCTGTTTTCTTCAAAAAAGCCCATGGCGCTTATTTAACTTCTGTTGAAAACAAAGAGTATATCGACTTCTGCCAAAGCTTTGGACCTATGATCCTTGGACACTTGGACGAAGAAGTGCGCGAAGTGGTTCACCAAATGGTGGATACAGCATGGACTTTCGGAGCTGCTGAAATTTACTCTCTAGAATTAGCCGAGTGGATTACTGGCACATTGCCATTTATGGAAAAAATCCGTTTCGTGTCTTCTGGAACAGAAGCCGTGATGAGTGCCTTGCGTTTAGCTCGTGCAGCTACGGGTCGTAATAAAGTTCTTAAGTTTGAAGGTTGTTACCACGGTCACGTGGATAATCTTTTAGTAAAAGCTGGCAGCGGCCTTGCGGGCGAAGCAGCTTCTAGCAGTGCTGGTGTTCCAGCTGAAGTGGCTGCCACAACAATCGTAGCTCCACTTAATAATGTCTCGGCCCTTGAAGAGATTTTCCAAGTTCACGGAAAAGATATTGCAGCTATCATCATTGAACCACTTCCGGCTAACTATGGACTTCTAGTTCAAACTCAAGAGTTCCTACAAAGTGTAGCTAACATCGCCAAACGCCATGGCAGCTTGTTAATTTTTGACGAAGTCATCTCTGGTTTCCGCGTGGGTCTTGGTGGCATGGTAGAAAAAACCGGCATCACTCCAGATCTTGTGACATACGGAAAAATCATCGGCGGCGGTTTCCCTGTTGGATGTTACGGTGGTCGTGCAGATCTTATGAATCGTGTGGCACCAAGCGGTGACGTCTACCAAGCAGGAACTCTTTCCGCAAATCCAATTGGAATGTGCGCGGGCCTTACAACTCTTAAGAAAATGCAAAGAGTCGATGGTTGGAATGTTTTAGCTGATCGCACAGCCAAGTTTGCAAAAAAACTAGAAGCTGGTTTTCAAGCAAAGAGCTTAGATCTTCAAGTGACTTCTCACTCTTCTCTTTTCTGGATTCACGGTAAGTCAGAGAAGACGATTCGCAATATTGATGAGATCCCTTCAAATCAAGGACCTCGCTTTAAGAACCTTTTCTTAAAGTCTTTAGAGCGTGGAGTTTATTTGGCTCCCAATGCGTATGAAGTTGGTTTTATCTCTTTAGCCCATACGGATGAGATCTTGGATCAAGCCGCAGAAGCTATCATCGCGAGTGCGGAGTAATTCACGATGAAGTTCCACCTCAAACCCCACATTAAAACGGCCCTTGCCATTATATGGTTTGCCTTTACGTTTTCTCTTGTGGGGTGGTGGTGGATTTATTTTCTTCTAAAAATGAATGCAACCACCACGACTGGCAAACCGATGGAAATCTCTCATCGCATGTTTGCTTGGGAAGGCTCAATTTTACTAGCAGCGATTCTTTTTGGTGGTATCGCTCTAGTGATCTTTACCTATCGTGACCAGAAAAGGCATCAACGCCTCCGCTTTTTCTTTGCAACATTCAGTCACGACATCAAAACTTCGATCGCCCGCCTTCGTCTGCAAGCCGAAGTCTTAGAGGAAGATCTCAAGGCTGACACGCCGCCAGTGATGAAACGTCTTTTAAGAGATATTCAAAGACTGGATCTTCAATTAGAAAACTCTCTCCTTCTAGCTGACTTAGAATCTGGCAAAATGCTTAAAGAGCCGATCTCGTTAAGTGATATCCTTTCAAGCTTGCGCAGTGAGTTTTCAGAAATTTCTTTAGAGCTTGAGCGCAATGCCCGCATCCTCGGGGATCGCAGAGCTCTCTTATCCATATTTAAAAATCTCATTCAAAACTCAATTCTTCATGGCAACGCGAGTTCTGTGCAAATTAAAGTTCAATCGCTGTCAGTGGGAAGAATCGAAATCGTCATCGCTGATAATGGTTTGGGCTTCAGCGGCCCTTTAGAAAAGCTAGGCTCTGAAATTTTAAAATCTCAAGACACGCGTAGCAATGGCATTGGACTGCTTATTACAAAACGCATGATCAACCGTATGAACGGAAGCATTCGTTTTGAATCTGCAGAAAAATCTGGCTTTACTTGCATTCTTCAGATGAATGGAGAGACCGCATGAGAAAGATCTTATTAGTTGAAGATGATTTGTCCTTAGGTGAAACGCTGAAAGAGCGTCTTGCCAAAGACTATGATGTCACTTGGGGTAAGAGCTTCAAAGAAGCTTGGCAACTTTTCTCTGCCAGCAAAGATTTCGACTTGATTATTCTAGATGTGGGACTGCCTGACGGAACCGGCTTTGAACTTGCAGAGAAAATTTCTCAAGCATCACCCGCCTTATTCTTATTTCTAACAGCACAAGCAGATGCTGAAAGCCGTCTTAAAGGTTTCGAACTCGGTGCAGAGGAATACATTCCAAAGCCTTTCCACCTTAAGGAACTTTTAATTCGCGTGAAGCACGTCTTAGATGCTCACGCGCCGGCGCGAGAAATTCAACTTGAAAACTGCACTGTCAATTTTACCAATATGACAGTTTCTAAAAAAACGGGACAGATTGAGTACCCGCCTGTTACTGATTTAAAAATCCTGCAGCTCTTAATTGAAAAAGCTCCAAGAGTTTTAAGTCGTGACGAAATCATGAATGAAGTTTGGGGCGTGGATAAAAATCCAAGTCATCGAACGATTGATAATATTATCGTGCGACTCCGCCAATTACTCGGAGTCGATGGAGAAAAGCACATTCGCTCCGTTCGCGGAGTCGGATATCAATGGTCAACGGAGGAAAACACATGAATTCACTTTTTCAAAACGCACTGACAAGGACACCACAAGCCGTTCCTCCTATTTGGGTGATGCGCCAAGCAGGCCGTTACCACAAACATTATCAAGGACTTCGTGCGAAATACTCTTTCGAACAACTTTGTAAAATTCCAGAAGTGGCAGCAGAAGTGGCTCTGGGCCCAGTAGCTGAATTCGATTTCGACATCTCTATTCTTTTCAGTGATATTCTATTCCCTCTTGAAGGGTTGGGCATGGGACTGCAATACACCGATCAGGGCCCTAAATTGAGTTTCCAATTAGATCCAGAGACAATTAAAAATCTAGGCAATGTCGATGATGCTGTAAACTTCATGATGTTCCAAAAGGAAGCCATGAAAGCTACACGCTCCGTTCTACCAAGCAATAAGAGTCTGATTGGATTTGTCGGCGGACCTTGGACGTTGTTTGTCTATGCTGTGGAAGGTTCCCATGCGGGTTCTTTGGCAAAATCAAAATCTTTATTGCCGCTTTACCCAGTTTTCCTTGAAAAGATGTACCAACTTTTACGTGAAAATATTCGTCTTCAATTTGAAGGTGGCGCAGAAGTGGTAATGGTTCTAGACACAGCTGCTGGAGAAGTTTCTCCGCACATCTTCCAAACTTGGTTGCAGCCCTCTCTTGCAAAGCTTGCTCAAGAGTTCCCAAATAAGCTGGGCTACTACTCTAAAGGCACTCAGCCGGTGTTCTTTAACGAAGAATTTAAAAATCTTCCGTGGGCAGGTCAGGGATTTGATCACCGCTGTTCTTTAGTGGATTCCTTCAAGTTGCAAAACAAGGGATTTGTCCAAGGGAACTTCGATCAAAGCTTGCTCTTCTTGGATGATAGCACTTTCAAGTCCGAACTTGATGCTTTCTTAAAACCACTTGAGTCTCTTTCTCTTGAAGAAAGAGCGGGTTGGGTTTGCGGACTTGGCCATGGAGTGCTCCCTAAGACTCCTGAGAAAAACGTAAAACTTTTCGTAGACACAGTTAGAGAGAGATTGGCTCGATGATTAAAGATCTATTAGCAAAATACGACGTTCCGGCACCGAGATACACTTCGTATCCAACGGTGCCCTATTGGGAAACCAATCCCTCTCAAGACCAATGGATCACTCACCTTGAGGAAACATTGCAATCTTCAGAACAAGGTTGGTCTTTGTACATTCACATCCCTTTTTGTGAATCACTCTGCACATTCTGTGGCTGCAATACTATTATCACCCGCAGTCACTCTAAAGAAGAAGGATACGTCGAGCGCATCCTACAGGAGTGGGAGCTTTATAAAGCACAAGTTCCTTCTCTTTTAAAAAGACCTCTTAAGAATCTTCACCTAGGTGGCGGAACACCGACGTTCCTTTCTTCCGAGGCCCTAGAAAGACTTCTTCGCCCGATTCTTTCTGATCTCACGATTGATGCAGAAAACTTCGAAGGCTCTATTGAAGTCGATCCCCGCAGAACGACAGAAGAACAACTTGCGACTCTCAAGAAGCTTGGCTTCAGCCGCGTCAGCATGGGTGTGCAAGACTTCAACCCTGAAGTGCAGCGCCTGGTAAATCGCATTCAACCTCTAGAGATCACAGAAAAGCTGACGAATGCAGCTCGTTCTATGGGATACACTTCCGTGAATTTTGATCTCATCTATGGATTAGCAAAACAAACAAAAGAATCCTTTACAAACACGGCTCTAGAAACGGTTCGCTTAAGACCTGATCGCATTGCTCTTTATAGTTTTGCTTTAGTGCCTTGGATTAAACCTGCACAAAGACTTTTTAAAGACGAAGACCTACCAAAAGCTCCAGAAAAAAGAGAGCTCTATGAGCTCGCACGCGAGATTTTACTCAACGCGGGTTATGTTGAAATTGGCATGGATCACTTCGCTCTTCCAGATGACAACCTTAGCAAAGCTCTGAAAGAGCATCGCCTGCATAGAAACTTTATGGGTTACACAGATCAAAGAACCGATGTTCTCTTAGGACTGGGAGTATCTTCGATTTCTGAGACTCCATGGAGCTTTCATCAAAATGAAAAAGTTCTGCCACTTTACGAATCTTCTTTAGATCAAGGCACGATTCCAACTCTCCGTGGGCACGTGCTTACTGAAATGGATCGCGTTCGTCGTCAGCAGATTCTCGACTTAATGACTCATTATGCAGTGGACCTTCTAGATCAAGATCAAGAAACCCAGGCCAAAGAGTTCTTAAAAGAAATGCTCTCCGATAACTTGATTACAATCGAGAATTTAAAACTCCAAGTGACCGAGTCTGGAAAACCATTCTTGCGCAATGCTTGTGTATTTTTTGATGAACGACTGAAATTAAAACAACCTCAGACGAAAATCTTTTCTCAATCTATATGAAACAGATCCATATTATAGGAGCGGGCTTCTCGGGGATGAGTTTAGCTTATTACCTCACCCGCTCCGGCGCTCAAGTCACAATCTACGAAAAAAGAAATCGCGTAGGCGGTTTGATTCAAACTTTGCAACTCCCCGAGGGACTTGTTGAGACCGCGGCAAATTCTTTTATTCGCACAGAGCGCACAGATGAACTTTTTCAAACTTTAGGGATTGAGTCTCTCACCCCAAAAGCAACAGCTAAAAAGCGTTTCATCTTTAATGCAAAACCTCGCAGATGGCCTTTGAGCTTTTCAGAGTCCCTCACCCATCCGCCGAAAGCCATTTTCAATATTCTTGTGCGCAAGAAAAAGTCAGCTCCGCTAGAGGGCGAAACTGTATTGAGCTGGGGACAAAGAGTTCTCGGGAAATCGTTGGCTGAAAAAATTCTTTCTCCGGCCCTTCAGGGCATTTATGCGGCCGACGCCTCACAACTTAGTGCGAAGTTGATCTTAGGCCCTCTCTTTCAAAAAAAAGAAAAAGGTAAAAAACGTTATAAGGGAATTCTCACGGCGCCTCAAGGTATGGGCCAAGTGATGGAAGCCCTTAAGAATCATTTGCTTGCCCAAGGGGTCAAATTTAAAACAGACACAGACGTTGATGTGTCCTCACTCCCTGGGAATGTTATTGTGTGCACATCGGCGCAAGAGGCTGCAAGCCTGCTTCAGGATGTGACTCCAGAACTTGGCAAAGCCCTTTCGGAAGTGCCCATGACTTCGTTGATGACCTGCACTTTGTTTTTTAAGGCAGATTCTAAAAAGTATCATGGCTTTGGTTGCCTTGTTCCGCAAAGTTATGGAACAGCGACTTTGGGAATTTTATTTAATTCCGATATCTTTCCCCACCGCGACCGCATTGCCAACGAAACATGGATTCTTGGTGGAAAACGAGTGGAAGAGTTTATTTCTAAAAGTGATGAAGAGGTCTTAGCGCAAATCGCTCAAGAAAGATTTCAAATTCTGAAAGTAAAAGACGGTTTACTCAATTACTCTCTCACTCGTTGGAAAAATGCCCTGCCTCTTTACAACCTTCACCTTGAAAAGATCTGGCAAGAGGGACTACTTCATAAACCCCACGGCTCTATCCGAGTGCATGGAAACTATTTATACGGAATTGGCTTAAGTAAAATACTTGAAGGCAGTTACCAGATGGCGGAGCAAATTCAACATGAGTAAACAAGGTATCCTTCTTTTAAATATCGGGAGTCCCTCTTCTTTTGAAAAAGAAGATGTTGCACGCTATTTAAAAAAGTTCTTAATGGATGAACGAGTCATTGATATTCCATTTATTTTTAGATGGATGCTGGTTCATTTACTCATTGTTCCTCGCCGAAGTGCTGCTTCCGCTGGAAACTATAAAAAAGTGTGGCTGGGCCCTGAAGGCTCGCCCCTGATCGCTTATTCACAACGATTTGCTCAAAGCCTGCAAAGCTTTCTTGGGAAAAGTTTTAGCGTAAAAATAGCGATGCGCTATTCAAGCCCGTCCATCGAGGAAGCTATCTTAGACCTTGAAGAAGAACGTGTTGATTCTTATATCGTGATTCCGATGTTTCCCCAATACGCCGAAGCCACAACGGGATCTGCGATTGCTGCGACTAAAAACGTTCTTAAGCGCCTAGGGATTAAAAAATCTGTCGAGTACATCGAGTCTTTCTACAATCTCTCGGCATTTATTGATTCGGCTGCTGCTATTGGGCAGAAAGAAAATCCCAATATCAAAAACGACTTTGTTCTATTTTCTTTTCATGGCCTGCCTGAACGACAAGTTCTCAAAAATCCTGATTGTAAAATCGATGATAAGTGCTGTGAAAATAAAAACTACAACTGCTATCTAGCTCAGTGTTTAAAAACGGCAGAGCTTCTTGCTTCAGCGTTGGACCTTAAAAGAGATCAATGGCAGGTCACATTTCAATCTCGCCTTGGCAGAGAAAAATGGCTCGAGCCTTCCACTGAAAAAACTCTTTCAGAATTGCCGAAAAAAGGTTTTAAAAATGTCACTGTTTTTAGCCCTTCTTTTGTTGCTGATTGTATCGAAACAATCGAAGAGCTTGGCATGGGTGGAAAAGAAATCTTTTTAGAAAACGGCGGAGAAAACTTTCATCTTATCACGTGCGTAAACGACGCTCCCCCTTGGGTGAGTGGCTTTGCCAACTTTATCCAGGAAAAAGCATCCGCAGAAACTCAATAAGAAGAGCCGTTGCGATTCCATTTAAAGCCATTCCTAGGCTTGCAAAAGCACCTGCAGCTTCGCTCATTTGAAAAGCCTGATAAGTGCCCAAGCCATGCGCCGACAATCCCAAGGCAAAACCCTTCGCCTCTGGGCTCTGAATTCGAAAGACCTTAAAAAGTGTCGGCGCCATCATCGCACCAAAAATACCTGTGAAGATCACAAAGAAGACCGTTAACTCTGCCACTCCGCCAATTTGCTCCGAAACGGCCATAGCAATAGGTGTGGTCACAGACTTAGGCGCTAAAGAGATCTGAATTTCTGGAGCGACTTTAAAAATCCATCCCGTATAGACCGCGCTTAAAACCCCGAGAGTACACCCTGCCAGAAGACTGACTAAAATGGCGCGCAAATGAGTTCGCAGAGTCTGTAGCTGATGATAAAGAGGCAATGCAAAACTCACTGTCGCTGGGCCAAGAAGATAGTGAATCCAGCGCGCCCCCTCGAAGTACTCCTTATAGGAAACTCCAAAAATCAAGAGCACTGTGACGACAATTGAGATCGCAATCACGGGAGGACTGAACAAAGCACTGCCCTTGGCTTTTTGGGCAATAAACTTTCCTACTAAAAAAGCCAGCACCGTCAGAAAGAAAGACAGAAGACTCACGATCATTTCTTCCTCGCAAGCTTATCTAAAATCCATGATGTCCCTATAAGAGTGATAGCCGTCGAAATCCAGAGAATTAGAATCAGTCTCCATCCCTGCTCGGCAATAAGCCCAAAGTAGTTCATCACTCCGACTCCGGCAGGAATGAAAAAAAGTGCTAAATTTTTTGCGACAAAACGACTGACCTGCACCAACGGCGCCTGCAGACGAGGAAAGGCGCACAGGCTGAAGAAAAGCAAAAGCATTCCCAAGACTGAAGAGGGAATGGGAAGAGCTAAGTGCTGAACCAAAGCCTCAGATACTAGAAAATAAGCGCAGAGAATGAGCGTCCCAATAAGCATTTAGAATGCTTAACGCTTCACTTGATTATTGGCAAGGAGTCGCCTTCGACTTTGCCTTCTAAAAAGCAAGGGTGACATTGTGAGGCCCCCAAAATTGTCACTGTCTCAATTTTGGTCACTTTAAATGAACCATATTAGCATCTACGTTCGGCACAGTCCGTGTATAGGTGTAACCCGACGAGGAGAGGTTTAATGGTACGTCAGATCAAGATCAGGACACTTGCAATCAGCATCAGCACCCTTGTTTTGGCAAGCTTTGCCGAAGCTAAGGTCTATGTTAATTCGTCCTGCCATATGAAGGCAAATGCCCCAAGCAGGGTTGTTCAAGGAGATAAGCAAAAGGACAAAAAGTTTCCTTTGGCTTCGATTTCAAAGATCGTGACGTCTCTATGGGCCGTTGAAAAGTTAGGTCCTAACTATCGTTTTTCAACAAAGCTCCATATCACCCGCAATGGAAATAATAATTACGACGTCCATATCGAAGGCGGTCGAGATCCTATCTTTGGAAGAAATGCTTCTTATTTTATTATCTCAGAGCTTAATAAAGCTTCCCTCGATATCAAAAAGATTGAGAACTTAACTTTTGATGAACACTTCTTATTAGATTGGTTGGCAGAAGAAAACCCTCGCATTGGGGGCGACACTCCTTATTACGACACGCTTGAAAAACAAACCGAAGCTATTCGTAAATCTCTAACTGCGGATTTCTCTACAGCTATTAGTTACACACGCTACAACGCTTTAAAAGCTCAGGCTGCAAAAATCGGTGTGACCATGCATGCCCGTCCGACGATTGATGTACGCCGTATTGAGTTTAAGGCCAAAGCCGATTTCTCAATGCCAGCTAACAGTATGACATTAACTTATCAATCGGCTCCGCTTAAAAACATTCTTAAGCGAATGAACAACCAGTCGAATAACTATATTGCAGATCACCTTTATTGGAATCTGGGAGGCACTGAAGAATTCAATAAGTATATGAGGTCGGCCCTATCTATGGACACTTCAGATTTTGAGTTCTTCCTAGGATCTGGCAACAATGCCAACTACATTCACGACCCGACTAAGAATATCTACAACTTAGGTACTTGCGAGGCCATGGTGAAGACGATCTATAGATTGGATCAAGTCCTAGGCAAAAACGGTCTGAAGCTATATGATATTATGAGTGTTGCAGGAATGGATAAAGATTCCACTGTTGGAAAGTACGACGGAAACTTTGCAGGAACGACGGTTGCTAAAACCGGAAGTGTGAATAAAGCCAAGACTTTGGCTGGCACAGTTTCGACAAAAAACGGAGATATTTACTTCGTCATGCTCGTAAATACAGATCGGCCTTCTGAGTGGGGTGTTGCCAACAATGTTATTAAGGATCAAGTGAACAAGCTGATCGTTAATAATGGAGGTGGTCGCAGAATTACTTATACAGAAATTCAAACACTGCCATTTGATAAAGATTCGACACTGAAGAGAACCTCAGGAATTGATTTAAAGTTGGAGTAAAATTCATGTCATTAAGATTCTTATTAACTTTTGTGTCCTCAACTTTGATTGCTCTCACTTCTGGTGCAGAAACAAAAGCTCCACAGGAATCTATCTATAAATCTTTTTTGCAGGGCGATGTTGCCTCTGCAAAAAAGATCATGTCTAAAAAAGATTTTAAAATTAATAGCACCGATGCTGATGGGCTCACTCCGCTGATGAATGCCGCTCTAAGCGGTGACCTTGCTCTGGTAAAACTCGTTCTTAAAAAGAAACCAGACTTGGAGTTTAAAAATTCAGACGGCGAAACTGCTCTGGCTGTGGCTCTAACAAATGATCAAATTGATATCTCCAAAGAATTGATTCAAGCAGGAGCTAAGGTTGATATTCTTGTCGCCGGTGATAGTAAGGACACTCTTCTCATTCAGGCCGCGAAAAACAATCTAGAGATCACGAAGCTCATTTTGGCGAAAAGCAAATTGGAGCTCAATAAAACAAACTCCACGGGAGAGACTCCGCTGATGCAAGCCATTCGCTATGGCAACAACGAGTCCGCAAAGTTTCTTATCCAAAGTGGCGCCGATAAAACACTTAAGAATAAAGCTGGCGAAACAGCTCTCGACATTGCTAAGAAATCTGCAAATCCTGAAGCTGAAAAATTTCTGAAGAAAAAATAAGACATAAAAAAAGGGGCCTTTGCAGCCCCTTTTTCTTTTTAAGAGAATAGTTTCTTAATGAATCCTGTGATCTTTTGTCCCAAGCTCGCCTGCTTTGGCTTCGCCACTGGACGAGATGTTTGTGGACGTCGCTTTGTAGGATCATATTTCTTATTCTGATCCTGACGGCGATCATTCGGTCTGCGACGGCTGTCGTTTCTCTTGCCTTCGCCTGGTCTTCCCTCAAAACGTGGGTTCGTAGGTTTTCCACCTGAACTATGGCGTTTTTCAGAGTTCGGATGCGGCCCCTTATTGCGGTCTGAACGCTCTGGACGCTCAGATCTATCAGAAGAACGAGGTCTTCTGTTGTCGTTACGAGGTCCACGTGAACGCTCGCCGCCTCTTTCATTTCTTCCTGAACGAGGGCGATCGCCACCTCTGGAGTAATGACCTTCACTTCCCATAGGTTTGAATTCTTTGATGAGTTGCTCATCTTCTAAGTATCCAACATCGATCTTGTGCTTTAAGTATTCTTCAATACGCGCCAAGGATTCGATATCCTTATCACCCACGAGAGAAAACGCGTGCCCCTCAGTTCCCGCGCGCCCTGTACGACCAATACGGTGAACATAGGATTCACTGTCGTTAGGCAATTCGTAGTTAATAACCAGATCGACACCTTTGATATCTAACCCACGAGCAGCAACATCTGTTGCCACAAGGATATTCATATCATTGTCGCCCTTAAACTGCTCGATCACGCGATTACGTTGAGCTTGAGTCAGTAGGCTTGAAATCGCCATTGCTGGCACACCGTTATCAACTAAGAAACGAGCGATGCGCTCTACACTCAGTTTGAAGTTGGTAAAGATAATAGCTTGCTTAGGGTTATGAAGCTTCAACACAGATAAAAGATGCTGAGGTTTTTCGTCAGAACCCACATGGAAAATTTGATCTTTTACGTTCTCTGCTTTGGTTTGATCGCGGCTGATATTTACTTCAATCGGCTCTGAACCAAATTGATAAGCCGTATTCAATACATCAAAATTCAATGTTGCACTGAAAACCAAGAACTGACGCTCACGTGGCACTCTTTGCAGGATGAATTTCATATCATCCTTAAAGCCCATATCGAACATGCGATCTGCTTCATCAAATACAATCGCACGCACTTGCTTCAAGTCGACGAGATGCTCTTTATAAAGATCAATCAGACGACCTGGAGTCGCGACAACAAACTCTACATTGTTCTTAAGAGCTTCTTTTTGCTTGTCGTAACCAGTGCCACCATAAATAGCAAAACCTTTAAGTCCTGAATCAATCGAGTACTTAGCGACGTTTTCTTGAACCTGCTCTGCCAACTCACGCGTTGGAACCAAGATCAAAATAAAGTTCTGTGGTTTCCAATCTGGAAAGGCTCTTTTTTGAGCAATCGCTTTGATCTCTTCAGGAGTGTCATCTGGAAGAGGACGAGAACGTAAGATACGTTCCATCAAAGGAATAACGAAGGCCGCTGTTTTTCCAGTACCTGTTTGTGCAAGACCAGCTACGTCTTTGCCATCGAGAATATGCGGGAAAGATTGTTCTTGAATAGGAGTACATTCCTCGTAATTCAATTTCTCAATCGCAGACAATAATTGGGGGTCTAAATTCAATTCTGAAAATTTCAAATGCTTTAACTCCGGTCTAAGTCTCCCAAACTACTGAGCAGGGAGTGAAATGTCAAAGAAGGCTCTTAAAAGCCTCCCACAAAGTCCCTCAGGGCCTGTAAAAAAGCCTGAGGCTGATCTGCGTGAACCCAATGACCTGCGCCAGGAATCTCGATGCCCTGAATCAATGGGTTGGACTCCAGAACTTTCTGAAAGTTCTCTGAAGAGAGCTCTTTCGAATTTTCTCCACGAATCCAAAGGGTTGGGCACTTTAAAGCCCGCACTTCGGCCCAGCGATCTCCGCCTCGGCCCATTTTAACAGAGTCTATGATCCCCTGTTTGTCAAAACGCCAGCTTACAGTCCCATCGGGCTGCTCCGCCATATTTGAGTAAAAGTAATTTGCCATTACCTCAGCGCGCTCACGTGTTCGCACATTGTGAATGAAGTTCTCAAAAAAATAGGCCTTTGCCTCAGCGCGTGTTGCGAAGGGAGTCGGAACCGAGTTCAGGAGGTACTCATAGTACTCGTGGGCGTTTTCAGCCCCCTCAGGGCCAATATCTTCAATCACAAGGTGATCTATACGCTCAGGATGGAGAGCCGCAAAGTTCAAAACGTTTCTACCGCCCATGGAGTGACCTACGAGGTTGAAGGACTCCCAACCCAACTCATCGACAATTTTTAAAAGATCTTGGGCGTAGTCCTCAGGTGCATAGCCCCCTGAAGTGGGATGAAACGAGCGCCCATGGCCCCTTTGATCGTAAACGAAACAACACTCCGTAGACTCAAGTCCTGCAACGATCTTACGCCAATTTTGCCCATAGCCCATCAAGCCATGCACAAAAACCCATTTTCTGCCTTCCTCAGGCCCATAAAATTGATGATAGAAATTGTTCAGATAAGACATATTCTTTTTATACTCCCGACAATAGCCCTCAACAACGTTTGAATTTTGATGCGAAGAGATGTAACTTCTTCCTCCATGGATATCCAACAAAAACCCAGTCTGCATGAGGACTGGATTGATTTTTACGCCATTCGAATTGTCAAAAACCTCCAAGAAGCAGGATTTGAAACCTACCTCGTGGGCGGCTG